>NZ_JBIVRD010000076.1:0-15473 GCF_044755565.1 Kitasatospora sp. NPDC092286 | reverse complement strand
CAAGCACCCCGCCACCGCCCAGGAGTACACCCTCCACACCGAGATATCGATCATGGAAGACGGGCTTGCATCCCGCTCGCCACGCTAAACGCAGCAGCGTTGGAGAAGCTGTTGTCATACCGATCATGGTGGACATCGGTTCGAGTGTGGCGACTCTGTCGGGTGATCTCTCGCTTGTGCGCGCATGAAGGCAGGGCCTCCGGTTCAGCTCATGGTTGTCGAAGCCGGAGCGCACCAGGAGGCCCTGTTGTTGCAGTCTTACGCTCTCGTGCGGGTGGAGTCCAACTGGGCTGCCCCATCGTGTGATTGCCTCGCTCACCGGTTCGGGAACGCGGGTGATCGCCCTGGACGTGCACCGCGCTATCCGTCGGACATGACGGACGCGGAATGGGCCCTCGTGCGCGACTGTCTGCCGGTGCCACTGTGGCTGGAGGGGCGGGGCGGGCAGCCGGAGGCGTACTGCCACCGACAGATGTTGGACGCTGTTCGCTATCTGGTGGCGGGCGGCATCACCTGGCGAGCGATGCCGGGCGACTTCCCGGCGTGGGACCGCGTCTACGCCTTCGCGCGGCGGTGGCGTGTGAAGGGCTTGCTCGCGGAACTGCACGACCGGTTGCGCGGCCTGGTCCGCGAGGAGGCCGGCCGCGATCCGGAGCCGACCGCGGCGGTGATTGACGCGCAGTCACTGCGGGCGGCGGCCACGGTGCCGGCGGCCACCCGCGGCTACGACGGGGCCAAGAAGGTGCCGGGGCGCAAGCGGCACATCGTGGTCGACTGCCTGGGGCTGCTTCTGGCCGTGATGGTCACCGCGGCGAACGTGACGGACCGGGACGCCGCGATGCCGCTGCTGGAACGTGTCCGGGCCCGCTGTCGCAGGATCGTCCTGGTGTGGGCCGACGGCGGCTACGCGGGTCGTCTGGTCGGCTGGGCGAAGCAGCAACTGGGGCTCGCTCTGGAGATCGTCAAGCGCAGCGACGACGCCTCGGGGTTCGTGGTGCTGCCCAGACGCTGGGTGGTGGAACGCGCGCTGAGCTGGCTGATGCGCTCGCGGCGCCTGGTGCGCGACTGCGAGAGGCTGTCCGCCGTGCATGAGCGGATGGTGCTGTGGTCGATGACGATGCTCATGAGCCGCCGGCTGGCCCGGCGGCGAGCGTGAACCGTCCCGGGGTGGGCTCGTCGGCCCAGCCCCGGTCGGCCAGCCGCTTCATCTTCGATCGAACTCCTTCCACATTAGCCGGAACCGGCTCCAGTCCGAGTACGGCAGTGATCTCCTGACAGGACATCACTGGCTTCCCGCCGGATGCTTGTTCGGTGAGCGTGGCGAGGATGCGCTGGTAGTGGGGAGCGAGCGCGTCCGTGGAAAGCGCGGGACGCCACACCGGGACGATCGAGCCCGATCGCGCGGCCCTCGGCAGGGGAACCTCGGCGGGCGCGTTCGTCGCGGGCTCCGACCCGGAAGACTCACCGGCTTCCGGGCCAGCTTCACCTGCCTGTCCGGGCCGCGGCCCGGACA
Source organism: Kitasatospora sp. NPDC092286 (assembly GCF_044755565.1). Taxonomy (NCBI): domain Bacteria; kingdom Bacillati; phylum Actinomycetota; class Actinomycetes; order Kitasatosporales; family Streptomycetaceae; genus Kitasatospora; species Kitasatospora sp. NPDC092286. The sequence goes on along the minus strand of NZ_JBIVRD010000076.1, from coordinate 13,960 downwards.
GAACCTCGCCAACGCGCTGCCGGGCGATCAGCCACTCGTGCCAGGCCGTCTCCGCTTCGGCGAGCTCAGCGAGTACCCGGTCCGCCACCTCCCGAAGCTCCTCCACGCGCTCACGCGCGGCCAGCTCCCGCTCCTCCAGGAGACCCACCACCGACGCCATCCCGGCACCTCCACCAACGAGACAACCCAACGGCCCGAGCATGCCTCGCCATGCCGGCATCATGCCTGAACTGCGGAAACCCGCCGATCAAGTTCGGTACGACAACGGCTTCTGAACCCCTCAACTGGGGCGTTCGGGGGTCCTCGTTTCACCCGTTGCCGACACGGTCTTGAACTTCGGAGTGAACGAACGGTGAGGGCACGGCTCCTTCCTTTCCATGCTCTCCACGATGGACATCATTCTTCCGGGCGCCGAAGCCCTTGATCTCAGGTGTCCGTGAAAGCGGATCAGGCTCAGGCGAGGCTGACTCTCTCTGGCGGCGCCTTGCCTCAAAATGATCACACGATCGGGTGGCGAACATCTGCATGATCAGGCGGGCGGGGCCCACAGCGCACTTCGCGCTGTGGGCCCCAGTGGGTTGTTCGGCAGGTCAGGGGTTGACGGGGAGGGCGGGGGTCTTCAGGGCGGGGATGCTCCAGGTCTGGGCGGGGGTGGCGTTGCAGTTGAAAGCGATGAGGCGGGTGCCTGGGGTGATGTCGTTGCCGGGCAGGTCGAGGCAGTGGTTGGAGCCGGGGTTGTAGAGGCTGCCGTCGGCGCGGGGGATCCAGACCTGGTTCCAGGATCCGGGGGTGCAGTTCCAGAGGCCGACGGCGGCGCCGTTGGCGGTGCTGGCTCCGCCGATGTCCAGGCACATGCCGCGCAGGCTGACGGTGGCGTTGGCGGGGTTGACGGTGAGGCTCTGGGCGGGGCCGTTGTTACAGGTCCAGATGGCGATGCCCTGGCCGGTGTCGTTGTTGGGGACGTCGAGGCAGCGGTCGCTGGCGGCGTGCCGGACGGCGGTGGCGGTGGCGGGGGGGTTGACGGCGGTGTTGTAGGCGGCGAAGTTGCTGACGCTGCCGTTGAAGCTGGTGGTCTGCTGGCCCTGGTACTGGTAGCGGCCGAGGACGAGGTTTCCGCTGGGGGCGGGGCTCTTGGCGGCGTCGTGGTAGGCGCTGCCGGCGAGGGTGCCGTTGACGTAGAGGCTCATCTGGCCGGTGGCGGCGTTGTAGCTGGCGGTGAGCTGGGTCCAGACGTCGGACTTGACGAGTGCGGCGCTGTTGGTGACGGTGGTGTAGTCGTAGGGCCAGTTGTTGTCGTCGGCGTGGGCGAGGGCGAAGCGCCAGGCGCCGCCGTTGCCTTCGCTCCAGAGGAGGAAGCTGCTGGCGCGGGTGGTGTTCTGGCTGGCGATGACGTTGCCGGTGCCGGTGGACTTGGCCCAGGTGCTGAGGGTGAAGCTCTGGCGGGTGTCGACGACGGGCTTGTCGGTGGTGGCGGAGGTGGTGCCGTTGAAGACGGCGACCTTGGTGGCGCGGCCGTCGACGGTGTCGTTCGCGAAGGTGAGGTTGCTGGGCGTGGCGTTGTAGGTGGTGGGGTTGGCGGTGGTGTCGCCCTGGAGCTTCCACTGGGCCTGCGGGGCCTGGGTGTTGCCGCGGTAATGGTCGCCGTTGAAGCCGGTGACGACCTTGTTGGTGACGCTGCCGGGCCAGGTGCGCAGGTTGCCGGAGCTGTCGAGGGCCCACAGGTCGGGCACGCCGTCGCCGGTCACGTCGCCGTCTGCGCCGACGGTCGGGAAGTCGGTGGTGGTGACGCCGGCGCCGATCTTGGGTGTGCCGGCGGGGGTGACGGCGGTGACGGTGGTGTACTCGCCGAGGCCGTCGGTGCGGGTCTGGGTGGTGAGGGCGTACTGGAGGATGTCGCCGGCGGTGCGGCCGCCCGTGGTGGTGCGGGCGCGGGCCCACAGGGCAGGGGTGACCGGGGTGGTGCCGGCGGGGTCGACGGCCAGGGTGTTGCCCGGGACCATGAGGTCGAGGGTGTCCCAGCCGCCGGTGGCGACGAGGTTCGGCGCGCGCAGCGTGTGGTTGGGCTTGACCGGGTAGTACCAGAGGTTGCCGGACTCCACGGCGAGGAAGCCGGTGGCGTCCTTGACCTCGCGGTTGGGGGTGCGGGTGTCCTTGGCCGAGCCGATCGGGGTGATCTGGCTGGTGTTGTGCCAGTCCTCGTCCTGCCGGTAGCCGGGGCAGGCGGTGCTGTCGCCGACGCAGTTCGGCCGGTCGAGGGTGGCTGCGGTGCCCAGGGTGAAGCGGCCCGGGTCGGACTCCGAGTTGGCGTAGTAGTAGAGCTGGTCGCCGCCGTCGCGGTGGACGAACAGGTCGTCGGTGTTCTTGCCCGGGTCACGGGAGCCGCGGTGGGTGACGTGGAAGTCCTTCCACGTCCGGCCGGTGCTGACTTCGGGGGCCTGGTTGGCGGGGGCGGCGGTGCCGGTGGGCGGGACGCTGGTGTTGCCCGGGTCGGTGGCGCGGCCGTGGGTGATCAGGTTGCCGGCGCTGTCCGGGACGAGGATGTCCGGGTTGGCGTCGCCGGTGGTGTCGCCGAAGGCGACCGGACCGGGGGCCCAGGGGACGTAGAAGGAGTACGACATCGTCTGGGAGGCGTTCCCGGCGCCGTCGAAGACCTGGGCGTACAGGATGTTGGTGCCCCAGTGGGTGGGCCTGGTCCTGATCTCGCTGAGGTTCAGCGTGCGGCTGCCCGGGTCCGGGCACTTCTGCATATAGGTGGCCAGCTGCGGGTCGTAGCCGTAGCGGACGCAGACCACGCCCGAAGCCAGCAGGCCGGAGGGGTTGGGGTCGTAGGCCGTGAAGGGGATCGAGCCCTCCTCGCCGAGGCGCAGGTTGGTGGTCTGGCCGTTGCCCGACGGGGGGAACTGGGTGGCCGGGTTGGTGAAGGTGCCGAACGCGGCGACCGGCGGGGTGGTGTCAACGGCGAAGTGGCAGACGGCGGTCGCCGGCCCGCGGACCAGGCCGTCGTCGCCCTGGGCGGCCCAGCCGTAGGCATGGCCGTCCTTGAGCGTGGTACGCGGGACGGTGTAGGAGGCGCGGCTGCCGTTGGGCACGAAGCCCGACCAGCCGTTGCTGACACTCGGGGCACCCGGGGAGGAGTCGTCCCAGATGTTGACGTACTCGGTCAGCTGGGACTGGTTGTGGCTGCTGACCACCGAGGTGAGGTTGACGGTGGTGTCGGTGATCCAGCGGTAGGAGGAGACCGGCACGTTGCCGCAGCTGTCGCTCTCACCGTCGAGGACGCTGCGCGGGGCGGGGGAGGTGCGCGGGTCACCCGGCTGCAGGGGGACGTGGTCGTACTCGGTGGACAGGACGGCGTCGTAGCCGAAGCGCTTGAAGCCCATCTTGTCGCCGCTGCCCTCGCTGCCGACCAGGGCGAACGCCAGCGGCGTCCCGGTGTCGGCGAGCGCGTTGCGCATCGGGGCGGTGACGTTGAAATCGACGGGGATGTCCGGCTTGCACGCGGCGTTCGTCCCGTTCCCGGGAACGTTCTTGCCGTCGACCCATTCGTAGGTCTTGTGGCTGTTCCAGGAGATGGAGCCGTCGAAGGCCCCGGCCCGGTAGAGGTTCACCGGGTACGTGGTGGTGCAGGAGTAGTCGGCCGACACGTACTGCGACACCCGCAGGTTCGCGTAGTTGATGACCGTGTTGGGCAGGTAACCGTTGAGGTTGAACTCGTACAGCGCCCGCTCGACACCCTTGGTGGTCTCCCAGCCCTGGTAACCGACACCCGGGCGGTCACGGTCCGCCGGGCCGGTGCGGTCGAAGTTACCCACCCCCGGGTAGCCGGACTGCACCCAGGCGTGGTGGCTCTTGCCCCGGGCGTCGTTCGACCACGACGGGTCAACGTAGATCGGATAGCTCGTGTTGGCGCCGTCCAGCAGTTCCGGGCTGGGCGACAGCCGGATCGCCCCGACACCCTTCGCGTCGGTGGCCGCGGTCACCGGGACGTCGGCGACGGTGGCCTTCGGACCGGGCCCGTCCGCGCTGCTCGGCGCATCCGGCTCCTGGCGGGTCGCACCAGCGCCCTCGCCCGACGCAGACGGCGCGGGAGCCGCCTCCCGTGCGGTGAAGGAGGCCTTCGCGGCAGCCCCGTTCGCCGCGGGGGCCGCGGCGGACCACATCTGCGGCTTCGGCGCCGTGAACACCTCCTGACCGCCGCTGACAGCCTTCAGACTGCCGTCCGCGTTGGCCGACAGCTCCACCCCATTGGCCGTGGCGGGGAAGTTCAGCGAACGCACCGCCGGGTTAGCAGCGGCGGCCGGGGTGTGCAGCACCAGCACGGTGCTGTACCCACCGAACCGGTCCGCCGTCACCTTCAGGTCCGTGTCCGGCGCCACCGACGCGAACAAAGCACTGTTGCCACTCACCACCGGAACCGGCAGCGCACCACCGAACGGCGACCCCACCGCCAGCTGCTTGCCGTCCCCGGTGGTCATCGTCGCCAGCGGACCACCGCCACCGCCCGAGATCACCAGGCCCTCACTCGCCGCCGCAGGCACGAACGACCCGTCAGCACGCTGAACCAGCATGTCGTCCAGCGCCGTCCACGACCCGTCAGCCCGCTTCACCCGCTGCGCGTCCATGTGCTGCTCCTGGCGGAGCCGGCCGGCGGGCGTGGCAACGGTGGTGCTGAACTCGTCGGTCAGCGACGGGATCGGCACATCCTTGCCGGTCCGCTTCGCCTCCGCGATCGCCAGCTCGGCCGGCCGCGGGTCCAGAAGCTCGCCCGCGTGCTTGGCGTCCCCGGCGTCGACCATCGCCTGAGGATCGACTGGATCGCCCATTGCCGAAAGTGGAGCCGCCGCGAGCAGGCCTGCCGTCAGGGCCAGTACGGCGGCGGAGGACTTCGCGCGCCTACCTCTCGCGCCCCTCTCGATTGTTCTCCGCGAGACCGGATTGTTATTCAGCCACGTTGATCTGATATGCACGCGAGTTCCTGAATTTATGCCTCGTTGCGCGGGTATGCGCAGAGATCAGAGCCACGCTTCCAGGTGGGGGACAAGGCGGTCAAGAGATTTCGGGAGGGCGGAGGGGCCAAGCGGGGATAAGTCACCCATAGAGGGCGGTGTGATGTGTGACACATGGATTGCTGCGCCCCTACCCATAGGCCCTCATGATTCGTGGCCAGTAGAATCCTCCAGCCCATGGCATGCTCTTGTGCTGGTAATGATTCGTCAACTAGGATGAAACATTGATAGTTAATAAAACTGCCAGACCGTCTGTAGGTGGTCTCCGGCGAGCAGCGAGCGTTGTCGCCCTGGCGGTGGTGGCCTCGCTGCTTGCCCCTGTGGCGGCTCAGGCTGTCGCCGAGGACCCAGACTTCTCACGAGTGTGGTTGCCGCCGGACACCCCGCTGCCGACGACGCCGTCGGTCAAGGCAATTCAGGCTGACCGGCCTTCGGAGGTGGCGCCGCACTATCCCGTTCCCAGCCGGACGAACGACCCTGCTCCGCAGGTCGCCGTCAAGGAGGAGAGCGAGACTATTGCGCTCTCTGAAACAGCGACCCGAGCGGGAGCTCTGCCCGTCTGGGTCAGTGCCGTTGGTCAAAGTAGCCAGACCTCGGGCTCGGTGACGGTGGTACAGGCCGATAGCCGCACTGCGGTAGCCGCCGGTGTGAACGGCGTTCTCCTGTCCCTCAGCACTGACGTGCCTGACGGCAAGACCGAGGTCAGGGTCGCCCTCGACGCTGACGCGCTCAGCGCCCGGATGGGAGCAGACTTCGCTTCGCGTGGCCGTCTGGTGACCATGCCAGCGTGCGCCCTCCAGACACCGGAAATACCTGCTTGCCTCACCCGCACCCCCCTCGCGGCCACCTACGATCCGGGCAGCAAGCAACTCGTCGCGAGCGTTGACCTGCCAACAACAGGATCCATCACTGGACCGACTTCGTCGGCAGGCATCACAAACGCGTCATTCTCAACCGCTTCCCCCTCTGCAGCTGTTTCAGCGTCAAGCCAATCAGTGCCCGTCGTTCTGGCCTCGGAGACCGGTGCGTCCGGTGGAGGGGGGACGTACAGTGCTACGAGCCTGTCCAGTTCCTCGGGGTGGGCCTCCGGGGGTTCCTCCGGGGGGCTGACCTACAGCTACGGGATCCAGGTCCCGCCCGCGCTGGGCGGCTCCGCCCCCGGTGTCTCCCTGGGCTACAACTCCTCGTCGGTGGACGGCAAGACATCGTCGACCAATGCGCAGGCGTCCTGGATCGGGGACGGCTGGGACTTCAATCCCGGTTTTATCGAGCGCAGTTACCAGCGGTGTGACAAGGCGGGGATCACCGGCTCCAGTGACCTGTGCTGGGGCGGTTTCAACGCCACCCTGTCGCTGGGTTCGCACTCCGGGCCACTCGTTCGGGTGTCGAAGAACGCGGTGTCCTCGGACGACGCCACCGGCGTGTGGCGGCTGAAGGAAGATGACGGGACGAAGGTCGAGTTCGGCACCGGTGCGGCCAACGGCACCGACAACGGCGCCTACGCCAAGGTCACCGATACCTCCGGGACGGTCTACTACTTCGGGCTGAACCACCTGCCCGGTGGTGACAAGAGCGACCCGGCCACCAACTCCGCCTCCACCGTGCCGGTCTACGCGCCGAACAGCGGGGACCGGTGCTACGACGCGGCCAAGGGCAAGGCGTCCTGGTGCCAGATGTGGCAGGGTCTCTCGCTGGACTACGTGGTCGACGCCCACGGCAACCTGACCACCTACACCTGGGCGCCGGAGACCAACTACTACTCCCGCGGCGGCGTCCAGAACAACGGCACCGGCACGCCGACTGCCTACACCCGGGCCAACACCGTCACGCGGATCGACTACGGCCAGCGCCTCAGCGAGCAGGTCGCGGCGAAGGGCGCCCTCCAGCCCGCAGCCCGGGTCAGCTTCACCACCGCCGAGCGCTGCCTGGAAGCCGGATCCGCCTGCGATCCTGCCAACCGCACGGTCGCGAACAAGAACAACTGGCCCGACGTCCCCGTCGACCAGGAATGCAAGGCCACGGGCACCTGCACCACCGCCGGCCCCACCTACTTCACCACCAAGCGGCTGACCTCCATCAGCACCCAGGTACGGGTCAACAACGCCTGGCAGGACGTCGACGCCTACGAACTCAAGCACTCCTTCCCCGACCCCAGCCGCTCCGCGAACCAACAGCCCCCGCCGGACCCTGTCGAAACCACGAGCCAGAAGGCGCTGTGGCTGGACTCGGTGCAGCGCACCGGCAAGACCGCCAGCCCCAGTGTCAGCACCCCGCCGGTCACCTTCACCCCGGTGATGCTGCCCAACCGGGTCGACGGCACCGACCTCGTGCCGGCGCCGCCGCGGATGAACCGCGCGCGCATCCAGCAGATCCGCAACGAGACCGGCGGCGTCCTCAACGTCGACTACAACCTGCGCGACTGTTCCCGTATCAACCACGTGATGCCGACCGCCGAGGACGACAACACCCGCGCCTGCTACCCCGTCCGCTGGTCCCCGCCCAACTCGGTCGCCGAAGCGGACCCCGTCCTCGACTGGTTCAACCACTACACCGTCGCCTCGCTCACCGAGAACGACTTCGCCACTGGCTCCCCCGCCAAGATCACCAGCTACACCTACGGCCCGGCCGCCTGGCACCGCGACGACAACCAGTTCACCGACGCCAAGGCCCGCACCTGGGGCGACTTCCGCGGCTTCGCCACCGTCACCACCACCGTGGGAAGCGGCAACGACGGCCCCAAGACCCAGACCCGCACCACCTACCGTCAGGGCATGGACGGCGACATCCGCAAGAACGGCAACCCCCGCAGCGTCCCCCAGCTCACGGACGCCCTCGGCCGTAATGTCACCGATGTCGACTGGCTCTCCGGACAGACCCTGCAGACCGAGACCGTCGATCTGACCAACGGGACAGTCGCAGCGCAAGCCGTCAACAGCTCCAGCGGCGAGTTCGAGACCGCCAGACAGCCGCGAGGCAGCGGACTGCCCGACCTTGTTGCGCGATACGCAGCCACCACCACCAGCACCGTGTTGCGTGCGCGTAAATCCGACAACAGCTGGCGCACGGTCACCAAGACCATAGAGAGCGACCTGTACTACGCCAACAGAGTAAAGGCGTCACTCGATCAGGCCGACGATCTGCCGGACCTCTGCACCCGGACCAAGTACGCCGCCGGCCCCGACCCGCAACGCACCGATCAGGTTGCCGAAACCCTCACCGTCTCTGGTCCTGGCGCCTGCACCACCACGCCCACCTCGGCAAATACCGTCTCGTGGGACCGCGTACTTTACGACGGGCTGCCTTACGGCCAGACCGGTGCGACCGCTGACAGGACCGGCGCGCAAACCCTCGACCGCTTCGACAGCGTCGGCGCCCCCGTCTTCGTGACCGTTTCCGCCGCCGGCTACGACACCTACGGGCGTGCCGTGGCAGCGACCGACCCGAACAGCACCGACGCTCAGCACCCAGTCGGTGCCACCACCACGACCACGTACGGTTCAGCCACGCCCGGCGAACTCCCCTCAACCGTCACGGTCTCCGCGCCGATCCCCGGAAATGCGAACGGGACGTGGGACTCTGTCACCACACTGGACACCCGCCGGTCCCTGCCTCTCAGCGCCACCGACATCAACGGGAAGACCACTGCCCAAACCTATGACGCCCTCGGCCGGCTGACCGGGGTGTGGCTGCCGGGCCGCACACCAGCCAGCAAGCCCAACCCGAACCTCGGCTTCGCCTACACCGTCTCCAATACCACCGGTGTTCCGTCGACGATCACCTCATCGACCCTCACCGTGGACAGCGACACACCCGTCTACACGCGCTCAGTGGCCTTGCTCGACGGCTTCACCCGCACCCGCCAGACCCAGTCCTCACCCGCTGGCCCGGGCTATACCGGCCGCCTGATCACCGACACTCAATACGACTCCCAAGGACGCACCTGGGCCGCCAACGCTGCCTGGTACAACAAGGACTCCGGCCCGTCGACCACGCTGGTCACGGCTCCTGACAGCACCATCCCCTCCCAGATCCGAACCACCTTCGACGGTCTGGGCCGCCCGGTCACCTCGGCGTTCTGGTCCCTCGGCGCTCTTCAGAACCAGACCACCACCGCCTACCCCGGCGCCGACCGCACCGACGTGGTCCCGCCGCAGGGCGCCTGGCCCACCAGCACCCTGACCGACGCCCGAGGCCGTACCACCGAGCTGTGGCAGTACCGCACAGCCACCGCCACCGGACAAGCGCCGGACGCCACCGTCACCCGCTACGCCTACACCCCCGTCGGCCAACTGGCCAGCCTGGTGGACAGCTCAGGAAACACCTGGAGCTACGGCTACGACCTGCGCGGCCGTCAGACCAGTGCCAGTGACCCGGACACCGGCACCAGCAGCCGCACCTACGACGTGGCGTCACGACTCGCCACCACCACAGACAGCAAGGGGCAGGTTCTCAGCTACAGCTACGACATCGCCGGTCGCAAGACCGGCGTGTACGAGGGGCCGGTGACACCCGTCACACAGTTGGCCGGGTGGACGTTCGACACTGTGATGAAGGGCAAGTCCGCCAGCTCCACCCGCTACGTGGGCGGAAGTAGCGGCCAGGCGTACACCACCACTCTCACCGGTTACGACAACGGCTACCGCCCCACCGGCAGTACCATCACCATCCCAGGTACGGAGGCCGGCCTCACCTCCGGCACGTACACCTACACCACCACCGCGCAGTACGACCAGATCACCGGAAACCCGAAGCAGAGCACCGTGCCTGCCATCGGAAGCCTGCCGTACGAGGAGCTCGCGTTCTCGTACAACAGCTACGGTCAGATGTTCTCCTATGCTGGCGCGACGACGTATGACGTGCAGAGCGAGTACGACGCGTTCGGCTGGCCCCTGCGTTCGACCGTGAACCCCTGGGGCAGCCAGGTGGTGACCACCACCGACTATGACCAGGCCACCGGCCGGGTCCGCGCCCAGTTCCTCGACAAGCAGATCGCGACCCGCGGCGCGGTGCAGCAGACCAACTACACCTACAACCCCGCCGGTTCGATCACCTCGATCACCAACATCCCCGACAACACCCCGTCCGCGACCGACCGGCAGTGCTTCACCTACGACTACCTCGGCCGCCTCACCACCGCCTGGACCGACACCGGCGGCATCACCACCCCCGATCCGCTCCAGCACAAGACCCTCGACCAGGGGGCCTGCGCCAACACCACCCCCACCAGCGGCGCCGTCGCACCCGCCAAGACCACCGTGGGTGGCGGCAACCCCTACTGGCAGGACTACACCTACGACCTGACCGGCAACCGCACCTCACTGATCCAGCACGACCAGTTCGGTGACACCAGCAAGGACGTCACCACCACCCAGCAGTTCCCGGCACCTGGCACCGTCAACACACCGACCACCGCGGCCAACACCGGCGGGGGCACCGGCGGCGCCCACGCTCTGCTCACCTCCACCGTCAAGACCGGCACCACCACGACCGCCAACGGCGCCACCCAGTACGACGCGGTCGGCAACACCACCGCCATTCGTACCGGTGTCTCCGGTACCGGCACCGCCGCCCTCACCTGGAACAGCGAAGGCAAACTCGCCGCCTACACGGCGGCCGGGCAGATCACCGGCAACGGCGGCAAGTGCATCGCCACCGCCGGCGGCAGCAACGCCAACGGCACCAACCTGCAGATCAACGCCTGCACCAGCGGCGGCAGCCAGCTCTACACCGTCGCCAACAACCGCCTCGTCGTCCTCGGCAAGTGCGTCCAGGCCATGGGCACCACCGCCGGCTCGGCCGTCCAGACCCAGAACTGCGACAACTCCGCCGCACAGACCTGGACCCCGCGCGCCGACGGCACCCTCCACAACCCCGCCGCCAACCGCTGCCTCGCCATCCCCGGCGACGTCACCACCAGCAACACCGCCCTCGTCATCGGCGACTGCGTGAGCACCGTTCCGGCCGGGCAGAAGTGGACCGTCCCCAACACCACCACCACCTACCTCTACGACGCCGACGGCAACCAGCTCATCCGCCGCAACCCCGGCACCAACACCATCAACCTCGGCGGTGACGAACTCACCGTCGACACCACCACCAAGGCCCAGACCGGCACCCGCTACTACCCCGTCCCCGGCGGACTCACCATCGTCCGCAAGGGCGCGGGCACCGCCCCCGGCAGCTTCGTCGTCCAGGCCGCCGACCACCACGGCACCGGCGCCGTGAGCATCGACCTCACCACCTCCGCCACCACCCGCCGCCCCACCGACCCGTTCGGCAACCCCCGCGGCAACCAGCCCGCACCTGGCACCTGGCTCGGTGACAAGGGTTACGTCGGCGGCACCAAGGACGACACCACCGGCCTCACCAACCTCGGCGCACGGCAGTACCAGCCGACCACCGGCCGCTTCATCAGCCCCGACCCCGTCCTCGACCAGTCGAGCCCACAACAGTGGAACGGCTACGCATACAGTAATAACAACCCGGCCAATCTCAGCGACCCCTCCGGACTTGCACCCTGCGCGAAGGGGCTCTTCGACCGTGCAGACTGCGGAAACGGAGATGGACTTACCCGTACAGAATGCCACGGATTCGAAATCCATGGGTGCTGGTCAAAGAATTCCAGGGGTGAGATCTGCATAGGAACCGATGGCCCATGCGCACCCAAAGGCGTCGGGCTTGGCGGCGGAGGATCCGGGTTGTCATCATCCGAAAGGCCCGGGGGGCTGTCAGACTATTTCTGGGGCGCGGGAACCGAGGTTAGCCACGATTTGATTAACCTTGGCGGCGATATGATGAATAGCACCATTCCGGGATCGGGGAACCTTTTCAAGGGGTTCGGAAATGGCGCACTAAATCACGTAATAAATATCAATGGCGTCAAAACCAAGTCGACGAACTTCAAGCGTGGAGGAATTGTTGGATTTACTCTCGGGTTTCTCGTTGGCGGAAAGAAATCTGGCATAGGGAAGGCCGAGGCTAAGATCCTTCCGAAGCTGGAGTCGCCGCGGTCGAATATCTTCGATCGCCTATTCCCGACTTGCAGTTTCAGTCCTGAGACGCCAGTACTCATGGCAGATGGAAGTTCGAAGTCCATAGCTAATATCGTTGTTGGCGACTCGGTTCTGGCTGCCGATCAAGACGACGTCGAATCAAAGGGGCCCGAACGGGTCATCGCTCGCTGGGTCCACGACGACGAAGACCTGATCGATCTTTCCGTTCATACCGAAGCGGATGGCGAAGCCGTTATTCACACTACGGCCAACCATCCGTTCTGGGACGACACGATCCAGCAGTGGACTCAAGCCGAGGATCTCCAGGTCGGCCACCATCTGAAAGCGGCGTCTGGGCGTACTGTCGAAGTTGCGAGCCTCCATGCGATCCCCGGCCCGCGGAACATGTACAACCTGACCATCGACCACCGCCACACGTACTATGTGCTGGCGGGCGAGACTCCGGTGCTGGTGCATAACGCTGGCGGCGATGACCCGGCAATTCCGAACATTGTCCAGCAGCGAATTCAGGAAATCCTGGCTGGGCAAGCGCAACCAAGGCCGAATGGTGATGGCACCGGTCCTGACAGGTTCGAGGTCAGAACAGGAAATAACCCCACCCCTGGCGCGCACGCGCGAAAGTGGGGACCTTCGGCGCCCGGGGCTAACGACTCGGCGTTGATCTACGACATGGGTGATGGGAAAAATAAGTATCGGATTCTCGTGAACAGGTATGGTGATATTGGCTGGGTGGACAATCACAACTACAAGAACATAAAGCTATACACGCCGGGATGCTAGCGCAAAGAGATCCCGCGCGGCCTGACCGAGTGAATGAATCGTCGTAATCTTGCATGAGGCCGGCCGGGTGATTCCGGTCGGCCTCATGCGCGGCGGTAATTCAAGGGCCCTCGGGCGACTTGCTCTCAGGGCGCGGCGGCCGTCATGTTTTCTGATGCGTGGTGACGGGTTGATATTATCCAGTAGCGGTTGGGCGATCACGGGTTGCAGCCGCAAATCTGATGGTCACTCAGATTTCCTGCGAGTGCCGCGTTTCAGCTGCTGCGACCCTGCGGGTTGATGGTGGGGGAGCTAGTTGTTATTTTCGTGCAAAATCGAGTGCTTGAGAGGCTGAAATGGAGCGGATTACTGATGAGCAGATTTCGCAACTGGTCAAGTTTGTATATGCTCGAATCCTCGGTGCCGATTCACTTCGAGAAGATGAAGCCCACCGCACGGCCACTGCGCTCCGTCTGATTACAGACAAGCAGGTTGCGGCTATTCGCTACTACCGCGCCTCTCCGCCTGAAACTGCTGCGGTATCTGAGGTTCACGCGACTGCCTCATGGAACCTTCTGGTCTCTGTCGCTAAAATCTGGCGAGACCATTCGGAGTTTCCGATCGGCGCCGCGATAGAAACGTTTGAATTTGAGGCCGAGAATCCTCTTATGCCGGCAAGCTGAACATGGATCGGTCGGTGGGGTGGCCTGAATGGGTAATCGCCAGCGATTCGGCTATCCGGAGAATTGCCTCGGCGTCCCAGTCTTAAGTTCAGTCGAACTAGATCCCATGCTAGAAGCCCCGCCGAAAAATCATCGGCGGGGCTTCTGGGCGTCTTGACGGCAGTAGTTGACGGCAACGTCAGCGGACGGGTGCTGCACAAAGCGGCGGTTCGTCGCCGTCGTCGGGCCGGGTGGCGGGGGCGCGGAGGGCGTTGCCGAGGAGGTCGATGGCGTCGCGCTGGAGGCGGAGTCGGACGTGGGCGTACACGGTGGCGGTCACACCGATGTGGGCGTGGCCGAGGAGCTCCTTGATGACGACGAGTTCGACGCCCTGTTCCAGGAGGAGCGTGGCCGCCGAGTGCCTCAGGTCGTGGGTGCGCCGTGAGGCGCTGTGGTTCGAGTGGAGGTGAGAGGCCTTCGCCGCTGATCCTGTCGCAGCAGGACGGTGGAGCTGAGGGCA
>NZ_JBIVRD010000075.1:0-18518 GCF_044755565.1 Kitasatospora sp. NPDC092286 | reverse complement strand
TATCCGCTCATCCGCAGGCGACTTGACCTGCCCCACCCTCGCCACACCACAACCAACGAGACACCGACCACAAAGTCACCGGCATTGGGCCTAGGCCGACAACTCACGAGCCGCCTCACGAGCCGCCTCGTGAGGTGTCGGCCCGAGCAGCCGGGCGAAGTCCGTCCCGAGGTGCCCGAGCACCGGCAGGGCGCCGAGGTCGGTGATCGCGCCGACCGGGATGCTGTACCCCTGGTTCACCTCCCGCGGGGCCGCGTCGGCAGCCTCGGCGGTGCCGAGGGCGGGGGTGAGGGCGGCGGCGCCGAGGAGTGTGACGGTCAGGGCGGTGCGGAGCGCGGTGCGCATAGTGCCTCCAGGGGGAGCGGAACGTGCCCTGTCAACGGTCCGCCGTGCCGCGCGGTCACCCATGGTCCAGCCTTCGGCCGCGTTCGTAAAGCTTCTTGACTTGTGTTCATGACAACACGTCAAAGGTATGGACCTTGCATGCCGGCCTGGCCTAGGTTCCATTTCGGGGTGATCGGAACGACTCCGAACTCCCGTTCGCGACAGGCTACTTGTTCACCCTGCGCGCAAGCGGCAGAACGGCGGACCGCCCCTGCCCAGCCAGCCAGCCATGCCATCCGCACCGAACCGGAGGGAACACATGCGAGTCGCCAAGAACCTCAGGATCCTGGCCGGAGCCCCGCTCGCCGCCGCCGCGTTGATCGCCCTGACGGCGGGGACGGCCAACGCCGCGATACCGATCAACCAGCCGATGACCGGCAAGGCGACCTACTACAACGACGCCGGCTACGGTGCCTGCGGCACCCAGATCAACGCCGCCACCCAGATGCTGGTCGCGGTCTCGCACACCTGGTGGACCACCGCCAACCCCAACAACGACCCGGTCTGCAAGGGCATTTCCGTCAAGGTGACCTACAACGGCAAGACCGTCACCGTGCCGGTCAAGGACCAGTGTCCGTCCTGCGACTCCACCCACATCGACCTGAGCCAGCCCGCCTTCGCCCAGCTCGCGCCGCTCGGCCAGGGCGTCATCAACGGTCTCACCTGGCAGTTCGTCAAGGCCGGCTTCACCGGCGAGACCGTCCCCCTCTCCGAGCCCGTCACCGGCTCGACCATCGGCTGAGGCCTGTCCGGCAAATGATCCGCCCAATGATCCGCCCATGACCCGCCGGTGGATTCGCCGAGCCGGGGGATCAGGGAGGCCGGTACGAGGCCGGCGGGGTGGCGGTCGGTGAGTTGCCGAACCGCGTCCCGTCGTGCGGATCCGGCAGGCGCGTGGTGGTCGCCCCCTCGGAGGGGGCGACCACCACGCTGTCGTCAGGCGGAGGGCCACGTCACGGTGGTCTCCACCGGCCGGCCGTAGTCGACGCCGGGCACGTCCCACCCGTACAGGGACCGGACCTGCTCCAGGAACCACCGGGTCCCCGAGGTGTCGGCCTCCAGTGCCGCCTCGGGGTCGGCCCACAGCGCCCGAACCCGCTGCTGGACGGCCTCGTCCATCTCCCAGCCGTCCAGCCGGATGCGCCCCTGCCCGTCCAGGACGAGCGGTTCGGCGCCGGTCAGTTGCTCCCACAGTTCGACGGCCTGCCGGTCGGTGCTGCGGAAGTCCTCGCCCAGCACGCCGCGCAGGAGCGAGGTGTAGAGGGCGATGGAGGGGATGGCGGTCGACGCCTGTGTGACGGCGGCACCGGCCACCACGGTGAACGCCCGGCCGGTGCCGCCGGCGAGCACCGTGTCGTTGAGCGTGGCCGCGGTCTGCTCCAGATGCTCCTTGGCCGCGCCGATGGTGCCCTGCCGGTACACGGGAGCGGTCAGTTCGGAACCGACGTAGGACAGGGCCACGGTGGTGAAGCCGTCCGCGAGCAGGCCGCGCCCGGCCAGGGCCTCGACCCACAGCGCCCAGTCCTCACCGCCCATCACCTTCATGGTGGCCTCGCGCTCGTCCTCGGTGGCCGGCGGCAGCCTCACCGAGCCGACTTTCGCGATGTCGTCGGTGAACTCCAGCGACGGGGCCTCGTAGGCCTCGCCGAGCGGCTTGATGACGGAGTGGTGGACGGTACCGGTCCGCGGGTCGGTGCGGCGCGGTGCGGCCAGGCTGTAGACCAGGTGGTCGACGGGGCCGTACTGCGCGGCGACCAGGTCCAGCACCGAGGCCTTCGCGTCGGCGCCGAAGGCGTCGGCGTTGACGAAGGTGAAGTCGTTGCCGTTCTCCGCCGCGAGGGCGGCCGCGGCGGCGGTGCGATACCAGCCGGCCGACGCGGTACGCCGCTCGGTCTCCGGGGCCTCGTAGGCGACGCCGACACCGCGGATGCCGTGCCGGCGCAGCCCGGCCAGCAGGACGGCGAGCCCGTAGCCGGCGCTGGCTCCCAGCAGCAGCACGGTGGGTGCGCTGCCGTCCTCGCGGGGCGTGATCGCCTGCCACATCCGGTCGACGACCGCCGCGCAGCCCTCGGGGTGGGAGTTGACGATCAGGTATCCGCGCCCCTTGGGGGCGACCTCTCGCATGCTCACAGGGGTGTCCGTTCCGGTTGGGGGTCGAGCCGCGCGAGGAGTGAGCGGATGTCCGCGTCGGTGGTCAGGCGGCCGAGGGCCGGGCTGTCGATCCCGAGGTCCTGCTCCAGGCGCCCGTCTCCGGGGATCGTATCCAGGCCGGGCACCGGCGGCTTGTGCCAGCGCGCGACGGAGGATGTGCTCCGCGTTTGTCGGAAGCGGCATTGCTGTCAGGTCCTTCCTTCGGCTATCCGGCGGCGGTGAAGCGGCGCATCAGGTCGGTGGCGAGGGCGACCGGCAGCGGCGTCGCGGCAATTCCGGACGGTTGCCCGCGGGCGGAACGAGTGCCGCGTATTCGTCTCCGGTATCTCCCCGGTCGTATTCCGGCGCATTCCCGGAAAATTCCGGTGGGCAGCCGGATCCTGACGGGCAACCGGAAGTACGGCGGCCTCGCCACCGCCACCTGCGACGCGGGTCGCGCTCCATCCGGTCCAGAAGGCACCCGGCACCGCGTAGCCGGGCCCGTCCGGGCGCGCCCGCTGGCACGCCCGGACGCCGCGCCGCAGGCTGGGCCGGGTACCCGGGGCAGCCGGGCGGCGGAAGGTGGTCGTGGTGACGGTGGTGCGAGGGCTGCGTGTCGCGCTGGTGGGCCTGTTGACGCTGGCGCTCGGCGGGCCGGCGCCGGCGGCGGCCTCGCCGCCCGGGTGGGCGGTCGTGGTGGTGGACCAGGCGTCCCGGCGGGTCCTGGTGCTGCAGAGCGCCGAGGAGCTGATGGCCTACCAGGGGCCGGACCGCCTCCCGGTGGTGTGGTCGTGGAGCGCCGACCGGGACGCGCGGCTCGCGGACCTGGCCCCCGCCCGCAGCTGGTCGAATCCGTCCGAGGCGAAGAGCCGGGTCCGTCAGGGGCGCCGCTTCCTGCTGACCACGGCCTCCGGCGGCCTGGCGGCCGTCGTCGACACCGCGACCGGCGAGCCGTACTGGGCCACCGATACCGGTGGAGCCGCCAATCCGCACAGCGTGGAGCTGCTGCCGGACGGCAATGTCGCCGTCGCGGCCAGCACCGGCGGGTGGGTCCGCCTCTACCCGGCCTCGCAGGGCCCGCGCAGCGGTACCTGGGCGACGTACCCGCTCGGGGGAGCCCACGGCGTCCACTGGGACGCGGCCACCCGGCTGCTCTGGGCAGTGGGTGACGACGTGCTGACCGCTCTGCGGGTGGGCGGCACGGCGGCGGCACCGGTGCTCACCGCCGTCCGGACCACGCCGCTGCCCGAGCCCGGCGGACACGACCTCGCGCCCGTCCTCGCCGCGCCCGTCCGCGCGACGCCCGCACCCTCCGCGCCCGGCGGCCGCTTCTGGGTGAGCACGGCCGCGCACCTGTGGCGGTACGACCCGGCGACGGACCGGTTCGACCAGGTCCGCCTCGGCGACGAGGAGGCCGGGCGCGACCTCAAGAGCGTCGGCGACGAACCCGGCACCGGCCGACTCCTCACCGCGGCCCCCGACCACGCGGGCCCCTGCGACTGGTGCACCTCGGTGCTCACCCTGCACCGCCCGGACGGCACCCGCACGCTGCGCGGCACGCACCTCTACAAGGCGCGCTGGTGGACCGGCCGGTGACCGGCGGCTGTCGCGTGCGGGGCGCCGTCGGCCGGCGAACAGCCGTTCCACCGGGCTCTCCCCGGCCGGTGAGGACGACGGCCACCGGGTCTATATCGTCGGCCGTTATCACGACCGCTTCGTGCGTGCCGGGGACGGACACTGGCTGTTTGCCGCCCGAGAGGTCCTGACGATCGGTGAGGAGGCGGAAGTCCGGCCCGCAGAGAAGGAGTGAAGTCGCAGGTCAGAGGCGTTGCGCGGGGTGGCGGGACAGGCCGGGCCGGGCCGGCCGGCATTCGGGCGGCGGTGCGGATATTTATACCCCCGCACATACTCCGATAGAGGTCAGTTTCCCGTCGAGTTCCCCAAACGTGCGGAGCGCCGCCCGCGCTGGGATAGCGTCCTTTCCGCCGAGGGGCTTCGAACCACTCCGGCGGATTCGAACACATCCAACAATGCTGTAGTTGTTTTGGGAGAAGACTGTGCGCAATTGCCTTTCCGAGTTCCGGCCGGACACCGTCGACGATCTGCAGCTCGCTGTGGAATCGCTCGCGGCGTTCCCCGCCCGGGGCGGTGCCCGGGGGGCCGATGTCCGCGAACGCCTGGCAGCGGTCGCCGAACTCTGCCGTGCCGTTGACGGAGTGCTCGACAGCCTGGTCGTCGAAGCGGCCGCCGAGGCGGCCGAGGAGGGCTGGACGGTGGCCCGGATGGCGTCCGAACACGCCGTCTACTACGCCCGGTTGCGGCGGGCGCTGCTCCCCGTCGCGGTCGGCGGCCAGGGCGATGCCGGGCTGAGGCAGCGGTGAGCGCGCTGACCCGCACCGCGCATGTCCTGGCCTGCCCCACTCGGTGGAGCGACGTCGACGAGAACGGCCACATCAACAATGCCCGCCTGGTCGGCTATGTCCAGGAGGGGATTTACGACCTGTTCTGCCACCACCCCGTCGCCGCCCGGGAGAACCTTTTCCCGTCCGGATTCCTGATCGCCCGGCACGAGATCGACTACCTCGAACAGCTGTACCACCGGCCGGAGCCGCTGCTGGTCCGGCTGACGGTGGAGCGGCTGGGCCGCAGTTCCGCGCAGGTCGTGGTGGACGTCTGCCGCGATCCGCTGACCTACATGAGGGCGCGCACCGTGGTGGTGGCCCGGGACCGTGAGTCCGGTCGCTCCCGTGCGCTCAGCCCGTCCGAGCGGCGGTTCCTCTCGGCGTTCATGCCGGAAGGGCGGCCGGTCGAGCTGCGGCCCGCGGCTTCGCCGCAGCGGGTCCCGGTGCCCGCGGCGCGGACCGGGCCGCCCACCCAGGTCCCCCGCGCGCGCAGACGCTGCAACGCCCCGGCGCTCTAGGGTCGTTGGCCCCACCTGGGCCGGCCGGTCCCGCGTCGCGCGACCGGGGCGCCGGCGGTGGTCAGCCGACGGCGGGCCCGTCGCCGCTCCGGCCGCCGGTGGTGACGCGGAACAGCTCCGCGCCCGGCCCGGTCAGGTGGACGGGCCCGGCGCCGGGGCGCGGATAGGCCGACCGGCCCCGCCGCAGCCGGGAGAGCCGGAACTCCTCGGCCGGTGAGGGGAATCGCTCCTCGATCCCCGCACCGGCCGGAGCCGCCGTGAGGACCTTCGGCTCGTCGGTGCGAAGGCCGGCACGGCCACCAGCCCGTCCAGGTCGACGTGCTTGGCGGTGAGGCCGCAGTGCGGCATATTGTCCGGGTTGGCCGTCAACTCGACGCCCACGCCGTGCAGATAGGCGTGCGGCACGCCGGCGTCGAGGAAGAGGGCCTGGCCGGCGCGGAGCCGGACGTGATTGAGCAGCAGCGCGGCGACCAGGCCGGGGTCGCCGGGGCAGTCCTGGGCGGCCCGGGCGTACGCGGCGCAGGCCCCGGCGAACGGGCCGCCGCCGTCGGCCACCCGCCGCACCGCCCCGGTGACGGCGGCGAGGTCGGCCGGGCCGGGGCGGACGTCGTCCAGGACGTGCCGCAGCAGGGCGGGCAGCACCTCCCCGGCGGGCCGGTGGCGCAGCGCGGCGGCCCAGGGGGCGAGCAGCGGGCCGGCCGGCTCGTCCAGCAGCCGGGCGGTGGACCCGGCCGGGCGGAATCCGCAGAGCGCCTCGAAGTCGCCCAGGTCGCAGATCAGTTCGGGCTTGTGCCCGTGTCCTTGAAGGTGCGGTGCGGGGCGTTCAGCGGAATGCCGCAGGCCTCCTCGGCGGCGAACCCGGTCCGGGCCTGCGCACGGGTGGGGTGGACCTGGAGGGAGAGCGCCCGCTCGGCCGCCAGGGCCTTGAAGAGGAACGGCAGTTCCGGGCCGAAGCGCTCCAGCGTCGCGGGCCCGGGTTCGGCCTCCGGGTCCTCGGCGATCAGCCGGTCCAGTGGGCGCGGGCCGTTGCCCTCGTCCAGGCAGGACGGCGCCGACGGGTGGGCGCCCATCCACGGTTCGGCCTGCGGGGCGCCGGTGGGCGCGGTGCCGGTGAGTTCGGGGATCGCGGTGACGGAGCCCCAGGCGTAGGGCTTGTCTGACACTTCGCGTCGCATCAGCGCGCGGCGGGAACTGTCAGACAAGCTCTAATCGCGGACCGGATTGGCGAGGCAGGCGAACGGGGGTCGGGTGGGGGCGGGCACGCCGTTCCCTCGTGACGATTCGTCAGATCGTGTTCAGGAGTTGTGCGGTGAATCGAGGTCGGGGTCAGGAAAGGCCGGCCGCGATCCCGGCGGCGCCGATCAGGCCGGCGTCCGTGCCGAGTTCGGCGCGGCGGACGTCGAGGCCGCGGATGTACGGCAGCGCCGCGTACCGGTCGAGATGGCGGGCGAGCGGGGCGAACAGCGCCTCTCCGGCCGCCGCGACGCCGCCGCCGACGACCACCCGGTCGAGGTCCACCAGGGCGGCGGTGGCGGCGATCCCGGCGGCCAGTGCCTGCGCCGCCCGGTCGAAGGAGGCCAGGGCGACCGGGTCGCCGGCCAGGGCGTCCGCCGCGACGGCGCGCGCCGAGCGGTCGTCCCCCGAGGGGCGCCAGCCCCGGGCGAGGGCGCGCCGGGCGATCGCCGTTCCGCTGGCGATGCCCTCCAGGCAGCCGCGCGAGCCGCACGGGCAGGGGCCGCCGTCGAGGTCGACGCTGATGTGGCCGAGGTGGCCGGCGTTGCCGCTGGGGCCGGGCCGGACGGCGCCGTCCAGGACGAGCCCGGCGCCGACGCCGGTGGAGACCACCAGACAGAGCGCGTTGTCGGCGCCGCGCGCCGCGCCCCGCCAGTGCTCGGCCGCCGCCATGGCGACACCGTCCCCGGCCAGCGCCACCGGCACCCCCAGCGCCGCCACGGCCGGGTGGGCGGCGGCCTCGGCGGTGAGCGGAAAGGCCCGCCAGCCGGGGATGTTGACCGGGCTGACGGTGCCGTGCACGAGGTCCACCGGGCCCGCGCTGCCGATGCCGACCGCGCTCACCCGCGCCCAGTCGCCGTCCCCGGCGAGGTGGTCCAGGACCCGGTGCACCACGGCGAGCACCTGCCCGGCTGACTCCCGGGCCGGGGTGGGCAGTTGGATCCGTCGGCGGAGCTCCCCGCGGTCGTCGACGAGTGCTCCGGCGATCTTCGTGCCGCCGATGTCGAGGGCGGCGAACAGTGCGGGGCGGGGCGGGTTGACGGTCATCGCGGGGTACTCCAGGAGGGGGTGGGACGGGGGCGGCTCCCCTGCCGCGCGGGCAGGGGCGCCGTACGACGGAACCGGGAACGCCGGACGGCGCGACGGTGTCAGGCGGCCGCGCCGCCGGGGGTGAGGCGCAGCGTGACCAGCTCGAACGGACGCAGGCCCGGCTCGATGCCGCCGTCCGTCACGGTGACCTCGCCGCGGGTGCCGTCCCACGGCCGCTCCAGCAGGTCGCAGGGCACCGCCCCGGCCGGCGGGAACGAGGTGGTCAGCCGGCCCCGGGCGCGGCCGCCGTTCGCCTCGTGGACCCGGACGATCAGGTCGCCGCTGCGGTCGTCGGCCGGCTTGACGGCGCTGACCACCAGCGCGTCGTCCAGACGCCGACCTCCAGCGGGACGGACTCGGGGTGCACCGCCGGGCGGATGCGCCCCTCCAGGACGCGCTTGAGGCGGGACTCGACCAGGGTGCGGTCATCGTGCATGGCAGCGGGCTCCGTTGCGTTACTGAGGGTGGTGGGTCACGGGGGAGTCGGACGTCAGCGTACGTCGTCGGGGCGGACGACCTCGGTGATCCCGCGGGCGGCCAGGTGCCCCTGGCCCGCCGCGCGTTCGGCGAGGACGGTGGCCGGCCGGGCGCCCGCCTCGGTGAGGCGCATGAACGCCTCGAAGACCGGGCCGGCACTCCTCCCGGGTACTCAGCGGGTCCCGGGTACTCAGCGGGCGAGGCGTCCGAGCAGC
Source organism: Kitasatospora sp. NPDC092286 (assembly GCF_044755565.1). Taxonomy (NCBI): domain Bacteria; kingdom Bacillati; phylum Actinomycetota; class Actinomycetes; order Kitasatosporales; family Streptomycetaceae; genus Kitasatospora; species Kitasatospora sp. NPDC092286. Next base: position 10,070 of record NZ_JBIVRD010000075.1, on the reverse strand, counting down.
GCGGAGGCGGTGGCGATGCCGACGAGTGCCGCGAACGTGAGCACGCCGAAGTCCAGCCCGAGGTGCGAGGGCGTCCCGACCAGCAGGCCGCGCAGCGCGTCCACCTCGTAGCTGAGCGGGTTGACCCGGCTGACGGCCCGCAGCCAGCCGGGCATGACGGCGACGGGGTAGAGGGCGTTGGAGGCGAAGAACAGCGGCATGGTGATGGCCTGCCCGATGCCCATCAGACGGTCCCGGGTGAGCACGATCCCGGCCACCGAGACCGAGAGGCAGGCGAAGAACGCGGACCCGAGCACCACGGCGAGCGCCACCCCGGCCAGCCGCAGCGGGTTCCAGGTCATCGAGACGCCGAGCAGGGCCGCGATCACCACCACGACCACCGCCTGCACCAGCGCCTTCACCCCGGCGGCGAAGGCCTTGCCGGTGACCAGGGCGGCCCGGGGCGTGGGGGTGACCAGCAGTTTGGTGAGCACCCCGGCGTCCCGCTCCCAGATGATCATGATGCCGTAGAAGATCGCGATGAACATCGCGGACTGCGCGATGATCCCGGGCGCGAGGAAGTCGAGATAGGGGATGCCGCCGGTGGGCACGGCCCGGATCCGGGTGAAGGTCTCACCGAAGATCAGCAGCCAGAGGGCGGGCTGGACGGCCCGGGTGTACAGCTCGGTGCGGTCGTGGCGGAGCTTCTGCAGCTCCACCGCGCAGAGCGCCAGCATCCGGGCCGGCACCACCCGCCAGGCCGGCCGGGCCTGCGGCGGGGTGAGCAGCAGATGCAGCCGTCCGGTGGCCGCGTCGGTGGCCTCGGCCGGGTCAGCCGACCCGGGACGCGGTGGTGCGGGTGCGTCGGACATCGCGGAACTCGCCTCCCTCTCCGGCGGCGTCGCCCAGACCGCTGCCGGCGTAGTGACGGAACACGTCCTCCAGGGACGGCAGACGCCCGCCCGCCCGGGCCAGCCCGGCGCGCAGCTCGTCCGGGGTGCCGACGGCCCGGACCCGGCCGCGGTGCATCAGGCCGATCCGGTCGCAGTGCTCGTCGGCCTCCTCCATGTAGTGGGTGGTGACCAGGACGGTCATCCCGGCGGCGGTCCGTACCTGGTGGATGCGGTCCCAGACGCTGTCCCTGGCGATCGGGTCGAGGCCGATCGTGGGCTCGTCCAGGATGAGCAGCCGGGGCGCGCTGACCAGCGCCTGGGCCAGCTCCAGCCGGCGGACCATGCCGCCCGAGTAGGTGCCCGCCAGCCGGTCGGCCGCCTCCGTCAGGTCGACCGCGGCGAGTGCCTCGGCGACCCGGGCGGCCCGCTCGCGGCGCCGGACGTCGTAGACCCGGGCGAACAGTTCGACGTTCTCCCGGCCGGTGATCGCCGCATCGGCGGACAACTGCTGGGGTACGTAGCCGAGCTGGCGGCGGACGGCCATCGGTTCGCGGGCGCAGTCGTGCCCGAGGACACGGATCATGCCCGGCCGGACCGGCAGCAGGGTGGTGATGGCGCGGATCGCGGTGGTCTTCCCGGCGCCGTTCGGGCCGAGGAGGCCGAACACCTCGCCGGTTCCGACCTCCAGATCGAACCGGTCCAGCGCGCGGGTGGCGCCGAAGGCGTACTCCACCCCGATGCAGGAGACAGCGGCCTCGGCGGTACCCGGACCGGTGGTCATGGTGGGTCTCCTTCCGTTCACAGCCCGTTCGTCCGCGGCCCGTTCGTCCGCGGCCCGTTCGTCCGCAGCCCGTCCGTTCGCAGCCCGTCCGTTCGCAGCCCGTCCGCGAGCCTGCGCAGCGCGGGCAGTGCCGCGTGCAGGGCCTCCCGGTCGGCCTCGGGGAGCAGCGCCACCCGCTCCTCCAGCAGCGCCCGGCGGCGGGCGTCCCAGGCGCCCAGCCGGGCGGTGGCCTCGGCGGTGACGGCGAGGTGGACCGCCCGGCCGTCCTCCGGGTCGGCCTCCCGGGTCAGCAGCCCGGCCCGGACCAGCTGGTTGACCAGGGTGGAGACCGAATTGCCCGCGAGGCAGAGCTCCCTGGCCGCCGCGGACACCCTGATCCCGGGGCTGCCGGCGACCAGTCGCAGCAGTTCCACCTGTGCGCCGCGCAGCCTCGGCGTGGTCAGTCCGCGCCGCAGTCGCCGTCGCATCAGCCGTTGGACACCGGCCAGCAGATCACCGAGCTCACCGGTGAAGCCCTGCCCGTCGGCGACTCGGGAGAGTCCGGGTGGTCCGGGTGGTCCGCTTGATCCGGTTGATCCGGTTGATCCGGGCGGTTCCGGGTACGTCACACCATCATTTTAGCTCTCAATGAGAGCTACCTCACAGCCCCCAGCGTGGCCGGGGTGGGCCCGTCGGGGCGGACGGTGATGCTGTAGGCCGCGCCCGTGGGCGTGTGCCGGAAGCGCGGGGTGTGCCGGGGCAGCAGGAGTTCGAGCAGCGCGGTGGTCTCGCGGAGGGCGAACTGGGCGCCCAGGCAGGCGCGGGCCCCGAGGCCGAACGGCAGATAGGCGCCCGGCCGGGCGGGGCGCCGGCCGGGGGTGGTGAAACGGCCGGGGTCGAAGTGCTCCGGGTCCGGCCAGAGACCGGGGTCGCGGTGGGTCAGGTACGGACAGACCAGGACGTCGGTGCCGGCCGCGATGCGGTGGCCCGCCAGGGTGTCGTCCTCGACGGCGTGCCGGGGGAGCAGCCAGGCCGACGGGTACAGCCTGAGCGTCTCGCTGACCAGGGCCTGGACGGCCTCCCGGCGCTCGGGCGAGCCCTCGGCGCCCGCCTCCAGCGCCCGGGCGCGGGCCTCGGGGTGCCGGTCGAGGAGGAGGAAGAGCCAGGTCAGCGTGGTGGCGGTGGTCTCGTGCCCGGCGACCAGCAGGGTGACCAGCTCGTCCCGGATCAGCCGGTCGGTGTACTCGGGGTGCTCGGCACCGGCGTCGAGCAGGACGCGCAGCACACCGGGGCCGTCGGGCCCGGCCGGCGCGCGGCGGGCGGTGTCGATGGCCTGCTGGGCGACGGCGTCGATCCTGGCGAGGTCGGCGGCGACGGCGTCCCGGGCGTCGGCGCCGTCGGCGGGCAGGGTCGGCAGCGCGGCCACCACCGTGGCCACGGAGGCGAGTTCACGCTCGGCGTGGTCGTCCAGGGGGTGGCCGGTGAGCGCGCGCCAGATGGTGTCCAGGGCGAAGCGCCGCATCTCCTCGCCCACGTCGAGGGGCCCGCCGGTGCGCGCGTACCCGGACCAGCGGTCGGCGGTGCGGCGGGCGGCGCCGGCGATCCGCTGCTCGTAGCGGCGCATCCCGGGCCCGGTGAACTGCGACTGCAGCAGCCGTCGTTGACGTTTCCAGGCGTCGCCGGTGGCGGAGAGGACGCCGTCGCCGACCAACATCCGGGCGCGGTGGGAGCGTTTGACGTACCGGTCCGGGTGGCGGCCGAGCACGTGCTGGACCGCGTGCGGGTCGGTGACCAGGACGGTGGGCGCCGGTCCGAGCCGGAACGCCGAGACGCCGCCGAGCCGTTGCCGGGTCCGGGCCAGCAGCTCGACCAGTTCGGCCTCCTCCGCGCGCCACTGCTCGACGGCCTCGGCCGCCAGCTCGGGGACGGGCGGTGCGGCCGGGGTGCGCTGCGGTTCCGTGTCCACGGGCTTCTCCTCCTCCGGCCGGCGGCCGGTCCGCCTGGCGGTCCGCCGGACCGGGCCGCCCGCCGGAGTTCCGGAGAACCCCGCCTGACGGACCGTCGGTTCGGCGGACCGACTCTATGCCGGCCGGCCCCCGGCCGTGGCCCTGCGGCCCGGGGACCGGCCCGGCGGTGCCCGGTGGGTCCGGCCGCAGGGGTCTCGCGGCTACCTGTCGGCGGCCGCCGACAGCGGTGCGGGTGCGGCTTCCGGGGCTGGGTGGTTACCGGCTCCGGCCTTCGGTTCCTTGAGGAAGAAGGTGAGGACGAGGCCGACCAGGTAGATGCAGGCGAGCACCCAGACGGTGCCGCCGGCGCCGATCGGGCCGACCAGGGCCGCGACGGCCGAGCCGGCGAACTGGCTGAGCCCGGCGCCGAGGTTGAGGATGGCGACCGCGCTCGCGACGTGGCGGGGGGCGAGCATCGGCATGATCGCGGACAGTGGCACGAACGCCCCGAGGGCCAGCCCGTAGACGATCGCGATGCTGATGGTGACACCGAAGTTGGGGCCGGTCGCCTGCGGGACGTAGTAGAGCGCGAGCACCGTCACGAAGCAGCCGAGTCCGCCGCCCCAGGCGATGGTGTTGATGCCGCCGATCCAGTCCGCGACGTAGCCGGAGAGGAGGTTGGCCGCGACGTTGGCCAGCAGCATGGTGCCCCAGATGGTCTGCCACTGGGCCGTGGAGAAGCCGACGTCGCGGGTCATGTGGGTGGTCAGGAACACCACGAAGGCGTAGAAGGACAGGGTGTTGATCAGCCGGACGACACCGCCGATGCCCACCCGGGGGTGCGTCCTGACGATGGTCAGCGCGCTGAGCATCCTGGTCAGCGACTCCTTCGTCGAGGCCGCCGCCGGTGCGGCGGCGCGGGCGCGGACGAGGAAGACGACCATGGCGCCGCCGGCGCCGACGAAGGCCAGCGAGAGCCAGAGGGTGGCCATCTCGCCGATGGCGGGGATGACCGCGCCGGCGAAGTAGGAGCTGATGACGCCGAGGCCGGTGGTGGAGGCGAACCAGTACCAGCTGACGGCGCGGCTGAGCTTGTCCTCCGGCGTTTCCAGGGCGATCCACACCAGGAAGCCGTAGGCGAAGAACGGGTAGCCGAGTCCGCGGATGCCGAAGGTGAGGAGCATGAGCGGGTAGTTTCCGGCGGCCACGCCGACACTCAGGAAGAGCACTTCGAAGACGGCCCAGATGCCGAGGCCCAGCAGCATGACCTTGCGGGGCCCCCATGCCTCGGCGAGGGCGCCGGAGAGCCAGGCGGCGACGGCGACGACGAGGCCGTACACCGTCCACAGCAGGGCGACCTCGCTGCCGGAGAGCCCCCGGGACTCCAGGTAGGGGGAGAGGAAGCCGGACTCGATGCCGTCGCCGACCATGAACAGCATGACGGCGAGGTAGCCGAAGGCGAGCGGGCGGACGATCCCCTGTCTTTCGAGGAGTCCGGGGCGGGCCGCGGCGGTGTCGGCCGCGGTGTGAGAGGTGGGGGTCATGTGTCCTCCGGGGCACGTGACGAGCGCGTGAACATTTGATCAAAACTCGAACCAAAGTGCATGTAATATGAGCTCCACCCCTCCCGCTGTCAAGGCATCGGCGGGCTCTCTTTCGCTGGTCGGCGTGGTGCCCGCCCCCTGTTCGCCGCCCTCTTGACCGTCGGCCGGACTGAGGGCAGGATCTGAACGGAGGATCAATGGAGCGAACAAATGATCACAGGCAGCCACCGCTGGGCAAGATCGCGCGGTTGTACTACGAGCACGGCCTGACCCATCAGGAGATCGCCGATCTCTGCGGACTCTCCCGCATCAAGGTCACCCGGCTCCTGGCGGAGGCCCGCCGGGTGGGCATCGTCGAGATCACGGTGCACAGCGACGACCACCTGTTCGTGGGGCTGGAGTCGGCCCTGGGGCGCGCCTACCCGCTGCGCCAGGCGTGGGTGGGGCCGACCTTCGAGGACGAGGCCCGCGCCGCCCACTCCCTGGGGGCGGTGGCCGCCGAGTGCGTCAGCGCCCTCCTGGAGGACCGGGCGACCGTCGCCGTCGGACTGTCGGCGTCCGCCGCCACCATCCCCAGGCACCTGCGGCCGGGAGCGGCCCGGGACGTGAACTTCGTCCCGCTCACCGGGAGCGGCGGCGGAATCTCCCGCGCGGCCAGCTCCCACGAGCTGGCCCTCGCCTTCGCCGCCGGCGCGGGCGGGCACGCCTACCACCTGCCCGCCCCCCTGCTGGCGCGCACTCCGCAGGCGGCCCAGGTGTGGCGGGAGGACCCGGCCGTCCAGGAGACGCTGGAGCGGGCCGTCTCGGCCGATGTGCTGGTCGCGGGGATCGGCGGGAGGACCGGCCTGCTCGTGGAGAACCTGAGCGCGTCGGACCTGGCCGCCACGCGCGGCCGGGGCGCGGTGGGGGACATCTCGGGCCGGTTCTTCGACGCGAACGGCGCCGCCGTCCCGTGCGAGGTGGACGACCGGCTCATCGGTCTCAGCCTGGCGCAGCTGCGGGCGGTGCCGGTGCGGATCGGTGTGGCGCGCGGCGCCGCCAAGCTGCAGGCCCTCCGGGTCGCGCTGAGCCAGGGGCTGATCAACGTGCTGGTGACGGACAGCAGTACGGCCGAGGGCCTGCTGGCGGCCGCCGGGGCCGACGCCCCGGCCGGTGTGCCCGCCTCCGCCGGAGCGTCTTCGTGAGCACCCTCGCGAGCACCTTTGCGAGCACTTTCGTGCGGCCCCGAGCGGTCGTACGAGCGGTCATAGGAAAGGACATGATGTGAAGCCAGTTCATACCCGTGAGGACCTGTGCGAGCGGCTGGCCGAGGTCGGCCGGCTCGTCGTGGAGCGCGGGCTGGTCCTCGCCAGCGGGGGCAACCTGTCGGCGCGCCTGCCCGGCGGCGACGAGTTCGTGGTCACCGGGGCGGGGACGTGGCTGGACCGGCTGGAGGAGGCCGACTTCTCCGTCATGACCCTGGCCGGGGAGCGGACGGCGGGTGCGGCCCGGCCCTCCAGCGAGTGGAAGCTGCACCAGCGCACCTACCAGGTGCGGCCGGACGTGAACTGCGTGGTGCACCTGCACCCCCAGCACGCGGTCCTGCTGGACGCGCTCGGGGAGCCGATCCGGCTGATCAGCCTCGACCACGCCTACTACGTCCGCTCCGTCGGCACCGTGCCGTACTACCCGAACGGGTCGGACGAGCTGGCCGACGTCGCGGCCGAGCAGGCGCGGCAGCACGACTGCATGGTCCTCTCGCACCACGGCTGCTCGTCGCTCGGCGAGGACATCGGGATGGCCTTCCGGCGTGCGATGAACCTGGAGGAGGCCGCCACCGCGACGTACCGGGCACTGACCCTGGGCAACACCACCGCCGGTTTCCCGGCCGAGGAACTGGCCGCCCTGCACCACGCGTGACCGGCTGACCTCGACGCCCCGTGGGCGGGCACCCCCTGACGCAGGAGGTGCCCGCCCACGGGGCGTTCCGCCGCCGGACCGACGCGGGCCCACCGCCGGCACGGCGAGCCCGGTGAAGGGCACGGCGAAGGCCGCCGACCGGTGGACGGTCGGCGGCCTTCGCCGGAGGGCCGGTCAGGAGGAGGCGAGTTCCCGCGCGTTCGCCACGGCGGCGGGCTGCCCGCCCGTGGCCCAGGCGCGCAGGGCCTGCTCGGCGATCCGGGAGTGCTCGGTGACGACATCGTCGGACGCGCCGCCGATGTGCGGGGTGAGCGTGACGTTGTCGAGCCGGAAGAGCTCGCAGTCGGCGTCCGGCGGCTCGTTCCAGAACACGTCGAGGCCCGCCCCGGCGATCCGCTTCTCCCGCAGGGCCGTCATCAGCGCGGCCTCGTCCACGACGGCCGCGCGGCCGGCGTTGACGAAGTAGGCGTCGGGGCGCATCAGGGCGATCTGCTCGCTGCCGACCAGGCCCACCGTGGAGGCGTTGAGGGGCACGTGCACGGTGACGACGTCGGAGCGGCTCATGAGGTCGTCGAGGGCGACCACCTCCGCGTCGTCCCCGAAGGCGCCCTGCGCCAGGAAGGGATCGTGGACCAGGACCTTCATGCCGAAGGCCAGCGCCCGGCGCATCACCCGGCGCCCGATCGCGCCGCCGCCGAGGATGCCCAGGGTCCGCCCGCCCAGGCCGATGCCGCGGAAGCGGACGTAGGGCTCGAACAGGTCGTCGGCCTTCCAGTTGCCCTCCCGCATCCAGCGCTCGGCCTCGCCGGTGTGCCGGACGGTGGACAGGATCAGCGTGAAGGCGAGATCGGCGGTGATCTCGGCGTTGCGGGCCGGGGTCGCGGCGACCGGTATGCCGCGCCGGGTGCAGGCGGGCAGGTCGACGTTGACGGGGTTGGCCCGGCAGGAGACGACGAACTTCAACGCGGGTGCCGCCGCCAGGGCGGCCTCGTCGAGCTTGTCCACCTCGCAGACCACGGCGTCCGCCGCCGCGAGCCGCTCGGCGAGCTCCGGCCTGGCGAGGGAGTCGCCCGCCATGGACGGCTCCACGGTCTCGACGTCGAACAGGTCGGTCAGCCGTTCGGCGGCCGCCGGATCGAAGGGCGCGGTGATGAGCAGCCGCGCACGGGGCGACGCGTTGGTCACGAGGTCTCCATTCCGTCGGCGCGGACCGCCGACGCTGAGGGGGCAGGGGTGGCTGAGGACGTGGGCGTGGGGGAGCGCAGCTCCCGCAGCGCGGGCCAGACCGGGCGCAGGGCGTCCCGGGCGGCGGCGAACGTGCGTGCCTGGCGGTCGTACAGGTCCCGCAGTGCGGGCTCGGGCCGGAACGTGGCGGCCGGGCAGGCCAGGGCGGCGAGTGCCGCGTCGAGGTCGTCGGCGAGGCCGCCGGCCACCATGGCCAGCGCGGCCACCCCGCGTGCTCCCAGCTCGGGCTCGGTGGAACGCTCCACCGGCTGTCCGGTGACGTCGGCGAGCACCTGGCAGAACAGGTCCGACGAGGCCGACCCGCCCGCGATCCGCAGCGCCCGCCCCCGGACGGGCTCCCCGAGGCACTCGCGCAGCGTGAAGGCGATCCCCTCGTAGACGGCGCGCAGCAGCTGCCCCGGCGTGGTCCGTACGCTCATGCCCAGCCAGGAGGCGGACGCCGCCCTGTCGACGAACGGGGCGCGCTCACCGCTGGGCGAACCGTAGGGGAGGTAGAGGACACCGCCCGCGCCGGGGCCGGCCGCCCGTGCGAGACGCTCCACCTCCGCCCAGTCGCTGGTCTCCAGCCCGGTCACCGTACGGACCCAGTCGAGGTTCGGCGCGCCCGTCATGGGGGCGAGGCATTCGATGACCTGGCGGCCGAAGCCGGTCGCCAGCGTGATCCGGCCCTCGGCGCGGCAGCCCCCGCTGTCCTGGTGGATCGTCCCGGCGAAGGCCGTGGTCCCCACGATGAGGTAGGCGTCCCGGGGCCGGACGGCCCCCAGGCCGACGCCCGCGGCGGCGCTGTCGACCAGGCCGGCCGCCACGGGGACGCCGACCGGAAGGCCGGTGGCGTCGGCGGCCTCGGCGCTGACCGTGCCCGCCGCGGCCTGCGGCGGTCGGACGGGCGCGAGCAGCCTCCGGAAGCGCTGGTGGCCGAGCCCGTCGATCAGCTCGTCGGAGTACGCGCCGGTGGCCACGTCCAGATAGGTGCGCGACGCCTCGGAGGCGTCGGTGGCCACCTCACCCGTCAGCCGGAAGCGGATCCAGTCCTTGCAGTTCAGCTGGTGTGCGGCCCGTTCGACCTGCTCGGGGCGCTCCTCCGCCAGCTGTTCGAGCAGGACCGGCAGGGCGCCGGGGAACAGGGCGGAGCCGGTGCTCCGGCGCACCAGCGCGGCGCGGCCGTCCCGTTCCCACCGGGCGACCCGGCCGGCGGCCCTGCCGTCCATCCAGATCACGGCCGGCCCGCACGGGTGGCCGGCCGCGTCCACCAGCCACGCGCCGTCGCCCTGCCCGGTCACCCCCACCGCGACGATCTCCACACCGTCGCCGGCCTGCCGGACGGACTCCCGCACGGTGGTACGGACGGCGGACCACACCTCGTCCATGTCCTGCTCCACCCGGTCGCCGTGGCGCGCGACCCGCAAGGGCACGCGTGACCAGCCGAGTTGTTCGCCGCTTCGCGCCAGGACGACAGCCTTGACCGCGGTGGTGCCGGCGTCGATGCCGACCACTGCCTGCCGAGTCACTGATGGACCTCCCACAGCCGAGCCCACCATCACTGAACAATAGTTCAAGAGATGATCTAAAGTACGGTGAACTTAGGCGTCCGGGCCGCGGTAGTCAACCGGCCCCGCCCGCCCGCCGCTCGCCGGGCCACGTGCGCCGTTCCCGGACGCACCAGGGCCTGTCCGACGGTTCGCGTGCGCGTGGCGGGAATTGTCGGACAAGCCCTAGCTTGATCTTTAAGCAGTGACCTCGAACGGGCTGCCGAACTTGATCACTCGTATCGGTAACTCCCGTACATGGAAGCGGCCTTCGCCTG
>NZ_JBIVRD010000074.1:0-22062 GCF_044755565.1 Kitasatospora sp. NPDC092286 | reverse complement strand
TCCACCTGAGCCGCCGACAGACTCGCAAAACCACCATGCGTCACCACCACACCCTTCGGCCGACCCGTCGACCCCGACGTGTAGATGACATAGGCCGGGTGGGACGGTCGCAGCGGGGCGAGCCGCTCCGCGTCGGACAGGTCGGACGGGTTCGAACCCGCCCCCTCCGAGGCATCGGACGAAACGGAGGACGCAACCTCGAACGCGACGCAGGGCACGCCGAGGTCCGAGGCGTCCACGCCGGTGCCCACCAGCACGCACATCGGCGCCGCGTCGCCCACCATGTAGGCGATGCGGTCCGCCGGGTAGGCCGGGTCCAGGGGCAGGTAGGCGCCGCCGGACTTCAGCACACCGAGCACGGCGGTCACGAAGTCGGCCGAGCGGTGCATCATCACCCCGACGACGCGCTCCGGCCCGACGCCCAGCTCCACCAGGTGCCGGGCGACCCGGTTCGCCTGCTCGTTCAACTCCCGGTAGCTCAGCGTGATGTCACCGAACACCACGGCGGGTGCGAGCGGTGCCGTCGCCACCCGCTCTTCGAACAACTCGACGAACGTCCGGGTGCCGACCGGCAGGCCGGTGGCGTTCCACTCCTCCACCACGAGCTGCCGCTCGTCCGCGGAGAGCAGGTCGGCGAGGCCGACGGGGGCGTCGGCGGGTGCGGTGGCCATCCAGTCGAGGACCCGCCCGAAGCGCCGTGCCTCGGCCTGCTGACTGTCCTCGTCGTGGAGTTCCGGGTCGACGTCGAAGGCGAGCCGGAGGCTGCCGTCGGAGGCCCGGTCGTAGACGCCGATCGACATGTCGTCGAACGGGCCGTTGGAGAGGTTGTGCGCGGTCACGGGCAGGCCTGCGAAGGTGATCTCGTAGTCGAAGGCCATGATGTTGATCGACAGGGAGTACAGTGCTTCGCCGTTGGCGAGCCGGAGGTCGCGGCGGATGTCCTCGGCGCGGTAGCGCTGGTGGCGCAGCGCCTCCCAGACGCGCACGGAGCTGTGGTCCACCAGTTCCTGCAGGGACATGCCCGGGCGAACGGTGAGGCGCAGCGGCAGGACGTTGGACATCATGCCGGGGACGGAGTGCGCCGGGCCGGCCGCGCGGCCGAGGGCGGGCAGGCCGAGGGTGACGTCCTCCTCGCCGGTCAGCCGGCTGACGTGGAGGGCGGTGGCGGCGACCAGCAGTCCGGCGAGGTTGGTGGTGAGCCTGGCGGCGGCGGTGCGCAGCCGGGCGGCTTCGGCGGGCGCGACGCTCTGCCCGTGGCGGCGGAAGCTGCGGGCCACGCCGGGCGAGGGCCGTCCGCTGAGGCTGGTCGGCTCGGGCCGGCCGGTGAGGGTGTCGGTCCAGTAGCGGCGGTCGGCTTCGAAGGCGTCGGAGGCGCGGTAGTCGGCGTCGGCGTCGAGGAGGACGGTGAGCGGGGCCAGCGGGGTTCCGGTGTCGTCCTGGCCGGCGGCGAGCGCCGTGTAGATCTCGGCCACCCGCGCGGCGACGGTCCGGGCGCTGAAGCCGTCGATCGCGATGTGATGGTAGCCCTGGTACCAGTAGAACCGGTCGTGGGCGAGCTTGAGGAGTGCGTAGGTGAAGGGGGGCGCCGTGCGCAGGTCGCGGAGTCGGCCCAGGTCGTCCCGCATCCAGTCGTGTGCGGCCCGCTGCGGGTCGTCCGCGGTGGTGAGGTCGACGGTCGGGATCGCGGTGTCGGCGGTGGCGGGGTCGAGGCTCTGCCACGGGCCGCGGTCGTCCTGGTGGAACCTGAGCTGGAGGGTCTGTGCCTCGCGGATGCCGCGGCGTACGGCCTGCTCGAACAGGGCGGTGTCGACGGGGCCGTGGATCTCGAGGTACTCGGCGGCGTTGAAGTTGACGCTGTCCGGGGCGAGTTGCTGGGCGTACCAGATCCCCCGCTGGCCGGCCGTGAGCTCCATGCGTCCGAGACGGTGGTCCAACATCTTCGCACTCCGTATCAGCTGAGGCACCGTTGACGACGGCGTTTGGTTCGGCGGGGGGGGGTGTTGCGCGGGAGGGGGTGGCTGAGTACCGGGACAGACTCAGCCGCGGGCGGGGCTCACTGCCCGCGCCAGTTCGGCTCGCGGCGTTCCGCGAAGGCCTGCGGGCCCTCGATCGCGTCGTGGCTGTTCAGCCGTCGCTCCTCCCACACGTAGCGGGTCGCGAAGGCCTGTTCCAGCGGCATGTCGAGGGACTTGCGGACGCACTCCTTGATCGCCCGTACGGACAGCGGGGCGCTGCGCACCAGGTCGGCGGTCCAGCCTGCGACGCAGCGGTCGAGTTCGCCGGCCGGGACGACCTCGTTCACCAGGCCGTGGTGGAGCGCCTGCTGCGCGGTCATCCGGCGCCCGGTGAGCAGGTAGCCCATCGCCTGTTTGAGCGGGAGCTGTCGGGCGAGCCGGAAGGCGCCGCCGGCGCCCGGTACGAGTCCGAGCTGTGCTTCGGGGAGCCCGAAGACCGCGTGGTCGGCGGCGATGACGAGATCGCAGGCGAGGGCGAGTTCGAAGCCGCCGCCCAGGGCGTAGCCGTTCACGCGTGCCACCACGGGCTTGGACAGGTCGAAGCGTTCGGTGAGCCGTGGCCAGCCGGGTTGGCCGCGGCTGCCGAAGGTGGTGGGCGGCGTGCCCTGCCGGTTGAGCAGGGCACGCTCCTTGAGGTCCTGTCCGACGGAGAAGGACCGCTCGCCGGCTCCGGTCAGGACGGCGACGCGCACGTCGTCGTCGGCCTCCACGTCGTCCCAGACCGCGGCGAGTTCCTCGTGCATGCGCTGGTCCATGGCGTTGAGCACGTCGGGCCGGTCGAGGACGACGTGGGCGACGTGGTCCTTCTTCTCGTACCGCACGCGGAGGGCGTCGGCTGCGCTCACGACGGGTGTTCCCCCTCGGTCTGCTTCCCCTCGGTGAAGCGGCCGACCTTGCCGATCACGTCGTCGCTGTAGAGGCGCAGCGCCTGCTGGAGGGCGAACTCCGCCAAGTAGCGGCGGAACTCCTCCGGCGGTTCCTCGGCGACGTTCAGCATGTGGCGGTTGGGGACCACGGCGGGGCCGCGCAGTTCGGCGACAGCCCGTTCGACGGCGGCGTCCATCCCGGACGGTTCGACGACCTCGTCGACCAGCAGCCGGGCGTCCGGTTCGGTGGCCCGGATCCGGCGGCCTCGCAGGATGACCTGGCGGGACAGCCGGGGGCCGGCGGCGCGGCCGAGCCGGAAGTTGGAGGCGCCGGGGACGATGCCCTCCTGGGCGGCGGGCAGGCTGAGGTAGGAGTCGGCTGCGGCGATCACCTGGTCAAACACGAGCAGCAGTTGTGCTCCGCCGCCGATGGCGAAGGAGTCCACGGCGGCGATCCAGGGCTTCTCGACGGTGGCGGAGCGCCAGTGGGCGGGCTGCTCGGCGCGCACGCCGCGGACGAGCTTGTGGATGTAGCCCATTTCGCGGCGCAGCAGGAAGTCGACCAGCGAGATGTCGCCGGCGTGCAGGCTCTTGAGGTTGATGCCGGCGCTGAACACCCGCTTCCCGCGGTAGCGCGGGTGGGTCATCTCGCCGCCGCGCAGGACGCCGACGCGTACGGCCGGGTCGAGCAGGGCGAGGTCGACGGCGGTCTCCAGGTCCTCGACCTGGCGATCGTCCTCGGCGTTCAGGGAGTCGGTGCGACACATCGTCAGATGTGCCGCGTCGTCGCGGCGTTCGATCCGGACGGACCCGAGGTCGGCGGTGCCGGTGCGTTCGAAGTCCGGCAGCAGGCGCAGTGCGCGGGGGGTGGGCAGCAGCATGGTGTCGAGCAGGTGCCGGCCCGCGGTCGGCGAGGCCAGCACCCTGCTGAGGAAGATGCCCTGGTCGATCTCGTGGCCTTCCTTGGCGGCCTGCGGCCGGCTCCGTTCGGCGGCGAGCTGCTCGGTGGTGGGGACCAGACCGGGGTAGGCGGTGGCGGCGGCGGTGACGAGTTCGGCGAGCCGCAGGTCGACGGTGCGCCGGGCGGTGAGGTGGTCGTAGACGGCGTCGGCGTGCGCGTCGAGGAAGCGGGCGCGGATCGCGCGTGCCGCGTCCCTCGCCGCGGCGGCGGCGGCGCGCTGCCCGGCGGAGCGCCGGTCGGGCTCGGGCAGCCCGGCGATCGGTCGCTCGGCCTCGGCGATCGCCTCGGCGGCGGTCTGCCAGGCCCGCCGGGCCTCCCCCTGGTCGGGGAGGCCCGGCGTGTCCGACCGGAGGGCGGACGTGGTCACGACGCGGCTCCGGCGGTGGCCTTGCGCAGCACCCGGTCGCAGGCGGCGAGGTGGGAGCCGAGCGCTTCCTCGAAGCTGGTGGTGGTCGCGTCGAGCATCAGCTGGCGGCGGATGGCCAGTTCGGGGCTGGACAGGACGCCGGCCAGTTCGGGGCTGGCGGCGAGGGCGCCCGCCGGGTCGTCGGCGAGTTCGTCCACCAGGTGGAGGTCGAGCGCCTCGGCCGCCTCGATCGGGCGCCCGAACAGCACCGCCCGGCGGATCCGGGCCACGCCGGTCTGCTGGGAGAGGCGGTAGAGGGCCATGCCGGGCCAGGTGGCGCCGTCCTCGACCGGGACGACCAGGCGCACGTCGGGCCGGGCGATGCGGTAGTCGGTGGCCAGCAGCGCGTCCAGGGCCGTGCCGCCGCAGTCCCCGGTGGCGATCGCGACGGTGGTCATGCCGGAGCGCTCCAGGCGGCGCAGGGTCCGTTCCCACTTGTTGACCAGGCCCACCTTGAGGTCGTGCGGCCGGGGGCCCTCGGGGGATCCGGACACCTCGACGCGCACCACACCGGGGCCGCCCCGGTCTTCGGCCTGACCGCAGACGACGGCGACGGCCGCGACCGTCTCCGCGGACAGCGGCTGCCGGCCGTCGATGCGGATCACGAGGTCGTGGTCGGCGTCCGCCACGGTGTCGGTCGCTGCCACGGTGCCGTTGTCGGTCACGTTCTCTGCCGCTCCTTCGGATCGCTGTCGCGTTACCACTGGACGAGTGCCGTTTCGATGGTCGAGCCGGGTCCCATGGTCATCAGCACGCCGTGGTCACCGGGGGCGGCGATGCCCTCGGCGACCAGCCGGTCGTAGGAGAACAGGAACGAGCCGCTCGACAGGTTGCCGTAGTCCCGCAGGACGTCGGTGGTGTGCCGCACGTCGTGGCGGGTCAGGCCGAGGTTGACCATCACCGCGTCGATGACCTTCTTGCCGCCGGAGTGGATCAGCCAGTGGTCGATGTCGCGGCGGCGCAGGCCGGTGCCGTTCAGCAGGCGGTCGACGACGAGTTCGGCGTGGGCGCCGACCACGTAGGGGATCTCCGGGTCGAGGTAGAAGCTGAAGCGGTCCTGTTCGCGGTCCCAGTCGTAGCGCATCGCGTCGAGTGCCTCGGTGATGATGCAGCTGGCGAACTTGCGGATGCGCGGGCCGGCGGTGGCCGTGGGGTCCGGCTCCTCGCCGCCGACCAGGGCGATCGCGGCGGCGCCGTCGCCGAAGAGGCTGTTGACGACGGCGGTACGCATCGTGCTGTCGTAGGCGTAGGCGGCGGAGCAGGCTTCGGCGCAGACGATCACGGCGAGTTCGCCGGGGTGTGCGGCGGCCCAGCCGGAGACCGCGTTGAGGGCGTTCAGGCCGGCGTTGCAGCCCATGCCGACGATGTCGGCGCGGTGGCAGTGCCGGTCGATGCCGAGGCGGCGCATGATCAGGGCGCTCAGGCCGGGGGTGAGGAAGCCGGTCGAGGTCACGCAGCACAGGTAGCGCAGGTCGGACAGGTCGGCGCCGATGTCCTTGAGGCAGGCCTCCAGGGCCCGGGCCCCCATGTCGACCGCGAGTTCCTTGTGCTTGTCTAGCAGATCGCCCTGCGGCTCCAGGGTCCGGGTGCCGTCGGGTCCCAGGGGCGGGAGGGTCAGGTAGCGCCGGTCGATGGCGCTGTTGAGGAAGAGGGAGCGGATCCGGGGGTCCGTGATCTCGAACGCGTCGAGCACGTCCTGCTGCGAGTAGGAGGTCGCGGACACGGCCGTCCCGACGCCCTGGATGGTGGGGCCGAGGAACGTGGTCATCGGAAGGTCCACCCCCAGCTGCGGGGCTTGCTCCGCGGTCGGCCGGTGTGGGGCCTGGTCATCGTCGATCACCTTCGCTTGTCTGCTCGTGGACGAGGGCGGCGAGTCGGTCGAGGCCGGTGTCGATCTCGTCGGGCCGAAGATGGCTGAAAGAAAGTCTGATCCCGTTGCGCGGACGGGAGTCGGCGTAGAAGTGATGCACCGGCGTCCACAGCACCTTGTGCCGGCGGGCGCTGTGTTCCAGCAGCCGGTCGTCGGCGGTGAACGGGACGGTGAGCAGCAGGAAGAATCCGCCAGCCGGCACGTTCCAGGAGACCTCTGGCCGGCTGCCGGGCGGGAAGCGCTTGGCGAGCCCGTCCAGCAGGTGGGCCAGGTTCTCCTGGTAGATGCGCCGCTCGCGCCGGTTCGCCGCGTGCAGGCTGAGGCCGTTCTCCAGCAGCTTGCCGCCGATGACCGCCTGCGCGATCGGCGAGGTGTTCACCGTCAGCATGCTCTTGACCTTGGCGAGTTCGTCGGCGAGCAGGGTGCTGCTTCCGTCGGCCGCGAGGACGGTCTGGTCGGCGACGGCGTAGCCGACCCGCGCGCCCGGGAGGCCGGTCTTGGCGAAGGACCCCAGGTAGACGACCCGGCCGTGCCGGTCCAGGGCCTTCAGGGTCGGGGTCCGGTCGTCGGACTCCGGGCCGAACATCCCGTACGGGTTGTCCTCCAGGACCAGGAAGTCGTGTTCCCGGGCCGCTTCCAGGACGGCTTGCCGGGTCCGCCGGCTGAGGCTGGTGCCGCTGGGGTTGGCGAAGTCCGGGATGAGGTAGAGGGCGCGGGGGCGGATGCCGGCCGCCTTGGCGTCCCGGACCACGGCGGCCAGGTCGTCGAGGTCGATCCCTTCCGGAGCATCCTGGACGGGCAGGAGCCGCAGGTCGGCGAGGCTCGCGGCGCCGTGGACGCCGACGTAGCTGGGCACGACGGCCATGACCGCGTCGCGCTCCCCCTGCCGCAGGGCGCGCAGGGTCAGGTAGAGCGCTTCCTGGCAGCCGACCGTGACCACAATGGACTCGGGGTCGACGGTGACGGCCTCGTCCACCCGCAGGTGCCCGGCGATCAGGTCGTGGATGATGCCCTTGGTCCGGCCGTACTGCAGCAGTGTCCGGTTGGCCTGCGCCAGGTCACCGTCGTGGACGGCGAGCAGGTGGTCGTGGAAGGTGTCCAGGTAGCGATGCACGGCCGCGAGGTCGAAGAACCCCTCGTAGGGGCGCCCGGCTGCGAGGGAGACCGCCTCGGGGTAGCGCTGGGCGACTTCGTTGAGGAAGTTCATCGACTCGCTGACCGGCGAGTGGAGCGAGCCGTGCAGATCCGCCGCGTGCAGGCTCATGCCCCCATCGCCGCGATCAGGCTGGCCGGGCGCATGTCCGTCCAATTCGCCTCGACATAGTCGAGGCAGGCCTGCCGGCCGTCCTCACCGTGTACGACCTCCCAGCCCGCCGGCACCTCGGCAAAGGCGGGCCAGAGCGAATGCTGCCCTTCGTCATTGCGCAGCACCAGAAAACGGCCGTCGGCGTCGTCGAATGGGTTCGCCACAATTCCCCCTCAATTGGATGTGAATAGCGGACGTATAATGAAGGATTCGGGCAGATTGCCCGGGGGTGCCAATGACAGCATCGGCGTCGTTCGCTCGACGGTCTTGTACGAAAGCGACAGTCAGCCGGCTTGCGCGTGCCAGCGCCCGGTGGTGCGAACGGGGGTGGCGGCGAGCGGACCGTCGGGGGCGCTCTCGCCCCAGGCGGCCGAAAACTGTCCGGGGGTGTAGCCCGTCATGGCCTTGAAGGTGCGGGCGAAGTGCGACTGGTCGTGGTAGCCGGCGGAGGCGGCGGCCTCCGCCCAGGAGAGGCCCGCGTGCTTGTGCCGCAGGGCCTCGCGCAACCGCAGGACCTGCGCCAGCGACTTCGGCGGCAGCCCCACCTGGTCGCGGAACCTGCGCTCCAGCTGGCGGCTGCTCCAGCCGGTCTCCATGGCGAGCTGGCGCACGGGGGTGCCCGCGGTCTGCTCCAGGCGCTTCCATGCGAACTCGACCGCGGGCGCGTACATCGGGCCGCTCAGGAACTGGGCGAGGAGGATCCGGTCCAGCGCGCCGGTGACCGACTCCCGGCCTGAGCGGTCCGCCAGGGCGCCCACCAGGCGCCGGGCCCGCGAACCGAGCACGTCGACCAGGTCCAGGCTCCGGCCCGCCAGTTCGCTCATCGGCAGGTCGAGCAACCGGTAGGCCGCGAGCGGGGTGAGGAACACCGTGACCCCGCGCACCGGTCCGCTCTGCTCGACCCGGACGGCGGCCGTCTGCAGGCCGCTGACAATCGAGGTCGCGGCCAGTGAGCGGGTCGGGTCGGTCGTGTCGACCAGGCGTAAGGAGCCGCTGAACCCGAGGAAGATCCGCACGATGCCGTCCGGGGTGACTGGCCGGTAGTCGCCCATCGGCGGCCCGTCGTGGAAGGTCCGGTAGCCGAGGACATGGCCGCGCAGAGCACCCAGCCCGGGTCTCACGAGGAGCTCCGGCGGGCGTGCGGGCATGACTGACAAGGCCTTGCTCATGTATTCCCCCGTAGTTGATGACGATCACGCACGGACCGGGCCGCAGGCATGGCTACGCCATCGCCCCGAGGGGCGATGCGGGCTGCCGCTGTCCGACCGATTCATGGAGCGCGAACGTCGACACCAGTCGATTCCGGGCCGATATCGATCCCGTTCGAACTGGAAGCATAAGCGGCATCGACGGCGCCCCGTCATGGGGAGCGACATCCGGCCAGAGAACGGCCGACTCGCACAGGTGTCGCATTTATACAATCCCCGTCCGGCCGACCCGGGAATGCTGTGCCAGGCAGTGGAAAAGCCGCTGCCATCCCATCCGCCCGGTTGGTCCGCAGGAGGGTCTCAGATGGACTTGCACCAACTGGTCGGCGATTCGGCACGGCGCGACGGGGACGCGCTCGCGGTGAGCGGCCCCACCGGCGAGCTCCGCTACCGGGAGCTCGACCTGCTGTCCGGCCGACTGGCCCACCGGCTGGCCGAACTGGGCGTCGGAGCTGGCGACCGGGTGGTCATCTGGGCGGACAAGTCCGCCGAGACGGTCGCCGCGATGCAGGCCGTCCTGCGGCTCGGCGCGGCGTACGTGCCGGTGAACGCCGCCACACCGGTCGAGCGCGTCCGGCTGATCCTCACCGACTGCGCCGCCCGGGCGCTCTGCGTGGACACCCCGAGGGCCCAGGAAGTCCCCCTCCTGGGAACGGAGTTGGGCTGGCTCGACCTCGCGCGGCCGCAGACCGGCACACCCAGCCGCCCGGCCGTCCCGGTCCACGCCGACGACCTCGCCTTCATCCTCTACACCTCCGGCTCCACCGGCACCCCCAAGGGCGTGTGCATCAGCCACGCCAACGCCCGGGCGTTCGTGGACTGGGCCGTGGACGAGCTGAAGGCGACCGCCGCCGACCGCTTCGCCAACCACGCCCCCTTCGCGTTCGACCTCTCGGTCCTGGACCTGTACGCCGCCTTCGCGGTCGGCGCCTCGGTGCACCTCGTCCCCCCGGATCTCGCCTACGCCCCCGCCCGGCTGACGGACTTCCTCCACGAACGGCGCATCAGCGTCTGGTATTCCGTCCCCACCGCCCTGATCCTCATGCTGCGGGACGGCGGACTGCTGGACCGGCCCGCACCGACGGACCTGCGCGCGGTGCTCTTCGCCGGCGAGCCGTTCCCGATCGACCACCTCCGCGCGCTCGCGGGGTGGACGCCGGCCCGGCTGCTGAACCTCTACGGGCCGACCGAGACCAACGTCTGCACCTTCCACGAGGTCCGCCCGTCCGACCTGGAGCGCGACCGCCCGGTCCCGATCGGACGGGCCGCCTCGGGCGACACCGTCCGGGTGGAGACCGCGGACGGCGCTCCCGCCGCTCCCGGGCAGGAGGGCGAACTCGTCGTCGAGGGCCCCACGGTGATGCTCGGATACTGGGGCCGGCCCCGCCCGGCCGGCCCGTACCGCACCGGCGACATCGTGCGCCAACTCGCGGACGGGACCATCGAGTTCCTGGGCCGACGGGACCACACCGTGAAGGTCCGCGGCAACCGGGTCGACCTCGGCGAGGTCGAGACCGTGCTCTGCGCCCACCCCGGGGTGGAGCAGGCCGCGGTCGTGGTGGCGGGAAGCGGCCCGGAGTCCCGGCTGGTGGCGTTCGCCGTCCCGGTGCCGGACGACGTGCCGACCGTGCTGTCGGTGAAGCGGCACTGTGCCCGACGGCTCCCCCCATACATGATCATCGATGAACTCCGGCTGGTGGCGCACCTGCCCCGCACGGACAACGGAAAGATCGACCGGCTCGCGCTCACCCGCGCGACATCGGCGGCGGACGACGCCGCGCCGACCGACTGAACCCCGGCCCCGACCGAACGGCGGCCGCTAGGAGACGAAATGCACGACGAACAGCTCGAAGGCCGGCTCCTCGGCTTCCTGCGCGAGCGATTCCTGGACGGCGACCCCCGCAACGAGCTGACCGCCGAGTCGCCGCTGCTCGAATGGGGCGTCCTCACCTCGATGAACACGGTGATCTTCCTGATGTTCATCCGGAACGAGATCGGCGTCCAGGTGCCCCCGGAGGCCATCAACGGCACCAACCTGCACAGCGTCCGGACCATCGCCGCGATGGTCACCGAGTTGTCGGCCGCCGCCGGCACCAGCCGTTGACACAGCGAGAGAGCGGGACAGGGATGGACATGGATTTCGACGTCGTCATCGTCGGCGGCGGCCCCGCGGGCTCGACCGCCGCCTCCTACCTGGCGCGGGAGGGACTCTCGGTCGGCCTCTTCGAGAGCGAGCTCTTCCCCCGGCCGCACGTGGGCGAGTCGCTCGTCCCGGCCACGACACCGGTCCTCAACGAGATCGGTGCCATGGAGAAGATCGAGAAGGCGGGCTTCCCCCGCAAGTTCGGGGCCGCCTGGACCTCGGCCGAGTCCCGCAACGTCCCGCACAACGGCTTCCGCGACCTCAACGGCGCCAACTGCGACTTCCGCATCGCCGAGGTCACCTTCAGCGAGCGCGACCAGGAGGGCGTCGACCGCGACCACACCTTCCACGTCGACCGCGCCAAGTTCGACCTCATCCTGCTCAAGCACGCCGAGGAGCTGGGGGCCAAGGTCTTCTCCGGCGTGCGCGTGC
Organism: Kitasatospora sp. NPDC092286; assembly: GCF_044755565.1. Classification (NCBI taxonomy): domain Bacteria; kingdom Bacillati; phylum Actinomycetota; class Actinomycetes; order Kitasatosporales; family Streptomycetaceae; genus Kitasatospora; species Kitasatospora sp. NPDC092286. The sequence continues at coordinate 10,855 of NZ_JBIVRD010000074.1, read as the reverse complement.
TCAAGCTCGACTTCAGCGACCCCGACGGCGTGCGCGTGGTCACCCGCATGGGCGGGAAGGAAGTCGACTTCCGGACCCGCCTGGTAGTCGACGCCTCGGGCCGGCAGACCCTGCTGGGCCGTCAGCTCAAGCTCAAGGACGCGGACCCGGTCTTCAACCAGTACGCGGTCCACACCTGGTTCGAGGGCCTCGACCGCCAGGCGATCGCCGGCCGTTCCGAGCAGGCGGACTTCATCTTCATCCACTTCCTGCCGCTCGAGGACACCTGGGTCTGGCAGATCCCGATCACGGACACCGTCACGAGCATCGGCGTCGTCACCCAGAAGAGCCGGTTCGCCGAGGCGAGCGCCGATCGCGAGAAGTTCTTCTGGGACACCATCGCGACCCGCCCGGACCTGCTGGAGGCGCTCAAGCACAGCGAGCGCGTCGAGCAGTTCAAGGCCGAGGGCGACTACAGCTACTCGATGCGCCAGATCTGCGGCGACCGCTTCGTGATGATCGGCGACGCCGCGCGCTTCGTCGACCCGATCTTCTCCAGCGGCGTCAGCATCGCCATGAACGGCGCCCGGATCGCCTGCCAGGACATCCTGGAGGCCCACCACGCGGGCGGCGCCTACCGCAAGGAGGAGTTCGCAACCTACGAGCGGCTCATGCGCGGAGGGGTCCGCCGCTGGTACGAGTTCATCTCGATCTACTACCGGCTCAACATCCTCTTCACCGCCTTCGTCCAGGACCCGCGCTACCGCCTCGACGTGCTCAAGATGCTCCAGGGCTCGTTCTACGAGGACGAGGAGCCCAAGGCGCTCACCGCGATGCGCGAGATCGTGACCGTGGTGGAGAACGACCCGACCCACCTGTGGCACCCGTACCTCGGAACCCTCCGGGCGCCGAGCGCCGCACCGGCGTTCTGACCGTGTCCGCCGCCGACACGACCACCGCCGTCATCCTGCTCGACTTCGCCGTGGTGGTCACCGCCGCCGGCCTGGCCACCGCGCTCGCGCGCCGGTTCGGCCAGCCGGCGGTGATCGGCGAGATCGTCGCGGGCATCGCGCTCGGCCCGTCCCTGCTCGGGCTGCTCCCCGGCGATCCGAGCCACTGGCTCTTCCCGACCGCCGAACGGCCGATCCTCGGCGTCCTCGGCAACGTCGGCCTCGTGCTCTTCATGTTCGTGGTGGGGTACGAGGTCGACCTGGGACAGCTCCGCAGGGCCCGGTCGGCCGTCGCCACGGTGGCGCTGGGCTCGATCGCACTGCCCATGGCCATGGGCACCGGCCTCGCGCTCTGGCTCTACCCGCAGTACCGGGACAGCCTCCCGGAGCACATCGGCCGGATCCCGTTCGTCCTGTTCCTGGGCGTCGCCCTGTCCATCACGGCCTTCCCGGTGCTCGCCCGGATCCTCACCGACCTGAAGCTCCAACGGAGCCCGATCGGCGGCTTCGCCATGTCCGTCGCCGCGGTGACGGACGTGCTCGCCTGGGCCCTGCTCGCCGTCGTGGTCCTGCTCGCCGTCGGCGGCAGCTGGACGGCGGTGGGGCTCCGGGCGGCCGGCCTGGTGCTGTTCGTGGTCGCCCTCGCTCTGGTCGTCCGCCCACTGCTGCGACGCCTGCTCCTCCTCTTGGAGGGCAGGCGCGCCGGCCCCCGGACCGTGCTGCTGATCATCGTCGTCGGACTGCTGCTGTCCTCGTGGGCCACCACCGAGCTCGGCTTCCACCCGATCTTCGGCGCGTTCGCCTTCGGCGCGGCCGTGCCCAAGGCCGCCCTCGCCGCGGTCGCGCCCGAGACGCCGCTGCTGATCGAGCAGACCGGTTGGCTGTTCATGCCGGTCTTCTTCATCACGACCGGCCTGGGCGTGGACATCGCGGGCATCGGCTGGGTCGGGCTCGGGCAGCTCGCCCTGGTGATGCTGGTCGCGTGCGCCGGCAAGTTCCTCGGTTCGGCGGGCGCGGCCCGGCTGACCGGGATGCCGGCTCGTCAGGCCAGTGCGGTGGGCGTGCTGATGAACTGCCGCGGCCTCACCGAGTTGGTCGTCATCCAGGCCGGCGTCTCCGTCGGCGTCCTCACCCCGCGGCTCGCCACGATCATGATCGTCATGGCCGTCCTCACCACCGCCATGACAGCGCCGCTGTTCGGCCGCATCCACGGCAAGGCACCCCTCCCGCACGAGGCCCCGGACGCCACGGCCGCGCAGGTCTCTGCTCCCACCCGTGCCCGGTGACCGGCCGTCGGTGACCGCGCCCCGGTGCCCCCTCCCCACCCAGACCCGACGAGGAGTCAGTTCACCCGATGGATTTCGATCTCACGGCTGAGCAGCAGAAGCGCTTCGACGACCTGCGCGACGCGCTCATCTCCGCCTCCCCGGAGCCGGACGGCAGCGGTGCACCGTACGACCGGGATCGCTGGCAGAAGGTCGCCCGGCTCGGCCTCACCGGCCTCTGCCTGCCCACCGAGTACGGCGGCGGCGGCCTGGACGCGCTGGACACCGCCCTCGGGCTGGAGGCCTTCGGCGAGGGGTACGCCGACACCGGCCTCGTCTTCGCCGTCTCGGCGCACCTGCTGGCCTGCGCGGTCCCGATCCGCGACTTCGCCGGGGACGACGTCCGGGCGGAGCTCCTGCCCGGGCTGGCTTCCGGCGCGCTGATCGCCGCCAACGCGATGACCGAGGACGAGGCGGGCTCCGACCTGCGCACCCCGAGCGTGACCGCGCGGCGGGACGGCGACCACTACGTCCTGCACGGTGAGAAGTCCTTCGCCAGCAACGCCCCCGCCGCCGACGTCATCGTCACCTATGCGGTGACCGATCCGGGGGCCGGCTTCCTGGGGCTCTCCGGCTTCGCCGTCCCCAGGAACCTGCCCGGCATCCACGTCAGCGAGCCCTTCACCAAGATGGGCCTGTCCAGCTGCCCGGCCGGCCGGGTCCGGTTCGACGGCTGTGCCGTTCCCGCGCGGTACCTGCTGGGCAGGGAAGGCCAGGGCACCGCCGTCTTCACCCACTCCATGCAGTGGGAGCGGACCTGCCTGTTCGCCGGCTACCTCGGCATGATGAACCGCCAGCTCGCCCGGTGCGCCGAACAAGCCCGCGAGCGGCGCCAGTTCAGCAAGGCGATCGGCTCCTTCCAGGCAGTGTCCCACCGGATCGCCAGCATGAAGCAGCGGCTCGAAGCGGCACGCCTGCTGCTGTACCGCGCCGCCTGGCTGCTGGCCCGGGACCGTCCCGACACCACCGCGATCGCGCTCGCCAAGCTGGCGGTGTCGGAAGCCGCGGTGGCCAACAGCCTCGACGCGATCCAGGTCTTCGGCGGCTCCGGCTACCTGGCCGGGACCGGGGTGGAGCGCAACCTGCGGGACGCTGTCCCGAGCACCCTGTTCTCCGGCACCTCCGAGATCCAGCGCAACCTCGTCGCCCAGAGCCTGGGCCTGTAACGACCTGACCGGAGAACGAGCATGGCGATCCGCCGCAGCACGTGCCTGCCCCTGTCGGCCGCCCAGCATGACATCTGGGTCGCCCACCAGCTGGATCCGACCGGATCCAAGTACTCCATCGCCGAGTACCTGGACGTGGCCGGTCCGGTCGACCCGGAGCTCTTCCGAGCCGCCGCCCTGGCGATGTACCGGGACTTCGAGGCCCTGCGGGTCGCCGTGGTCGAACACGACCACGGCGTCTGCCAGATCCCCGACGACTCCGAGGACCCGGAGGTCCCGTTCGTCGACCTCACGGACGAGTCCGAACCGGAGGCCGCCGCGCACGCCTGGATCCAGGCCTTCGCGACCGCCCCGGTGGACCTCGGGCGCGCGCCCCTGCTGCGGGTGGCACTGCTGAAGCTCACTCCGGACCGGTACTTCTGGTACATCGGCGGCCACCACATCGTCGTGGACGGCTACAGCGGCTGGATGGTCGGACGGCACATCGCCGAAGCCTACGCGGCGCTCCAGGCCGGCGCACTGCTCGAACCCGACCTCCGCGCGGTGCGCCGGCTCGTCCAGGAGGACCAGGACTACCGGTCCTCGGAGGACTTCGCACGCGACCGGGCGTACTGGGCCGACAAGACGGCCGGCCTCCCCGAGCCGGCCGCCCTCCTCACCGGTCGGGACAGCGGCGAGCCCGGCGTGCTGCGCCGCTCCCGCGAACTCCCCGGCATCGACCGGCACGTCCTGCGCAAGGCCACCGGCCGCTCCCTGCCGTCGGTGGCCATGGCGGCGGCCGCCGCCTACTGGCACCGGCTGACCGGGAGCCGGGACCTCGTGTTCGGACTGCCCGTGACCGCCCGTACGAACGCCGAGCTGCGCGACGTTCCGGGCATGGTCTCGAACATGATCCCCATCCGCCTCCTGGTGACGCCCGAGCGAAGCCTGCGCGAGCTCGCCGGGCAGGTGTCCGAGCAGATCCGCGAGGGGCTGCGTCACCAGCGCTACCGGTTCGAGGACGTCCAGCGGGACCTCGGCGCCGGGGGCGGCCGGCGCCGACTGGTCGGACCGCGGATCAACGTCATGCAGTTCGACTACGACCTGCGGCTCGGCGGACACCCGACCACCACCCACAACGTCGCCGTCGACCACGTCGAGGACCTGGACCTGGTGGTCTACGACACGGGCACCGGCCAGCCCCTGCGGATCGACTTCGACGCCAATCCCGGCCGCTACACCGCCGAGGACGTGGCCGCCCACCAGGACCACTTCCTGCGGCTGCTGACAGCCATGGTGGAGGAGCCGGACGTACCGCTGGGCCGGCTGCGGACCGACGCCCCCGGCGGCCTCCCCGCCGGCCCGGACGCCGGTACGGCGGTGCCCGGGGCGACCCTTCCCGAGCTGTTCGAGGCGCAGGTCGCGCGCACCCCCGACGCCACCGCCCTCGTCTGCGACGACACCGTCCTCAGCTACGCCGAACTCAACACCCGCGCCAACCGCCTCGCCCACCTGCTCATCGAACACGGCGCCGGACCGGAACAGCTCATCGCCCTCGCCCTGCCGCGCTCCGCCGACCTCGTCGCAGCCGTCATCGCCGTCCTCAAGACCGGCGCCGGCTACCTCCCCATCGACCCCACCTACCCCGCCGAACGCATCCGGCACATGCTCCACGACGCCGCACCCACCTGCGTCCTCACCACCGAGAACACCGCCACCACCCTCCCCCAGGGCACCGCACCCATCCTCCTCGACCACACCGACACCACAAACCACCCCGACACCAACCCCACCGACACCGACCGCACCCACCCCCTCCAACCCACCCACCCCGCCTACGTCATCTACACCTCCGGCTCCACCGGCACCCCCAAGGGCGTCACGATCCCCCATCAAAACGTGGTGCGCCTCTTCGGCGCGGCGGAGGAGTTCGGCGCCGACGACGTGTGGACCCTCTTCCACTCGTACGCCTTCGACTTCTCGGTCTGGGAGCTCTGGGGCGCGCTGCTGCACGGCGGGCGGCTCGTCGTCGTCCCGGCCGACGTCACCCGCTCTCCGGTGGACTTCCTGAAGCTGTTGGTCGCCGAACGGGTGACGGTGCTCAACCAGACCCCGTCGGCCTTCTACCAACTCCTCCAGGCGGACCGCGCCCACCCGGAGCTCGGTGCGCAACTGGCCCTGCGCCGGGTCGTCTTCGGCGGCGAGGCCCTCGATCCTGGGCGGCTGGCCGACTGGTACCAGCGCCACGCCGACGACGCGCCGGTGCTTGTGAACATGTACGGCATCACCGAGACGACCGTGCACGTCACCCACGGGGCACTCGACCGCGAAGCCGCGGCCGCCGCGACCGGCAGCAGCCCGATCGGCCGGGAACTCGCCGACCTCCGGTCTCACGTCCTCGACGGTCTCCTCCAGCCGCTGCCGGCTGGCGCGGTCGGCGAACTCTACGTCTCCGGCGCGGGCCTCGCCCGAGGCTACCTGGGACGGCCGGGACTGACCGGCCAGCGGTTCGTGGCCTGCCCGTTCGGCCCCGCGGGCACGCGGATGTACCGCACCGGCGACCTCGCGCGCCGACGTGAGGACGGGAGCCTCGAGTTCCTCGGACGCGCCGACGCCCAGGTGAAGGTGCGCGGTTTCCGGATCGAGCTCGGGGAGATCGAGTCCGTCCTCGCCCGGCACGAGGGCGTCGCCCAGGCCGCCGTGGTCGTGCGGGAGGACCGACCGGGCGACAAGCGACTGGTGGCCTACCTCGTCGCGGCCGACCGGACCGCCCCGGCCGAACAGGCCGCCCCTGACCCGGCGGAACCGGCGGAACAGGAGCAGGTCGACGACTGGCGCGGCGTCTACGACCTGCTCTACACGGACTCCGCCGAGCCCTTCGGCGAGGACTTCTCGGGCTGGGACAGCACCTACGACGGCCGGCCGATCCCCCTGGAGCAGATGCGCGAGTGGCGGGACGCGACCGTCGCCCGGATCGCGGAACTGCGACCGCGCCGGATCCTGGAGATCGGCGTCGGCAGCGGCCTGCTCCTCTCCCGGCTGGCGCCGCAGTGCGAGGCCTACTGGGGCGTCGACGTCTCGGCCCCGGTGATCGACCGGCTGCGCCGGCAGGTGGCCGACGCCGGGCTGGCCGACCGCGTCGAACTGCGCTGCCAGGCCGCCGACGCGGTCGACGGACTGCCCGTCGGACACTTCGACACCATCGTCGTCAACTCGGTCACCCAGTACTTCCCGAACGGCCACTACCTGGAGCGGGTCCTGCGGCAGGCCCTGGACCTGCTGGCCCCCGGAGGACGTGTCTTCCTGGGGGACGTCCGGGACCTGCGGCTGCTGCGCGGACTGCACACCGGCGTCGTCCTCGGCCGCGGCTCCGCCGGGAGCCGGGACGCCGCCGCGGTGCGCGCGGCGGTCGAGCGGGCCGTCTCCCTGGAGAAGGAACTGCTCGTCGCCCCGGAGTTCTTCACCGCGTTCGCCGCCTCCGCCGAACAGGTCGCCGCGGTCGACGTACGACTGAAGCGCGCCCGCCACCACAACGAGCTGAGCCGCTACCGGTACGACGCCGTGCTGCACAAGGCCCCGGGCCGGACCACGGACCTCGCCTCCGTCCCACAGGTGCGGTGGGGCCAGGACCTCGCGGGGCCGGAGGCCCTCGCCGCCCTGCTCGCCGAGCAACGGCCGCCCCGGCTCCGGGTGGTGGGCGTGCCGAACGCCCGCGTGGCCGGCGAGTTCGCCGCGGCGCGCGTCCTGGCGGGCGGCGGCACGGTCGCGACCGCGCTGGAGCGGCTCGCCGACACCGGCATCGACCCCGAGGACCTCCACGCCGTGGGCCGGAACGCCGGCTACCGGACGGCGGCGAGCTGGACCGGCGGGGACCCCGACGGCGGCTTCGACCTGGTACTGGTCGACCCCCGGGCCGAGGACCACGACGACACCGCGGCGTACGACGGGGTGTTCACCGCCGAGCCCGGGGCGGGCGAGGCGCCCGGCGCCTTCGTCAACGACCCAGCGGCGTCCCGGGCATCCGGCCCCACGGCCGGAGCACTGCGCCGCTACGCCGCCGAACGCCTGCCGGACTTCATGGTCCCGCTGGTCGTCCTGGTGGACGAGCTGCCGCTGACCCCCAACGGCAAGCTGGACCGCGCCGCGCTGCCCCGGCCCGACCTCGCGGGCGACGGCTCCGCCCGGGCCCCGCGGACGCCCCGGGAGGAACTCCTCTGCGGCCTGTTCGCCGAGGCGCTCAACCTCCCGGCGGTGGGCGCCGACGACTCCTTCTTCGACCTCGGCGGCGACAGCATCATCGCCTTCCAGCTGGTCTCTCGGGCCCGTCAGGCAGGCCTGGCCATCACCCCGCGCGACCTGTTCGCCCACCCCACGGCCGCGGAACTCGCCGCCGTCCCGGGGCCGGACCCGGACGCCGTCGAGGCAGAGGAGGCCGGCTCGGGGGTGGGACCGGTGCCGATCACCCCGATCGTCGGCTGGCTGCGGGAGCGCGGCGGATCGATCGACTCGTTCAACCAGTCGGTCGTGGTCCGGGTCCCGGCCGGGCTGGGGCTCGAACGGCTGACGGCCGCGCTCCAGGTCGTGCTCGACCGGCACGACATGCTCCGGTCCCGGCTCACCGCCACGGACGGCACCTGGCAGTGGGAGGTGGCTCCCCCCGGTGCGGTCCCGGCCGGGCCGTGCGTCGAGCGGGTCAACGTCACGGGATCCGACGAGCCGGCGCTGCGCTCGGTCGTCACCGAGCGGGCGGCGGCCGCCGCGGACCGACTGTCGCCGGAGTCCAGGGCGATGGTCCGGGCGGTCTGGTTCGACCACGGCCCCGGGCACCCCGGCGAGCTGCTGCTGGTCCTGCACCACTTGGTCGTGGACGGCGTGTCCTGGCGGATCCTGCTGCCGGACCTCGCCGCCGCCTGGACCACGGACGGGCAGCCGGTCGCTCCGACGCCCACCGGCACCTCCTTCCGGCGCTGGGCCCACCGGCTGGTGGCAGCCGCCGCCGATCCCGCCAGGGACGGCGAACTGCCGCTCTGGACCGGGATCCTGGAGACCCCCGACCCGCTCCTCGGCGACCGCCCGCTGGACCCGCGCCGGGACACCACGGCCGGACTGCGGCACCTGACGCTCACCCTCCCGCCCGACTGCGCCGAACCGCTGCTGACCGCCGTGCCGGCCGCCTTCCACGGCCGGGTCAACGACGTGCTGCTCACCGGGCTCGCCCTCGCCGTCGCGCACTGGCGCGACGACCGCGACGCCCGCAGCGCGGGTGGTGCCGTCCTGGTCGACCTGGAGGGGCACGGCCGGGAGGAGGAACTCGCCCCCGGCGTGGACCTCTCCCGCACCGTGGGGTGGTTCACCGCCCTCTTCCCCGTCGCCCTGGACGCCGGACCGGCCGAGTGGCAGGAGGTGTGCGCTGGCGGACCGGCCGCGGGCCGGGCCGTCAAGCGGGTCAAGGAACAGCTGCGCTCGATCCCCGGCAACGGCCTCGGCTACGGGATGCTGCGCTACCTGAACCCGCGCACCGCCGAGGCGCTGGCGGCACTGCCCACCCCGCAGATCGCGTTCAACTACCTCGGCCGGTTCGCCGCCGACGAGGACCGGGACTGGACGATCCGGCACGACAGCGCCGTCGCGGGCGGCGGCCCGGCCGCCGGCCGGGGCCCCGGGATGCCGGCGGCGCACGGTCTGGAGGTCAACGCGGTCGCCTGGGACCTGCCGGATGGCCCGCACCTGAGCGCCACCTGGTCCTGGCCCGACGGCTGGCTGACCGAGACGGCCATACGGGAGCTGGCCGAAGGGTGGTTCCTGGCGCTCAAGGGTCTCGTGGCGCACGCGGAACAGCCCGACGCCGGTGGTCGCACCCCCTCCGACCTGCCGCTCGTCTCGTTGAGCCAGAGCGAACTCGACCTGCTGGAAGCCAGCCTGGACCTCGAATGGGGTGCATCGGAATGACCAAGTCCCGCGTGGAGGACGTGCTCCCGCTGACACCGCTCCAAGAGGGCCTGCTGTTCCACGCCCTCTTCGACGGACAGGCGCCCGACGTCTACACCGTCCAGCTCGGCGTCGACCTCGATGGCACGGTGGACCCGGCGGCGATGCGCGCCGCCGCCCGCGCGCTCATCCGCCGCAACCCCGCGCTGCGGGCCGCGTTCCGGCACGAAGGGGTCCGCCGACCGGTCCAGGTCATCGCCCGGGAGGTGGAGGCACCGTTCCGCGAGGTCGACCTCCGCGCCTTCGAGGAGGAGGAACGCGAGGCACGGCTGACCCGGCTGCTGACCGACGAGCGCTCGCGCCGGTTCGACCTGACCCGGCCGCCGCTGTTCCGCCTGCTGCTCGTCCATCTCGGCGAGCGGAGCAGCCGACTCGTCCTGACGAACCATCACATACTGCTGGACGGCTGGTCCATGCCGCTGGTGCTGGCCGAGCTGTTCGCCCTCTACGAGCGGTCCGGCGACGATTCCGGGCTGCCGGCGGCCGTCCCGCACCGGGCACACCTGCAGTGGCTGGCCGACCGGGACCAGGCCGCGGCACGCCGGGCCTGGTCCGAGGCCCTGGCGGGGTTCGAGGAGCCGACGCTGCTCGCGCCGGACACGAGCGGGGGCACGAGCGGGGGCACGACCGGCGGTGCGGCCGGCGGCGCGAGCGCCCTGCCCGAGCAGCTCCGGGCCGAGCTCCGGCCCGGGCTCACCGACGCGCTGTCCGCCCTCGCCCGTCGCCTGGGCGTCACGGTGAACACCGTGGTCCAGGGCGCCTGGGGCCTGCTGCTGAGCCGGCTGACCGGGCGCCGCGACGCGGTGTTCGGCGCCACCGCCTCCGGGCGGTCACCCGAGCTTCCGGGTGCCGACCGGATGATCGGGCTGTTCATCAACACCCTCCCGGTGCGGGTACGTTGGTGTCCGGAGGAGTCGGTCGCCGAGGTGCTGAACCGCCTCCAGGAGGAACAGTCCCGGCTGCTGCCCCATCAGCATATCGGGCTGACCGAGCTCCAACTCCCCACCGCCTCGGGGAACCTGTTCGACACCATCGTGGTCTTCGAGAACTACCCGCTGGACCGTTCGGTGCTGAACGCCGTCCACGGGGACGTGCGCCTCACCGGGGCCGAGATCACCGATGCCACCCACTACCCGCTCGCCCTCTTCGTCATCCCCGGGTCCCGGTTCCTGCTGCGGCTCGACCACCAGCCGGCCCTCATCGACCCGGCGACCGCCGACCGCCTGCTGAAGCGGTTGGTGGGCCTGCTCGAAGCCATCGTCGAGAACCCCGAGCAGCCGGTGGGACGCCTCGACGTCCTCACCCCCGAGGAACGCCACGACCTCCTGGTCGGCTGGAACGACACCTCGCTGCCGGTGGCGGAAGCCCTCGTACCCGAGCTGTTCGAGGCGCAGGTCGCGCGCACCCCCGACGCCACCGCCCTCGTCTGCGACGACACCGTCCTCAGCTACGCCGAACTCAACACCCG
>NZ_JBIVRD010000073.1:0-22669 GCF_044755565.1 Kitasatospora sp. NPDC092286 | reverse complement strand
CCACCTCGTCCCCAATCGAGTACACCGTAGTGGCAACAAGCCGAGCTTGAGCAAGATTCAGTGACAAAGAGGAAGATCGACTGTCACAGGACACCTCGGCGGTGAGCACGCCGTGAGCTTGAGCGACGGTGCTGGTGTCCTCTGACAGACGATCTTGACCGATTGCCACATGACCTTGACCGGTGCCGGGCTTCTGCCACGTGATCCCGACGGGGGTGCCGCTTGGGGCGTGGTCACCACATGCGGTCCCGCCACTCCGCGGTAGGCAGATAGGTCTCGGAGTAGTCGCCGATCCGCTGAGCCCAGACAGCGTCGACGAGCATCGCCCTGGTGAGGAGCACGTCATGGGAGCGCTGGGTGGAGCTGAAGAGCCCCAGTTCCTCTGTGGCGACGTCCCCCAAGTGGTTGTGTTCCAGGTAGACGTCGTGAGTGTCGGCGTACGCGGTGAGGTCGGCCAGCAGCTCGGACGGCACGCGGCCCACCAGCGGCAGGCCATCCAGGAAGACCTGGGGGCCGCGCCGGGCGTCGACGGCCGCGCCCGTCAGGCTCCCGTCACTGAAGTAGGCGGTGACGGCCCACCAGGCCGGCCTGTCGTGCGGAAGGCTGAAGGTGCGGCTCACCACGAGCCCGTAGTGCGGCCGGACCGTGCCCCAGGGGTCCGGCACGAGCTCGCCCTCAAGCGCCTGCTCCACCTCCTCGGCCGTCATCCCGAACCGCAGCGGGCCCACTCGGCGCAACGGCTCCAGTTCCCACCGGATCCGCTCGTCCGCCGCGACTGCATCCCAGCTCACGCCTCTTGCACCCCTTCTCACTGCCGACCCGGACCCCTGCGGTCCGCTCCGGCTGGCCTGTCCAGCCCGGGGGACCGTACGACAGGGCAGTGACAGCCCGTGCGACGCGCGCTCCACGGAACCGGTCAAGATCACCTGTCAAACGGTCAAGGTCGCCTGTCAGAGGACAGCTGGGGTCGGCTCTGCGCGCTCGCCCCTGGCCGGCTTGCGGTGCGACAGGGCGGTGCCTGCCGGATGCCTGCACCGCACCGCAACGGGCCGCTGCCGCTTCCTACGGGTTGTGAACCTGCGGCCCGTCGTGTTGTTGGCCTGTTTGTCCCTCTTCGAGGCGGGGCCGGGGCAGTACGGTCTGGAGGAGACCGCACGGCAATCGTCCTCCGCACGAAGGAGCCTGTGTGATCACCCAACGCTATGGCGATCTGGAACTGCACTACACCACGAGCGTTCGGACGGCCTGGCCGACATCGATCATCCCCAGAGCGGAAGGTGCGAGCAGCCACCCCCGGATCCTCGTCGGTCACGTGGGGCAGAGCGGTTGGTGGCCCGCGGGGTTCCAGTTCTCGAACGGGACGAACCTCGCGGACGCGGGGTCGCTGTTGCTGCGGGACGTCTCCGCCGACCGGAGCCTGATACAACCGTGCGTGAGGTGGGAACGGATCGGTGATCTCCCGAGGGTTGTCAGCGGTCCCGGGGCCGTGGATGAACTGTCCTCCGCGGTCTGGCGGCCGATACCTCCGCCGGGATACGTCGCCCTGAGCGACTGCGCCTCCGTTTCCACGCCCCCGCTGGAGACCGGTGTGTGCATCAGGCAGGTGCACAACGGACGGCGCTACGCGCGTCAGGGCGAGGTCGGCGAGCAGCTGTTCGACGGCGCCGGGACGCGGTTGTGGTCGGTGGTGACTCCGCCGTACCCGGACGGGGACCTCGACGAACGCCTGTTCCTGCCCGTGGGCGGGTTCACCGCCGTGCGCGTCGCCGGGCGGCCCAACCCCACTCCCACGACCTGGATCCTCGACCTGCCCGCCGTCGTGCAACGCGCACCCGGCCCCGGCATCCCGGTCCTGACGTCGCCCGCCAGGCCGCCGGCGCAGACGAGGGTGACCGACCGCACCGTGACCGTGCCCTACGTCCTGGTCAACGACCCCAACCGCACCGCGGCCTGGCAGATCCAGAACTCGCCGTTCTACCGGATCCGCCGCCACCGGATCTTCGATCTCGTCCTCTTCCGCGACAACCGCGCCGGAACCGTGGCCCAGCCGGAGTCGCAGACGATCACCACGGGGGTCACCCGGGAGGCGGGCTTCTCCTTCAGCGTGGCCACGGGCATCACCGTGGGCGCGTCGGTAGGTGTGGAGGCGTCCGCCAAACCGTTCGGCATGGGCGCCAGTGTGACCACCACCGCCTCCGTCTCCGCCTCCATCGAACTGGGCTACGAAACCCGCCGCAATGTGTCGACCATGGCCGAGGAGAGCAAGGAACGCGGGCTCATCATTCCGCCGCGCAGCACCGGCTGTCTGTGGATGGAGCAGCACGAACTCGTGCCCGTCCGCGCCAATGGCGAAACCCTCAGCGCCCAGGCGTCCCTCGGGTTCCGTACGGACTACTACGTGACCGGCGAGTTCCCCGGCGGATCGGGCGTCATCCCCTTCACCAGCGACGCCTCCGGCGAGCGCATCCCGCTGCCTGCCCGGCACCTGCTTCCCGACCGTCCCCGGGCGGCTGCCGACACGCTGCCGCCGGACACCACGGCAGCCAACGGCGAACCGGCCGAAGAACAGTAGACAAGACCGTCCGACCAGGACGAGGACATCCGGTCGACGGCGTGCCCTCCGGCAGGTGGCACGCCGGCTCTCCTGGCCAACCCGTCCTCGCGCACCCGCAGCGGCCCGGCGATCCGCTCGGCCTCCCCGCGCAACCGCTCCGCCTCTCTGCGGCACGCAGCCTCTCGCTCCCGCAGCAGCACGAGCACCTCGTCGCCCCCCGCACCCGGTTCTTGCCGTCCGCTACGAAGCGACCGTGCTGGTCGCAGCCATCAACGAGTGGCTGTGACCAGCACTTCGAAAAACGCCCTGGTAGTTGACGGGGGGATAGCCCTGGCCGGCCGCGTAGGGGTACCAGATCTGGTTGCTGCCGTTCCAGCAGTCCCACTGCTGGATGCGGACAGGCCGTCAGTTTGCCTACCTGCCGGGCGACCTGCCGCCCAGCGGCGCGGTGTACCACTACGTCGGCCCGTGGCGGGGTGACGGTACCGGCCGGACCGTCCATGACCTGCCGGCGCAGCAGGCCATGGAGGTTCTGCCCCCGTTTCCGGCAGTGCGACCGGTCAGCCGACGGCAGCGAGGATCGGCGCCCAGGTGGCACCGGTGAGTACGGCCACCGCCTGCTGCTCGGAGAGCGGGGGCGCGGCGCGGGTCGGCTTCGGTGTATCGGCGCCAGTGCCACCGCCGGTGCTGTTCCACTGCACCATCTGAAGCTGCGCGCCGGTCGACTTCAGGGTCACCGTGATCGTCCAGCGGCGGGCGGTGTCGGCACGGGCCGGGTGCTCGGCCGCGTTCTGCTCCGACATCACCAGGGCCCCGCCCGGAATCTCGGCGCTGCTCGGCAGCTCGCGCAGCGTGCAGGTGTCAGCTGCGTCGCGCTTGGGCTTCCACTTGCAGCTCAGCCCGTCGCCGTCCCTGAGCGGCAGTTTGAGCCGCACGGCCGAGATGCCGACGTAGGCGGCCCCTTGCCCGTCGTCGAGGACCAGACCGGCGTTGGCGACGGCCCCGCCGGACGGATCCGAGGGGTTGTTGCTCTGCCCGGTGACCTCGCTGAACCGGCCCCCGGGGAACGTCATCTCCAGAGCCTGGATCATCTGGGTGTCGGTGATAGCGGACCGGGGCGCCGCCTGCGCCGCCGGCTCGAGGTCGGAACCTGCGGGGTGGATCCCGGCGAGCACACCGGGGAGCATCAGGCCGGCTGCCGCGATCACGGCGCAGGCACCGACCCCGGCGACGACGCCGGCGGCGCGCCGACGCCGACGGCTCCGCCCGCGCTTGACGGCTCCGCCCAGGAGCGCGGTGAGATCGGGTTCGAGGGAGTCGGTCGTGCGGTCCAGGGCATGTGCGAGGTCTGCTTCGAACGGCATGCTGGCGTCACCTTTTCTGTCAACGATGGGGGCTCTGTGGCGGTTCTGACCCGCGCGCACCGGTGCTCAGTGCGGAACCAGGTCGGACAGGCTGTCGCCGAGCAGCGCACGCACCCTGGCGAGTGCACGGGTGCCCTGGGAGCGGACCGCACTGCTGCTCAGCCTGAGCATCCGGGCGGTCTCCTCGATACTGCGGTCCTCCCAGTAGCGCAGCAGCAGCACCGCCCGGTCACGGGGCGGCAGTTGGCCGAGCGCGTCCAGCAGGGTGAGCCGCAGCGCGGTGTCCGGGCCGGACGCCGCACCGTCGGGCATGGTCCCGGTGGGGCGCTCGCCGGTGCTGCGCCGACGCCGCAGGCTGAGGAAGGTGCGGACCAGAACCGTCTGGGCGTAGGCCACCGGGTTGTCCGCACCGGCCACCCGCTTCCAGTGCACGTACACCCGGCTGAGGGTCTCCTGGACCAGGTCCTCGGCAAGGTGCGTGTCGCCGGCCGCGAGGACGTACGCCGAGCGGTACAGCGCCTTCGCCCTCGCGGCCACGAACTCCAGATACTCGTCCTCCTGTGCTGATTTCACTCGGTCCCCGCCTGTTCCCTTGTTCGGTGATCCCCGTGCATACCCCTCATGACTACGTGAGGCGTCAGGATGTCGCGCGGGCGGGCACTTTCTCTTCCACCGCTGCCGCGTCACCAGCGCTCCGCGGGGGCCGGAGGCGCGACGCCCGGCCCGACGGGGGCCGACCGCGGTGCGTTGTCGGTACCTCTCACGTCTTCGCCGACACGGGCTGCCGGTAAGAACTCGGCGACCGGGCGTCGTCCCCCGGGTGGCCGTAGCCGGTACGGGGTCTGCGGGCTCGGCCCTGGTGTGGTTGCGTACCAGCAGGCAGGCAAGTGCTCCGGCCAGGACCACGGTGATCGGGAGGATCGCGGTGACGTGCATCGTGGCGATGAACGCGTCGGCGTACGTCTTGCCGGTGGCCAGCTCGGCAGCCAGTCGGCCCTGTGGCAGAGCACCGACCGTCGCCGCGCCGATGACGGAGCCGATCTGACGGATCGTGTTGTCGATGCCTGAGGCGGCGCCGGCCAGCCGGGGTTCGACGTTCCGCATTGCCTCGGTGGACATCGGAGCGACCACGCGGCCGATTCCCGGGCCCGTGACCACGGTCGCCGGGATGAACGCGTACCAGGGGGTGGCCACCGCGGGTCGGTGCCGGGATGGAGATGTGCTTACGACCCGTTCCGGGCTGCCGGGGGAGCCGGCGACACCGCAGGTGTCCCCGCCGGGGCCGCTCCTCCGATCCATCCCTGGCCCGAGAGCAGTGGACAACTGCCTAGGGCGTCCTCACCTGCGCATCATCCGAGCCCGTACGAACAGGACGACGCAGGTGATGCCCGCGATCAGGCACACCATGATTCCGATGGCGAGCAGAAACATCTGGGTGTCGCTGAGGCCGGGTATGTGACGCACGTAGGTGATGTCGTGGGGGTCGGTGATCACCTTGTCCGGGCGGCTCGCGATGAAGAGGATCATGGCGACGACCGCGGCCAGGCATGCCGCGCCCGCGGCCAGCAGCCGGCCGCCCGCCTTCTGCTCCCACTCATTGCCGGTGAGCCGGGTCGCGTCCGGGCACCGGCTGAGCGCCGCGAGGCCCAACTCGCCGTGCCGTTCGGCCAGTCCGTCCACCCGGACCCGCCTGCCGTCGGCCGAGCGGAGCACGCACCGGTACCCGATGCCCAGTTGCCGGGCGAGCCCGCTGTCCCGGTCGGCGGTCCGGATGGCGATCGTGGCGACCTGGTCCCAGGCGAAGACCGTCGGCCCCTGCCGGGAGCCGTGGACCAGGCCGTGCTCGCGCACCTCGAAGTACTCCGCCGATCCGCCACGTACTGCCCGGAGGGCCTGAGTCACCGCGATGTAGACCCCGGCCAGGCCGAGGCCGATGAGTATGCCTACCGCCTTGTTGGCACCGACCGACGCGTCATCGCCGGTGGCGAGCATTCCCCATAGGCCCAAGCAGCCGACCGGGACGCCGATACCCAGTGCCCAGGAGGCATTCACCCATCGCTTGCCGTTGGCCACCGGATGCCTGCTGACAACGGGGCCGAGTTCGTCGAACGCGCGCGCCTTGTCGATCACCGGACAAGTTCAGGACCTTCTTGCAGCCTCCTCAAGGTTCAATCTCCTGCACCGACTTGAGGGCAGGTCAATCACCTTCTCGTGCTCGTGGTGGGGCTGCTCGGCGTGGCGCAGGGTGGTGTGCGCGGCCGGCCCGGACCGGACCGGCCGCGCACGAGCGGCGTGGCTACGTCCGGTCGGTCGTCGGAGTGACCGTGACGGTGTGGCCGGGATCGGCGACGGAGGTTGCGATCCGCAGCGTGAAGGCGCCGCTTTCGGTCGCCCAGCCGTGTGCGTTGCTGTCCCAGTGCTGGAACGCCCGCGGAGCGGTCCCGCCCCGCACGCGCAGCCGCGTCGCGCGCGAAACGCTCACGCGCTGACGGGGAGCGCCCGGGCCGGGAGCTGCGCATCACGATCACAGCGGCAGGCGCCAGCCGGGCCCGTCCTCGCTACCCAGCCAGACCCGCTGCCCGTCGGCGGTGACCGTGATGCCGAACTGCTCCTGATGCGGTGCGCCCGCCGCCTGCCAGGCCTCGATCGCCGCCTCGACCTGGTCCCACAGGCGCAACGGGCCGCGCTGGATGACCGTCCATCCGCCGTGGCCGTCGGGCTGGGTGCGGGCCTGGGAGCCGGTGGCGTAGTCGATGAGGATCTGCTGGTCGTCGGCGCCGATGCGTTCGGCGGAGGGTGCGGCGAGCTGGGCAACCCAGGTGCCGGTCCAGTCGGTGATGATGGCCGGGTCGATGCGGGCAGCGCGTTCGTCGCCGGGCAGCAGGGTGGGGTTCTGACGTGGAGGCCGGTCGTGGGGGCGGGCAATCATGAAGCTGGTACAGCCGGGCAGGAAGCGGCCCGTCGCCTCGCCGGGCTCGGTAACGGTCAGCAGGGCGAGGCCGTAACCGAACTGCCAGCCGGAGAACGTGACGAGGATCTTCCCGCCGGGCTTGACCTGGTGCAGCCAGGCGTAGGGCAGGGTGCGTACCGCGCAGGTCGCGATGAGCCGGTCGTACGGCGCGGCGGGCTCGTGTCCGGCGAGGCCGTCGGCGACGACCAGGTGCGGGGCGTACCCGGCGGTTTTGAGGGAGGTGGCGGCGCTTTGGGCGACGGTCCGGTCGACTTCGACGCTGACGATGCTCTCCTCGCCGAGGCGGTGGGCGCCCAGCGCGGTGGAGTAGCCGGTGCCGGTGCCGATCTCGAGGACGCGGTGGCCGGCTTCGACGTCGAGCTGCTGCCACATGCGCAGGACCAGGGAGGGCAGGGTGGACGACGACGACGGGGATCCGGAGACCGGCCCGCAGGCATCGGCGGTCTGGAGGCGGCCGTCGAGCTGGGTGATGAGGGTCTGGTTCGTGTAGATGGCCTCCAGCCAGCCCTCGCCGTCCTCGCGGACCGGCTGGTAGAAGGTGGGGAAGGAGCCGGGGATCTCGCGGAAGTAGTCGCCGACGAAGATCTCGCGCGGCACTGCCTCCGCGGCGGCGCGCCAGTACGGGTCGGTGAGGCCTTCGTCGGCGGTAAGCCGGCGGACGAGGGCTGCGCGCAGGTCCGCAGCGGTGGAGGTCATGCGGAGTGGCCTTTCTGAAGCTGGTCGGCGATTGCCGTGGCGATGGCATCGATCGTCGGAGGCGGGAAGAACGCCCACTGCCCGTTGGCGTTGCACTCAAGGAACATCCAGCGGCCGTCGGCGTCGACAGCGAAGTCGAAGGCGCCGTAGACGAGTCGGAAGTTCCCCAGGTAATGGGCCACAGATCGGCGTACGGACGCGGGCACGTCGATCGGCGTGTAGGTGATCAGGTCCTGGCGGCGGCGCCAGTCGAGGTCGGGGCTGTCGATCCGGACAGCGAAGAGCTCGGTGCCCACGGCAGTCAGCCGCACGTCGAAGTCCTTGACCAGGCGGGCCTGGAAGAGGTGCGGGCACGCCGCGACCGCGTCGGTGATCTCCTCCGGGGCGACCTCGGCGACCCACGCCTGCACCGCCCGGCCGTCCTCGTTGTGGTAGGTGGTGTTCCACAGCGGCTTGTAGACGGCTCCGCCAGGTTGCTGGGCGCAGAAGGCGCGGGCCTGCTCCGGGTCGGTGGTGATGACGGTGTCGGGGACGGCGAAGCCGGCCGCGAGCGCGGCATCGAGCTGGGCGGGCTTGTGCTCGGCGGCCCTGATGTCCCACGGGTGGTTCACGTAGTGGGCGCCGGGCAGCGCCGCGAGGATCCCGCCGGCGCCCCACTGGGTCTGGGCACGGGCGAACTCGGCGTCCTGCCCCACCATGCCGGCCGGAGCGGTCCAGCCCGAGGGGCGCCGGTACCAGACCGCGCGGGTCCGGTCGAGGTCGAGGGTGCGGGTGGCCGTGGTGAGGGTGCCGCGCCGGCCGCCCGCGGTGTAACGGGCAGTCAGCGCGGCACCCTGGTGGAGATCGGCGCCGGGGTCCGCACGCACGACCGGCACCTGCCGGTCGGCCAGGATCCGTAGCACCAGGTCGGCCGTCGGATCGTAGGCGCAGGTCAGCACCAGCACCGCCCCCTGCTGACTCAGCTCTGGTCCTGGTCGTTGGAGGTCATGGTGTCCACGTCGGTCGGCTGGGCCTGCCCGCCGCTCTGCCCGTCCCCGCCACCACCGCCGGTGCTGGTCGGGCCGGTCTGGTCGGTGCTGGTCCCGTGCTTCCCCATCATCTCGACGGTGCGGCCCTGCTCGTCGTGGAAGGCCGCAACCTGGGTACCCGGGTCGATGACCGGCGTCAGCGCCGGCCAGGGCGGCGCATCGGCGTAGGGGCGCATCCGGGTGGTGCCCCACGGAGCGGTGACGGTGTTCGGCATCCTGGTATCTCCTCCACCTCGGCCTGTGACTCTCCCGAGTCAAGTTGCGACTGTCAGTCATGATGCCAGTGCGTGGGTCCAGTTGGGAGACGTTTCGCCGAACGGCCAGGAGCCTCCTGGAGATCTTGCTCTGGCTGTCCGATTCACACCGGATCGCTGGCAAATGTCAACCAGGTCTGACCGGTGCAAGCCGGGCGCGCTTTCAAGATCTTCATGAGCCTTCCGGTAGGGCTTTGCCGGGTGCCCCGATCGATCATCGTCGCCCACCCGCGTCCCGGCTGGGCCCGGCTGCGGATGCCCCGGCCCTGGCACTCCATCCGCAACGACAAGGCGGACATCAACTCACCTACCGCCCTCTGAGATACCGCGCCAGGCGCTTGTCCATCGGATGAGCCGATCCCCGACACGCGGAGAGGTCGGCTCAACTGCCCGGCCGCACCTCGACGGAGCGGGGTGCGGCCGGGTTGATGCCGGTGCGGCGTCCGGAGTTGTCAGAGGAGGTGGTCGAACTCGCCGGCTTTGGCGCCGAGGACGAAGGCGCGGAGCTTGGCGGTGCTGGTGGTGATGACGGTGTCCGGGTCGTCGGACTCGCGCAAATGGCGGGCATCGCCAGCTCCGGTGGCGAGTTCGAGGCAGGTGCTGCCGTCGTCCGTGCCGCTGTAGGGCGACTTCAGCCGGTTGAGTGGCTGCACGGGTACCCCCACGGCGATGGATGCGCTGGGCTGGTACCCCGTATCAGAGTGCTCTGCGTCGTGGCTCCAGCTTAGCCTGGGGCGATGCAGTTAGAAGTTGCGCACGACCTCGCGGACAGGCTCCTGTCGGAACTTCCTGATCGGTGGGCGCACTCTCAACGCGTCCTCGCCCAAGCCAAGTTGCTGGCACCAGATCTGGGCGCCCGTGGTGCCCCCCTAATGGTGAGCGCGGTCCTGCATGACGTGGGGTATGCCCCCTCTGCGGTTGATACTGGTCAGCACATGATCGACGGTGCTCGCTACCTTGCTCGGCTGGGGTGGCCGCCACTGGTCTGCTCGCTCGTGGCCTACCACTCGTCCTCCGAATGGGAGGCAGCCGAGCTGGGACTGTCACACGACCTTGCAGAGTTCGAGCGGCCCCCGTCCGACCTGTTGGACGCCATCACGTTCTGCGACCTCACGAGTGGGCCCGACGGCGCTCTGGTGGACGCCACCGGGCGGCTCGACGAGGTCCTATGCCGCTACGCCCCGGGACATGTGGTTCACCGGGCGGTGGCGGCGGCGCGACCGACTCTGCTTGCGATGGTTGAGCGCGCCGAGCTGGGGCTGGCGCCTCGTCCTGGCGGCTACCCGATGTAGGGGGCAGGGTCGTTCTGGAATCCGCGGTCAAGGCGCAGCCGCGTCGTCGGCGCGATGTCCAGATCGTCGAGTTCCGACCGGGGCGTCCACCGGACCTCGAACGACTCCGAGCTGGCCCTGAGGGTGCCGCCCAGAGGCTCCGCGCGGAGTGTGATCGAGAACTCCTGGCGCACCTCGCCGTCCGCGAAGGCGATCACGTGCCCGGGGTTGCTGTAGATCCCCACCACGCCGACCACCTGCACCCGGACGCCGGTCTCTTCCGCGACTTCGCGGACGGCGGCTGCCGAGATGCTCTCGCCGATCTCCTGAACACCACCGGGCATCGCCCAGCGTCCGTTGTCGGTGCGCCGTTCGAGCAGCACCTCGTCGCGATCATTCAGCACGAAAGCGGTGACCGCCGGGACGATCCTCTGGGCTTGCGGGGCGTCAGGGTCGTTGAAGTAGTCGGTGCGGCTCACTGGGCGCTCCTCTTCAGCGGTTCGGCTCGGGCCCAGACCTTATCGAAGCTCTCCTGGTAGCTCAGCACGAGCAAGGCGCCGGCTACGCGGCGGAGGTGTAGCACCGGAGTCAGGGGGGCGCTGATCCCGTAGATCTGGGTGTTGACCAGGAGTTCGTCATCGGATCGGTAGAGGGAGTTGTGGAGAGTGGAGCGGTGCGAGCGGAACTCGATTCCCGGTACGTCGTACAACGGCCGGTACAGCTTCATGACTTCCCGGACCTTGTAGGCGACGCCCTCGCCGATCTCCTCTTCCTCGCCTCTGCGGGCGACCTCGGGGCTGTCGGGGTCGCCGAGCATGATGCGGATGCGAACGCCGGTGTCCGCCTTGCTTCTTAGGAGCCGGTGCCATCGTGGGTTCTCCGCCAGGTGAACTCCGGCGTGCACGAGGATTCCAAGCTCGGACGTGGCCCGCTCCGCGAAACTCAACCAGAGGTCCGGTGGCACCGACGAGCGGTGCGGGTAGACGTGGACGATCTCGGCGTCTGCGGCATCGATCCGCTGTTCCTCCGGCTTCGCGTCCGGCCAGAGGTAGTCCTCCTCGTACCCGAGGAACGCCGCAGTCGCCTGCCGGTGCTTACGGTAGGGCTCGCGGCCGCTCGTGATCCAGCGTCCTACGGTCCGGGCATCGACCCCGGCATGCTCCGCAAGGTCTTCCTCCGTGACACCACGGCTTACCAGCGCGGAGCGCAGTCTCTCGTTGGCCATCCGAACCCGACTCTGGACGTCTTGGGACGCACTCGGACGGCTTGAAGCTAGCTGAGACGTCCCGAGATGTCCAGCTGGTGTCTGATCATGTCCCTTGCAGTAGAGGCACTCTGAGGTTCTGCCAGTTCTCGCTGAGTGCTCATCCTCGCCTGAGCTGGCCATGTTCGCTCTTCTGTGGGAGATCCTCTTGAGCACACTCACTTTGTCGTCGGCGAGGCCCCGACATCCACGTCCGGACCGCCGGACGTCCCCGAGACGTTCCGGACCGGCCCGCCGCGTGCCGTCCGAACCAACCGGCGAAGCACGGCGTCCGCCGCCGACGGGTGTGAGTGACAGCTTGTCGGCGGCAGAGAAGCCGATGTGCCCACTGCCTGGCGCCGGTCGTTGCACGCCGACACCGCCGCCAGCGCCACCCGGGGCCGAGACGGCGGGGATCCGGTTGCCTTGTTCCTCTGGATGCTCCGGTTGGCGGGCCACGTCGTCGTGCTCGTTCTCCTCGGCATCGTTGCGGGCAACCAGATGACCGCCTCGGCCGACTCTTCTGGAGTAGACATCACTGCTGCCAGGCCGGACGAACTGCTCGTATAGCCCAGCGGTGCGGGACTCCTGCGGCGGACCGTCTTCGGAGCGGCAGCTCCTGCCCGGCTCAGCATGGCGCCCAGGGCGCCGTCCGTGCCGGGGAGCTACCGCCCGGCCAACCGGCTCCTTGCCCTCGCATGCACCCGCCCCAACTCTGGTCCCCCCGCCTCGTTTGCGCGGGACTCACTCCGCCCTCCGTAACGGAGGACTACAGGAAAGAAGTACGGAGATGACTGGACAGAAACCGCGTCATGCGGTTGTCATCGCCTCTGGTGGGTTGGACAGCACCACCGTGGCCTACTGGCTCGCCGATCATGGCAGCCAGGTCTCGCTGCTCTCCTTTGACTACGGTCAGCGGCACCGCAGGGAACTCGACTTCGCTCGCCGCATCGCCGTCAACCTGGGCGCCCGCCACGAGGTGGTGGATCTCAGCGGACTCGGCCGGGTGCTGACCGGCTCGGCGCTGACTGATCCCGGTATCCAGGTCCCGAACGGCCACTACACCGCCGCGACCATGCGCAGCACCGTGGTGCCCAACCGCAACGCGATCATGCTGGACATCGCCGTCGGAATGGCCGTCGCCCGCGAGGCGGACGCGGTGGCCTTCGGCGCCCACGCTGGTGACCACGCGATCTACCCGGACTGCCGCAGCTCGTTCTTCGACCTGTTCGCCGAGACCGCGAAGGCCGGCAACGAGGGGCTCCTCGCTGACGGGTTCGAGGTGCTGGCACCGTTCATCGACCTCGCGAAGGCCGACATCGTGGAGGCTGGACGGCAGGTCGGCGTGCCGTTCCAGGACACCTGGTCCTGCTACAAGGGCGGCGAGGTGCACTGCGGCCTCTGCGGAACGTGCACCGAGCGGATCGAGGCGTTCTCGCTGGCCGGTGTCGAGGACCCGACCGAATACGCCCATACGGGCGCGGAGGCGGCCCGGTGAGCGCCGAGGTCCTGACCGGCCGCCACCGGATCGGCAAGGTCTTCCGGTTCGAGGCCGCGCACTTCCTGCCCGGTCTGCCGGACGGCCACCAGTGCGCCCGGATGCACGGCCACTCCTACATGGTGGAGTTCGTCCTCACCGCGGACGAGCTGGTGGGGCCCGGCTTCGTCACCGACTTCGGGGATCTGGCGCCCGTGAAGGCGGTAATCGACTCCATGCTCGACCATCAGGTGCTGAACGAGGTCCTGTCGGTGCCGCCGACCTCGGAGAACCTCGCGGCCTGGTTCGCCGGCTGGTTCTTGGAGCACGTGGGACCGGGCCTACCTGGCCGCCTGACGGCGGTACGGGTGTCGGAGACCGCCAGCAGCTGGGCCGAGTTCCAGGTGGGTGAGCGGTGAGCCTCCTGAGTGGCGCGGTACTCGGCGGCGGGGGGCTGCTGATCGCGGAATGCTACGGCCCGACGTTCCAGGGCGAGGGGCCGAGCGTCGGGGAAGAGTCGCTGCTCATGCGACTCTCGCGATGCAACCTCAGTTGCC
Organism: Kitasatospora sp. NPDC092286; assembly: GCF_044755565.1. NCBI lineage: Bacteria > Bacillati > Actinomycetota > Actinomycetes > Kitasatosporales > Streptomycetaceae > Kitasatospora > Kitasatospora sp. NPDC092286. The sequence continues at coordinate 9,254 of NZ_JBIVRD010000073.1, read as the reverse complement.
CCCGGTGCGACACGCCGCAGACCTGGGACTGGTCGAGGTTCGACCCGCGAGAGGTGTCCACCCGACACAGCGTGGAGGACCTGGCCGCCTGGGTGATGGCGCACTCGCCCCGCCTTCTCGTTGTCACAGGCGGCGAGCCGCTGCTTCAGCAGGGCGAGCTGGTTGCTCTGGTGAAGCTGCTGTCCGGTCGACGGGTGGAGGTGGAGACGAACGGGACCGTGGTTCCGCTGCCCACCCTGGTGGAGGCGGTGGGCGCGTTCAACGTCTCGCCGAAGCTGGAGGCGTTCGCCGCGCCCCGGGACCGACGTATAAACCCGGAGGCGCTGCGGGCGTTCGCGGCCTGCGGGAAGGCCCGGTTCAAGTTCGTGGTCGGCGACATTAGCCAGCTCGATGAAGTGGCCTCCCTGGTGGTGGAGTTCTCCCTCACCCAGGTGTGGATCATGCCGGAGGGTACGAGCAGCGCCGAGGTGATCGCCGGACAACGGGCCCTGGCGGAACACGTTCTGGCCCGTGGCTGGAACCTCAGCACGCGGCTCCACACGTTGATCTGGGAGGACGAGGGTGGCCGCTGACAGCGCCAGGGCGCCTGAGCGGCGCGGTCGTTCCGGTTCCCCCGGGCCGCGCGTGTGCGGTAGCGGTCCTAGGTCGAACGAAGGGCGAAGCGGGATCCTGCTTGCCGCTCAGGCTGCGCCCACTATAACCAACTTGGCTTCCCCGCGGGCTCATTCGCTGATGTCTTTTGTCGTTGACGTACGGCACCTCAAGCAGGCCGCGCGGGCCTGCATGCGCCGCGCTGGCGCGCCGGGTGCCGACGACGTCGGCTGGGCCGAGTATCGGCAAGGCCTGAACGGTCGGCTGAAGGTGCTGGCAGAGCAGCTGCGCGTTGGGGCGTGGGAGCCGAGCCCGGTGCGGGAGGTGGAGATCGCCGCCTACACCGGGAAGGTGTTCACCGCCGTAATTCCGACGGTGGCTGACCGGATTGTGCAGCGGGCGATCCGCCACGCGATCGAGCCGGTGCTGGAGGCGCGGGCGTTCGCCGACTGGGTGTCGGGCTACCGGGCCGGCCGCAACCGGATCACCGCGCTGCGCGACGCGGACCGGCACCTGCGGGAGGGGTTCCGTTGGGTGGCGGACGTGGACGTGCGACAGGTGTCGGCCGGGTCGAGCGCGAGCGAGGTGGCCGGCTGGTTGGCCGAGCACGTCGCGGACGGCCCGTTCCTGCGGCTGTTCGAGCGGGTGCTGGAGCCACTGCCGTACCCGATCGTGCCGGGCACCGCATTGGCGCCGCTCCTGATCAACCTGCGACTGTCGCGGGCGGACTCGGCGCTGGCCGACTACCGGGTGGTGCGGTTCGCCGACAACTACTGCCTGTACTGCGAGGACCGCGCGCGAGCGGAGGAGGCGATGGCAGCCGTCGCCAAGGCGCTGGGCCGCTGTGGGCTTGAGCCCCATCCCGGCAAGAGCCAGGTCCGCGCCGGGGTGAACACCGAAGACCTGTTCCTGATCGCCGGATGAGGAGGCGACGATGACGACAATCCATACCCTCGCGCCTGCGATCGGATGGGTTCCGGTGCCGGGCGGCGTGTGCCTGTTCGGCGACCGTCGGCGGCCGATTCCGGTGGCCGACCTGGAGTGGACGGCCACGCCGCTGACTCCCGCCCAACTCGGGCTCGGCGACGATCACCGGCCGCTGGTGGACCTTGACCAGGCACACGCGGCCCGGCTGGCCGCCGCGCTCGGCGGCCGGCTACCCCGGTCGGTGGAGTGGGAGTGGGCTGCCGCCGGGCCGGACCTGCGCGCCTACCCGTGGGGCGAGGAGGTGCCGGATGCGAGTCGGGCGAACCTGCGCGGCAGCTGCGGACGGCTCACCCCGGTCGACTCCCACCTCGGTGGGCGGACACCGGACGGCCTGTGGGACATGGCCGGCAACTGCTGGGAGTGGACGGCCTCGCCGACGATCGGCGACGGCTTCGTAATTCGCGGCGGCTCGTACAACTCCCTGGCCCTGTACGCGCGATCGACGTTCCTCAACGCGGCCCCGGCCGAGCTGCGCTCCCCGGGCATCGGCGTACGGGTCGTGAGAGCGGCATGATCGATGACCTGCTCATCGCCGGCTGCTCGCGCCGCAAGGCCGAAGAGCCGAGACCGCTCCCGGCGCTGGAACGCTACACCGGCGGCATCGCGTCCCAGCTGCTCGCCCGCTTCGCCGGACACCGGCCGGCCCGCGGCAGGATCCGCTTCCTGTCCGCCGAGTACGGCCTGGTCCACGCCGATGACCCGCTCGCCCCGTACGACCGCCGCCTGACGCGCGAGCGCGCCGAGCAGCTGCGCCCGGTCGTCGCCGGGCAGTTGCGCCGCGACTTCGCCGCCAGCGGCACACCCCGCCGGGTGCTGCTGGTCCTGGAACCCGACTACATGGTCCTGCTGGCCGACCTGTTGGCGCTGCCGGAGCGCCCGGTCGTGCAGTGGATCAGTGACCCGCGCGGCTGGCCGCAGGCCGCCGCCGTGCTCGACGAATGGAGGTGGCCGTGACCGGCCCCACCCTCGCGGACGTACTCAAGATCCGCCCCAACATCCACCGGCACCTGACCGGTGCGTTCACCGAGCGCACCGGCATCGGCTGGCACCAGCCCACCCCGGCCGAGGCCGCCGTCGGGCGCGCGCTGTCGGTCGTCCTGCCGGCCCGTAACACCGCGTACGCGCTTCCCGCGGTCCTGGACGCGCTCGCCGCCCAGCAGACGGCCGGTCCGGTGGAGGTGATCGTTGTGGACGATGCCTCGACCGACGCCACCTTCGAGATCGCCCGCCGCCATCGGGCGGTCACCACCGCTGTCCGGCTCCCAGTCCAGCGGGGTTCGGCTACCGCGCGCAACGTTGGTGCCCGCCTCGCACAGGCCCCGGTTCTGCTGTTCGTGGACGCGGACATGGTGCTGCCCCCGCACGTCCTGGCCGACGTCGCCGCCCGCGCGAGCACGGAGGCCGTGCTGACCGGGTTCCGGCACAACACCGCCCTCCGGTCTTCCCCCTGCGGCGTGGTGCTGCCGGACGGCCCGCCGTCTCTGGCGGCCGATCACCGGGTCACCTGGACACCGCCAGCGAACACCATGCTGCCGTACTCGGGGATCACGCTCAGCAAGCGCCTGGACGGACGCCCGCTGGATGCCACCGACGACTTCCAGACCCTGGGGTGCGGCCGGTTCTACCACGACTGGGACCTGCCGCGGATGGTGGTCACCGCGCTGCTCGCCGTGCCGCGCGAACCTCTGGTGGACGTTGGCGGCTTCGAGGAGGAGTTCGGCCGTCTCGGCTGGGGGATGGAGGACACCCATCTTGGTGCCGCGCTGATCGGCTCCGGCTGCCTCGTCGTCCCGTTGCGCCAGGCGGTCGGCTACCACCTCGACCCACCCGATGCTGCGGCCCAGTGGCAGACGAAGCTTGCCACCTGGCCCGCCACTCTCGCTCACTACCGCTGTCTGCTCGACCGGCCGGCGCCCTCCGGGCGCGACCACCAGTTCGTCACCGCCACGGACAAGCACCTGACTGAAGCCGAGGTAGTCACCCCATGATCCGCTGCTTCGCCACCGCCACCTTCGGAGGCACGACCGTGGTCCACGACCCGGCGGTCGGCACCAACCACCTGGCGCCCCAGCCGATCCCGGCCGGACGGGTCTTCCTCGACGACCGGCAGGTCGCGTCCTGGATCGAAGCCGAGCTGGCCAAGCTCCAGCTCACGGCCCCGGTGAGCATGTGCTGGTCGCCGATCGTGCGCTGCAACCTGGCCTGCCCCCAGTGCCTGGACGACAGGAGCGTGCGCGAATCCACGGCCGACGAGCGGCGGTCCCTCGTTGACCACATCGCAAACTCCGGCATTCTCGGGGTCGACATCTCCGGCGGGGAACCGCTGCTGCTGCGGGACCTACCCGACCTCGCCCGTGCCACCTGCTCCCACAACACCGCCGTGGTCAGCTGCACCACCAACGGTTGGCACCTCGCTCGCCGGGCCACCGAGCTCGTCGGCGCGGTCGACGCCGTGCGCGTCTCCCTCGACGGTGCCACCGAAGCCACCCACGACCACTGGCGCGGGGCCGACAGCTACCAGCACGCGGTGGCCGGCATCCGCGCCGCCGTCGCCGAGGGACTGCCCGTCCAGCTACAGATGGTCCTCATGCAGGCCAACCAGCACGAGGCACAGGCCCTCCTGGAGCGGGCCGCCCACCTCGGCGTCGGCGGTGTCACCTTCCTCCAGATGCTGCCGATCGGCGACGGCGCGGCCGTCGCCGACGAACAGATGCTCACCGACGACCAGGCCCGCGCCGCCATCGACGCGCTCACCGTCCCTGACGGCCTGCGGGTGCGGCTGCGCACCCGCGGCAGCGCCGACGGCTTCACCGTCCTGCGCGCCGACGGCTACGCCTACCGAAACACCGGCGGCGCCACCCGCATCTCCGCGTTCAATCCCGTCACCGGCCCCCAGGACCTCCACCTGCCCACCGTCCGGAGCAGTTCATGACCGCCACGACCCAGCCGAGCGGGCAGCGAAGGTTCGCCTGCACCGCCCCGTATGTCCCGACGTCCTACCAGTGCACTGACGCCGCCCATCTCCTCGCCGAGTCCACCGTGGGCAGCGCGCCTGCGGTGACCTGTGTGATCGGCATCGCCTCCGGCGGAATCAGGCCCGCCACCGTGGTCGCCGGCTACCTCCAGGTCCCCCTCCACACCGTCACCGCCCGGCACAACACCAGCGACGCTCCGTGGCAGCAGGCCACCGGCGAGGTGGAGGTGTTCCTTCCCGAGCGGCTGCCGGACCGGTTCGAGGGCAGGATCCTGTTGGTTGACGACATCGCTGGCTCCGGCGCCACCTTTACCGCCGTCACCCGGTCCCTCTCCGGCCGCCTCACCGACGGGGCCGTGGTCGAGACGCTGGCGCTGTTCCGCAACGAGGGCTGCACTGACGCGCCCGCCCGCTGGATCTGGACCGTGGACGACTGGGTGGTCTTCCCCTGGGAGCAGCCGCACGCCGGAGAAACCCGGATCCTTCCGCCCGTACGGCGGGTGATGACCCCGTGATCAGCGTGACCACGTCCAGGGGCGTCCTGCTGGTCCTCGTCTCCTGGCGCCCGGACTCGCCGGCCGGGATCGAGCGGGCTACGGCGGCCCTGGCCGTCGGCCTCGCCGAGGCCGGGCACCGCCCGGTGATCGCCACCGCCGCTCCGCAGCCCGATGGCCCCACCCCGCCCGGCGTCGCTATCGAGCGGCTGCGGCTCGACAACGTCGCGTTCCCCTGCGAGGACGACGTCCTGCGCCGGGCCGTCACCGGGCAGGACAGCGCACTCGCCCGCCAGATCCGCGACCTCATCACGGTGCACCGCATCGACACCGTCCTTTTCACCGACGCCCTGTGGGGCCTGGGGCGGCTGCGCGGCGACTTCCCCGGCCACGTCCGCCGCGCGCTCGCCGCCCACGTCAAGCCCGCCGTCCTTGACGCCGGCCCCGCCTTCGCCCGCGCCACCTGCGTCCTCGTCCCCTCCGACACCGTCCTCGGCGAGCTGGCCGGCTGGCAGCCGCGCAACCTGCGCGTCGTCCCCAACGCGCTGCTCCCGGACCCCGTGGTCCTGCCGCCGGGCAGGGACCGGCGCGAGGAGCTGCGCCGCTCCGGTCCGGTGCGCGTGCTGGCCCGGCTCGGTCCGGAGAAGGGAGTCCTCGAACTCCTGGAGACGGCCGCAGGCTGGGACCGGCCGGTCGAAGTGGCGCTCGCCGAAGCCGGGTTCGAGGCCAGCACGGGATCGCAGACGGCCCTGCTCGACCGGTGCCGGGAGACGGTGGCCCGCACGCCGGGCGTGAGCCTGCGCGGGGCGCTCGCCTGGAACGAGGTCCTGCCCTGGCTTGCTGGGGCCGCTGTGGTGATCGTGCCCAGCCACCGGGAGACCTTCGGGCTCGTGGCCCTGGAGGCGATGAGCGTCGGCACCCCCATCGTCGCCTACCGCGTTGGCAATCTCCCAGCCCTGATCGAGCCCACCGGCCACGGTGACCAGCTCCTCGTCGACCACGACGCCGGCCCCGCAGTGCTCCACAAGGCCGCCAAGACCCTCCTGGAAGATGACATACTGTACGGCGCGACTACACAGACCGTGTACCGGCGAGCGGACGACTTCGCACCGCACCGGATCGCTAACCTCTTTCTGGAGGCGGTGTCGTGATGTCCGCAATCGCAGCAACCCCCAAGCCCCTGCTGCTCGTTGACGGCTTCAACGTCCTGTGGGCCGGAACGTTTGGGTTCCCCGCGCCGATCTTCTCCCGCGACAAGACCCGGGAACTCACCGGACTGTTTGCCTTCTTCGCCCTGCTGCGCGCCACGATCCGCGACGACCTCGACGTGGACCCGCCCGAGGTCCTGGTCGTCTTCGACGGCGAGCACGGCACCACGGAGCGCGTCGCGGCCGACGGGGAGTACAAGGCCAACCGCGAGGCGACGCCGGAGGCGCTCAAGCCCCTGCGGTTCCTCGCCCCGGTCAAGCAGGGCCTCGACCTCCACTGCATCCGCTGGATCGAGATCGACGACGCCGAGGCCGACGACGTCATCGCTACTTTCACCGTCCAAGCCGCCCCGACCCGGCCCGTGCGGATCATGTCCCGCGACGCCGACTACTACCAGCTGCTCACCGACCAGGTGAAGATCATCAACCGGTCGCGCAAGGCCACCCGGCGGCTCATCGCCCCCGACGAGGTCGTGGAGCGGTACGGCGTCACACCCGAGCAGTGGCCGGACTTCCGCGCCCTGACCGGCGACAGCGCCGACAACATCCCCGGCGTCAAGGGGGTTGGCCCCAAGGCCGCCGCAAGCCTCCTGCGCGACGGCATGCGCCTGGACACCCTGCTGGAATCCGACCGGCTGACCGGCGCCAAGGGACGGGCGATCGTGCAGGCCTGGGACGATGTCCTGCGCTGGCGGGACCTGATCACCATGCAGAGGGACCTCGCCCTGCCGCTCTCCCCGAGCGGAGAGGTCAGCCCCCAGTTGCCCAAGCCCGCCGACGTCGTCGAGAAGCTGGGGCTGTGGTGAGCGCCGTCGCGCCGGGGACCGTCCTGGCCCTACTCGCACACCCCGACGACGCCGAACTCTGGGCCGGCGCCACCCTGGCCCACCACGCCAAGCACGCCACCGTCACCATCGCGGTGCCCCGCCGCGACGAGGTCCGCGACGCGGAAGCACGCGAGAGCGCCGCCATACTCGGCGCGCAGCTACGACAGCTCGACCGGATTGACGTGGAAGCCGTGCAGCTACTGCTGCTGGAGACCCTCCCCGACGTCGTCATCACACACCCACTCAACGATGTCCACCCCGAACACCGTGCCGTCGCCACCACCGTGCTCGCCGCGCTGCCCGAGCCCAGGATCGTCACCGGCCATCCCAGACGCTTCTACAGCTGCGACAGCTACAACTCCCTCACCCTCGACGGACCTGTGCGGGCCGACGTGATCGTGGACGTCACCGCGACCTTCGACACCAAGATGGCGGCGTTGCGAAGGCACGCCAGCCAGCCGATCGAGGAGCACTTCGGGCCGATGGCCGAAACCCTCGGCCGACTCTGGGGAGCGCGCATCGGCGCAGGCTACGGCGAGGCTTTCACCGCCGTCCCGCTACTGGGCTGCCTGCCCGGGGCCACCCAGCTTTGACCGCCCCCGCGCTGCCCGCGCTGACTGGCCGGCGCGCCATGGCCTTCGCACACCCATCGCTCTGGAGCACCACATGGAGACCAGCGCCCTCACCCGCAAGGACAGCACCTCCTGGTTCCCGGTGATGCGGCTGGCCGAACGGTGCGGGCTTGCCCGTCTGGTGGCGGACAAGGTGAAGCTGACCGGGGCGAAGAACAGCGCGGGTGCGGCAGCGGACGCCAAGGTCGCCAGCATCGTGGCATCGGCGTGGAACCGGCATAGGCCTTCAGAGCGCGGGCATCGTCGAAGCTGTCATGGAGGGCCTGGCTAACCGCGTTCTCCACGGCTTTCTGGCACTCCTCGCTCATTTTGGCCTAGCTGAGAGTTTCTTCCAGGCCGACTGCGGCGATCGAGCCGCCGGCGACCTGGGCCTGGATGTTCTGACCCTTGAACGGTTTGCTCAGGATCCCCTGGTTGTCGATGCGCATGGGCTTCTTCTCTTCGTCATGGATGACGTTTCCTCTGACCCGCAACTGGGGGTACTTGTGCTTGGCACTGAGCTGGCCGCCGAGCGCGGCCAGTTGAGCCTTCAGCTTTTCATTGCGTTTGGAAAGGTTGGCCGCGCCACCGACTTCCGTGTAGATCTCGTTCGCCATCTCCTCGTTCCCTTCGGTCCGCTGCAGGCCCGGACTCAGCTCCGGGCCTGACGTGTACCCGTCGCGGTGGAGCACAAGCGATCCGGGGTGGGACCCCTCGGCCGGTCGAGGGATCGGGTGGCTGCGTTCGGTGGGAGCCCACGCCCGCTGGACGGCGCGCACGGACCTTCCGTGTGGGACCGGGTGTGCGGCAACGGCCCCCGTCGGTCCGGGACGGCCGTGTGCGGGCCGGGGCGTTTGGGCGGCCCTTGGGACTCAGCGGGTGGTGGCCGGGGCGAGCGGCGCGGGCACGTCCACGTTCATGGTCGCGTCCGAGCCCGGGTTCGGGTTCCTGAGGCACCGATCCGCGAAGGTGGATCCCTGCGGGTAGGGGCAGGCCCTCACCACGGGTCCCTTCACGGCACCGAGATCATCTCAATGTGGGTTTCGCAGCCCTGCGACGGCCGGCCCGCCGCTGTCAGACCGTGGACGGCGAGGCGCGGACGGGGGCAGCCCTGGCATGCAGAGAGGCCGGTTCAACTGCCCGGCTGCACCTTGGCGGAGCGAAGCGCAGCCGGGCCGCTGCCGGTGCAGCATCCGGAGGTGTCAGAGGAGGTGGTCGAACTCGCCGGCTTTGGCGCCGAGGATGAAGGCGTGGAGCTTGGCGGTGTTGGTGGTGATGACGGTGTCCGGGTTGTCGGACTCGCGAAGGTGGCGGAGATCGCCGGGTCCGGTGGCCAGTTCGAGGCAGCTGCCGCCCGCGTTTGAGCCGCTGGCTGATGGCTTCTGCCAGTTGAGCTGCTGCACGGGACCTCCGCAGAATTGACGTAGCGGATTGCTACCCATGGGAGTCGCCCAGTATCCAGTCGTGTCAGCTTGTCGTTTGACCTCCATTGATCATCTTCTGTGGCGTTCGGGTTATCGCCTGTCTGTTCGCTATTGGTTGGTGACCAGGGCGAGTCCGAC
>NZ_JBIVRD010000072.1:0-22975 GCF_044755565.1 Kitasatospora sp. NPDC092286 | reverse complement strand
CCCCACTTTCATGCCCGGCCGACCAGAAGATCACCCGACCGAGTCGGCAGACTCGAACTCACGCCCACCAGGATCGATAGAGCAACGGCTAGTGAGCGTTGCACAGGTACAGCTTCACGCGGCCGGCGAGGGACAGCGCGGCCGTTCGGCGGGCGGCGTACTCGGTCTGGGTGAGGCTGATGTTGACGCCGTCCAGTCGGGGGCAGTGGGGGAAGCGGCGGGCGAGGTGTTCCAGCGCCGTGCCCCAGCCGAATCCGACGTCCAGGATCCGCTCAGGCTCTCTGCCATGGTCGTTCAGCCCGGCGATGTTCAGTTGTCGTTCGAGGTGGCGGCGTCCGGAGGCGTCCAGCGACTCGGGGGACTCGTCCTGCGGGGCCGGCATGTCGGCCTGGCCGTAGACGCCGAACTGGAACCAGAGGCCCGGGCCGATCACGTCCTGCCACAGGTGCGTGGCGTCGCTGTAGGTCTCTGCGACCCGCGGCTGGTAGGGGTCGGCCACGGGACCGTTGATGAGCTCATAGGGGATCTGCCCGCTGTCAGCTGTCATGAGAGTTCTCCGCCGTCCTCGCGGCGCCGCATGCGCCGGTTGCCGGCCCTGCCCCGAAGCCGCGCGGTCAAGGCCGAGAAGCTGGCTGAGGTATTCCCACTGGTGCGACTTCGCAATCTCCACCAAGGGCCGCCAGACGGTGCGGTGGCCGGGGTCCGCCATCAGCTGGGCGAGCAGGGTCCGGGGAGGGCGACGGGCGTGCTGACGCTCCCGCCGTACCGGGGCAGGGGCCACGCCCGACGCCTTGTGCGCGCGATCTCCCGGCACGCCCTCGCACGGAAACACCAGCCGCAGTACCGCTGCCAGCTCGACAACCACGCTTCGGTGGCGGCGGCCCGATCGGCAGGCCTGACCCGATTCGGGACCTGGGACATCGTCTCGCCGGACTCGGCCGGGTAGGGGCGGGCGGTGGCGAGCCGATCCCGGCGGCCAGGGCGGGGTTGCGGCGGGTGGTGATCGGCCGGTTCATGGATACAGATGGTCGGGTTGTCCGATATCCATGGAGGCGGGTGTGTCATTGAGTCGGCGGGCGTTACTGGTGGTGGCGGCCGGAGGCACGCTGGCGGGGTGCCAGAGAGGCCAGGGGACGGCGCCGGCCGTGCCGTCCGGCCCGGCGTCCGCCACTGTGACACCCGCCCCCGCTACGGCACCCCCCACGACATCCGCAGCCTCGCCGGAGCCCGCGGAGACCCCGGCGCCCACCGCCCCCGCGCCGAGGCCGGGCCGGGCCGAGGTGGTGGCCCGGTACGGCGGCGTGGCGCCGGAGGAGTGGGGGCTGGAGGTGTCCAGGGTGATCACCGGGCTGCCGGGCGGCGAGCGCACGACGGCCCTCACCTTCGACGCCTGCGGCGGCCCCGGCGGGAACGGTTACGACGCCGACCTGATCGACTTCCTGCGGGCCCACGACGTCCCCGCGACGCTCTTCCTCAACGCCCGCTGGATCGACGCCAACCCGGCGGAGTTCGACCGGCTGGCCGCCGACCCGCTGTTCGAGATCGGCAACCACGGCTCCGTCCACCGCCCGCTGTCGGTCCGCGGCCGCTCCGCGTACGGGATCGCGGGCACCCGCGACGTGGGCGAGGTCTACGACGAGGTGGCGGACAACGCCGAGAAGCTGACCGGGCTGCTCGGTCACCCGCCGGGCTTCTTCCGGTCCGGCACCGCCCACTACGACGACATCGCCACCCGCATCGTCGCCGACCTGGGCGAACGCGTCGCGGGCTTCACCGTCAACGGCGACGGCGGCGCGACCCTCGGCGCGAGCGAGGTCCGTCGGGAGGTCACAACCGCTCCGCCCGGTGCCATCGTGATCGCCCATATGAACCACCCGGGCGGCGGCACCGCCCCCGGCATCGCCGCCGCCGTCCCGGCGCTGCTGGCCTCGGGCCGGCGCTTCGTCCGGCTCTCCGAAGCCCTCGGCTGACGCCCGAGCGGGCCGTCCGGGCGGTCACGCCCGGCGAGACCCGTGGAAGGCGCCCCGGAGCCGGGGGCGGTGCCGGGCCGGGCCGGGGTGACCGTCCGCCACCGGGTGCGGTGAATCGGCAGCCCGTCCGGTGGGCAGGCGCGGCGCTTTCCGACGGACCGGCCCGGCCTGCGCTGGGCACCCCTGCCACGCCCTGCCCCCGCGGTGCGGCCGCCCCGAGCCGGTGCGAGTCGGAGCGGGCCGACCGGCGGGACCGGACCGACCGGACGGACCGTCAGGACACCCGGTGGGCGATCCGCTCGTGGTACCTCAGCGCCGACACGGTGCCGTCGGGCTCCCGGACGAAGGAGAGCGCGTCACCCAGCGGGCTGCCGTCCTCGGCCAGGGCGACGAGGGTGTCCGGCGGGGCCAGGACGAGCCGGCCCGGGGAGGCGAGCTCGACAAGGTACTGGTCCGGATCCACCGGGGCCTGGTCCGCGATGACGCCCATCTCGCCCTCGGCCGCGCCCCGGACCAGCGTGACGGTGCCGTAGAACCCGCAGTCATAGGTGCCCAGCAGGGCATCGGCCAGTTCGTCACCGATCGGACGCAACTCGCGCGAGGGCTGCTCGCCGAGCACCGCGGTGAGGATCAGCCGCTCGATCTCCTCGGCCACGGTGGCTCCCTCGATCGAGTTGGTCAGGACGGTGTAGCAGAGGCCCCGCGACGGCATGAGCACCAGGCGCGCCGCGTAACCGATGGTCAGCCCGTCGTGCGCCATCACCGGGCTGCCCGCACGCTCTTCCAGCATCCAGGCGAGCCCGACATCGCGCCCCGGGCTGCCCCGGTGCCCCTGCGGACGGAAGAGGCCGCCGGGTGCCTCCGGCGAGGTGACGTACGCCGCGTAGCGGATGAGGTCGCGCACCGAGCTGAGCACGCCGCCGCCCGGCACGTCCCAGCCCGGGAGCTGCCAGTGCCGCTGCCACCCCTGGTCGGTGAGCAGCGTCGCCCGGCCCTCGGGGTCGCGGCCGTGCGGCGCGGCGACCCGCCGGGTCACGACCTGGTCGGCGGTCGTGAAGGTCCCCGCCATGCCGGCCGGGTCGAGAACCTCGTCCTGGAGGACGTCCGCGTAGTGCCGGCCGGTGACGCGCTCCACCACCGCCGCGGCCAGCATGATGCCCGGGCCGCTGTAGGAGTAGTCCGTGCCCGGGGGGAAGAGCAGAGGACGGCGGACGAAATGGGCCAGCGACGCCTGGATGGAGTCGTCCGCGTGGTCGGCGAGCAGCCGCGGGGCGTCGGCGATCATGTTCTGGGCGTCGATGCCCGAGGTGTGCGTGATCACGTGCCGCAGGGTGATGCGCTCGTCGATGCCGGTTCCGGCCGGGAAGAGCGGAGCCACGGGAGCGTCCAGTTCCACGCGGCCCCGGTCGACCAGACGGCCGACGACGAACCCGAGCAGCGTCTTGGAGATCGAGCCGACCTGGAAGATCGTGTCGGGGTCGACCGGGAGGCTGTGGGCCACGTTGGTGACACCGTAGCCGAGCAGTGTCGTCCCGCCGTCGGCCAGGACGCCCACGGCGACGCCCGGAACGCCGTGGCGCGCGAGGATTTCGGGGACCTGGCTGTCGAGCAGGCCGGTGAGGTCGGACACGGTGATGTTCCTCCTGCGAGGCGAGGGGAGGGAGGGGAGGGGAGGGGACAGCGGAGGTAGCCGAGGTCAGGCGCCGGCCGCGGTGCGGGTGTGCGGGTCCAGCCGGTCACGCAGGACGTCGCCGAGCAGGTTGAACGCGAGGACCAGCAGGACGAACGCGATCGCGGGGAACGCGACCACCCAGGGATCGGTGAGCAGGTACTGCTGGGACGAGGAGATCATGCTGCCGTAGTCCGCGTCGGGCGGGCGGACCCCGAACCCGAGGAAGCTCAGCGCGGCGTACGCCCCCTCGGCGGTCGACAGGTTGATCGCCGTCATGATCACGAGCGGCGAGGCGATGTTGGGCAGGATGTGCCGGAACATGATCCACGACCTGCCCCGCCCGCAGAGCCGCGCCGCGTCGACGAAGCTGCGCCGCGCGATCTCCAGCGTGGAGCCCCGGGCGATGCGCGCGAACCGCGGAATGCTCACGATGCCGATGGCCAGCGAGGCGTTGAGCAGGCCGCTGCCCATCACCGCGATCACGAGGATCGCCAGCAGGTACTCGGGGACGGCGAACAGCAGGTCGACGAGCCGGGAGAGGATTCCGTCCCACAGCCGGCCCAGGAACCCGGCCGCGATGCCGATCGACGTTCCGATCACCAGGGCGAACAGCACCGCGTACGTCGCCGACAGCAGGGCCGGCCGGGCGGCGGCGATCACGCGGGAGAGCTGGTCACGTCCGAGCGCGTCCGTCCCCAGCCAGTGTTCGGCCGAGGGGGCGGACAGCCGCGGGCCGGCGCCGACCTCGTTCGGGCCGTACGGCGCCAGGAAGGAGCCGAACACCGCCAGCAGGACGTACCCGACGATGAGGAGGACGGCGGTGTTGGCGACGAGCCCGCGCACCGGCCGGCGGCGGGCGCGCTTCGGCCCGGGGGACAGCGGGGCGGGAGGAGGCGGGGAGGTCGGAGGGGATGGGCGGGCGACGGTGTTGGTCACGCTGGCTCCCGTGTCCTATCGGTTGATGATGCGCCGGTCGACGAACGGCAGCGCGATGTCTACGAGCAGGTTGCCGAGGATGAACGCGGCGGCGATGACGAGAGCCTGGCCGGTGAGCTGGGAGAAGTCCCGGTTCGAGATCGAGGCGAGTACGCCGCGCCCGAGTCCGGGCAGGCTGAAGATCTCCTCGACGATGAACAGGCCGCCGACGAGGAAGCCGAAGATGAACCCGATCAGGGTCAGCACCGGCGGCAGCGCGGTGCGCAGGGCGTAGACGTACCTGATCCGCCACTCCGCGATGCCGTTCGTCCGCGCCGTGGTGATGTGGGGCTGGGCGAGGACCTCGATCATCGACGACCGGGTCATCTGGGCCACGAGCGGTGCGGTGGGAATCCCGACCGCCAGCGCCGGCATCAGCATGGTCTGGAGGTTGCCGATGCCGTTGTCGGAGAACGGGATGTAGCTCGCCGAGTACAGGTTGGTCAGGAAGTGCGCCGACAGGTACAGCGCGACCGAGCCCGACACGAACCCGGGGAAGGCGAAGACCACGAGCAGCGGAATGCGGATACCCCAGTCGAGGCCCTTGCCGGAGCGGGTCGCCGCGATCACGCCGACCGGAAGTCCGATCGCCACCGCGATGAGCAGCCCCATGAGCGCCAGTTCGAAGGAGACCGGCGCCTGTTGGGCGATCACCTGGAGGTTGTCCTGCCCGGAGAGGGGCGACACCCCGAAGTCGCCGTGCAGGGCGCCCGTCAACCAGTCGAGGTACTGGCGGTAGAGCGGCTGGTCCAGTCCCAGCTTGTGCTCGATGGCGGCAAGCGTCTCGGGTGAGGCCTTGGCGCCGGCGATCACCGCCGCGGCGTTGCCCGGTACCAGCCCGCGACCGGCGAAGAACACCAGCGCGGAGAGGGCCAGCAGGACGCCGACGGCACTGGTCAGCTTCTTGGCCAGGTAGAGGATCAAGACTCTCCTCCCAGGTCCGCGACGGTCGTGGTGGCGGCCGTTGTCAGCGTGAGCCCGCCCGGCTTGTGGCAGCGCACGCGGTGATCTGTTGTCACGTCCACGAGTTCGGGCGCGACGCGGCGGCAGTGGTCGTCGGCGATCGGGCAGCGGGGCGCGAACCGGCAGCCGGCCGGCGGGTCGACCGCGCTCGGCGGCTCCCCGCGCAGCACGACCCGTTCGATGCGCGACCCGCCCTGGAAGATGCCGGGCTCGGTGGAACGGAGCGCGACCGCGTACGGGTGCAGCAGCCCCCGGTCGAAGGCCTCGGCCGGTGCCTCCTCGACGATCTGTCCCAGGTACATGACCGCCATCGCGTGGCTGATCCGGCGTACCGCCCGCAGGTCGTGCGAGATGAACACGTACGCGGTCCCGGTCTCGCGCTGCAGCCGTTCCAGCAGGTCCAGCACCTGGGCCTGGAGCGAGGCGTCCAGCGAGCTCACCGCCTCGTCGAGCAGGATGAGGTCCGGCCCGGCGACCAGGGCACGGGCGATGCAGACGCGCTGCTGCTGACCGCCCGACAGCTGGTGCGGATAGCGGGCTCCGAGCTCGGGCGGCAGACCGACGGCCGCGAGGGCTTCGTCGACGCGCCTCTCCCGCTCGGGCCTCGCAACGCCGCCCAGCGCCTCGGCGATGGCGGCGCGCACCGTCATACGGGGGTCCAGGGCGCTCGCCGGGTCCTGGAAGACGGCCTGCACCTTCCCGCCCGCACCCGCCGTGACGTCGTGCTGGTCCGCGCCGACCAGCACCGAGCCGGACGTCGGGGCATCGAGCCCGGTGATCAGCCGGCCCAGCGTCGACTTGCCGCATCCCGACTCCCCGACCAGGCCGAGGGTACGGCCCGCGCGGAGCCGGACGCTGATGCCGTCCACGGCGTGCACCTGCGGCCGCTTGCCCGTCAGGCTCGTCCGTCTCATGCGGAAGTGCTTGACCGAGTCCCGGACGTCGAGCACCAGGGGCCGGCGCTCCTCGGAGATCCCGGACGGCGTCTGCTCGCCGGTCATGCCACCTCCTCCTTGCGGCCGTCCACGTCGTCGAGGAGCCGGCCGTGGGCTGCGGCGAGCAGCGACCGGGTGTAGGGGTGCGTGGGGCGGGTCAGGACGTCGGATGCCGCCCCGTTCTCGACGATCCGCCCGCGGTACATCACCAGCACGGTCGTGCAGAGCTCGGAGACCACGCCCACGTCGTGCGAGATCAGCAGCAGCGTCATCCCCGCGTCGGCGACCCGTTCGCGCAACAGCTCGACGACCTGTGACTGGACGGTGACGTCCAGCGCCGTGGTGGGCTCGTCGGCGATCAGCAGATCGGGGTGGTTCAGCAGCGCCATGGCGATCATGACGCGCTGCCGCATCCCTCCCGACAGCTCGTGCGGGTAACTGCGCCGTTTGACCGCGGCGTCGCCGATGCCGACCCGGCGCAGCGCCTCCTCGACGGTCGCCGTGCGCTCGCGGCGGCCGAGCGGCCGGTGCGCGGAGAGTACGTCCGAGAGCTGGCGCCCGATCGTGAGAACGGGGTTGAGGTTCCCGAGCGGGTCCTGCGGAACGCGGGCCATCCGGGTGCTGCGCAGGGCCCTCAGCTCCGACGGCCCCAGGGTCGTCAGGTCCCGGCCGGCCAGACCGATGTGACCACTGACCGAGGCCGAGGGCGGAAGCAGCCGCAGTACGGCCGCCGCCAGTGTCGACTTGCCCGACCCGGACTCCCCGACCAGCCCGACCCGGTCACCGCGCGCGATGCTGAAGGAGACGTCCTCCACGGCGGGCCGCTCCGCGGACCCGTAGCGCACGGTGAGCCCGTCGACGGTGAGCAGCGGCTCCGGATCGCGCGGTGCCCGGACCGCGCCGGCCGGGGCGCGGTCCGTCTCCGGGGCGCTAGCCACGGCTCACCTGGGCCAGGAACGTGCGGCTCTGGCTCGGCGGCAGCTCCACCCCGGTCAGTCCCTTGCGGTACGCGACGACGGTGTTCGTCGCGAGCAGGGTGACGGTGGGGTACACGTTCTCGGCCTCCCACTTCTCGACGGCGATCAGCGCCGCCTGGTAGGCCGCCTGGTCACCGGCGCGCAGCGCGTCGTCGAGCAGCTTCTGCAACTCGGCCGGGACGGCCCCCTGACGGCCCTCGGCCGGCTGCACGTACTGGTAGGGGTTCGAGTAGTACGACTGCGCGTTCCAACTGAGCGGGTACTGCGCCTTGGTGAGCCTGTCGACCCAGGCGCCGCGTTCGAGCGGGTCGAGCTTGACCTTGATGCCGACCTTGGCGAGCTGGTCCTGGAGGGCCGCGGCCAGGTCGTTCGTCCCGGGGTCGTACCCGCTGATGTACATCAACGAGGTGGAGAAGCCGTCGGGGTAGCCGGCCTCCGCGAGGAGCGCCTTGGCCTTGGCGGTGTCCTGGGTCGAGAACGGCACCTCGGCCGGCTTGGGCGCCCAGGACTCGCCGTCGGGGATGTAGAGGCTGGCACGGGCGCCGCCACCGCTGTAGGCGTGCTCCGCGAGGCTGTCGCGGTCGAGCGCCAGGGCGAGGGCCTGGCGGACCTTCAGGTTGTCGAACGGTGCGGTGAGGTTGTTGATCTGAAGGAAGATCGTGGAGTCGGTGGGGACGGTCCCGACCTCAAGCCCGTCGGAGCCGGACAGCGTCTTGGCGCTCGACGTGCCGGTGAAGATCAGGTCGACCGCACCGGCCTGCAGATCGCTGACCTGCGTAGCGGAGCCGGGCACGTAGAGGACGCTGAGCCGCTCCGACTTGGTCTTCTGGCCCCAGTAGTCGTCGAACCGCTTGAGCTTCAACTCGCTGTTGGGACGGTACGACTCCTGCACCCACGGGCCCGTGCCGACCATGCGGGTGGCCAGGTTCTCGGAGGCGGCGGCCTTCTTGCTCATCACCGCGCAGCCCCAGACCAGCGGGTTCGCCATGTTGTTGAGGAAGCCGGCGTCGGGGCGCTTGAGGTGGAACACAACGGTCGAGGCGCTGGTCGCCTCGGCCTTCTCGAAGGTGGGGAACAGCTCCTCGGATATCCCGTCCGGACTGCTCTTCAACCGGTCGAAGGTGAAGGCGACGTCCTCGGCCGTCAGCGTCTCACCGTTCTGGAACCTGACGCCCGGTCTGAGGTCGAAGGTGTAGGTGAGCCCGTCGTCGGAGCGCTGGTAGCCGGTGGCGAGTTCCGGCTCGACCTTCCCTCCGGGAGTGGTGGTCATCAGGCACTGGTAGGAGAGCTGCCAGGCGAACCGGTCGGCGTAGAGCGCCGAACCCTGAGGGTCGAGGGTCGAGGGCGCCGAGGTCTCGGCGACGGTGATGCCCGTCGCGGACGTGCTGCTGCCGGGCGGTGAGCACCCCACCGCGACGGCGACCATCGCACAGGCCGCGGCGCCCGCGGCGGACCGCAAGGAAAAGCCGTTCTGCTTCTTCATTCGGACCTCTTCGAGGGTGGGCCGGCGTTCCCTGCTCTGACTTCAGGGAGCCGGCAGGCCGCAAGGGGGAAAGGATTTGCAATGCAACTTCCCGCGAGGTTTGCATTGCAACTTTTTGGGATGTTTGCAATGCAATTCAGCGCCATGCATTGCAGAATGTTTACCGACGCGCCATAGTGCTGTCAAGACCCGAGCACGCGGAAGAAAGGCGCTGGCCACACCGGCCGCGGCCGACCGGTCGCCCGTACCCACGAGCCCCCCCTCACTGAAATTCATGAGCGGAACCTGTCAGCGACGGGCGGGTGTACCTGTCCGCCCCCGCGGCCGGTTCCACCTGCTACATCGGCGGTCGGCGGACGGCCGGTGCAGGGGAAAGCGCCGGCCGGGTGCCCCGGGCGGAAAACCCGCACACATTCGATTGCGGCCGAACCGGTCTGGACAAAAGGAGGGTTGAACAGCACCCTGATAGCCAGCCGCCCGACGGAATAGGGCGTGGCCCGTGCCGACCTGCGCAACAGCCGCACGGCCGGCGGGATCCGCATGCTCGCTCAAAGCGATTTCGTGCTCGGAAATGACAATTCATTGACACGGGCGCCCAGCGCGCTCCAGGCAGAGAGGGGCACCAAAAGTGAGCTCGGAGCTGAGCCCCACACCGGGGCTTCGCAACAACTCGGCTTCGCTGCGCCGCGCGATCTCCATCCTGCTGCAGCTCGGAGACGAGACCGACGGGACCGGGTACTCGATCGCCGAGCTCTGCGAACGGCTCGGCCTGAACAAGAGCACGCTGTTCCGCCTCATCCAGCCGCTCCTGGAGGCCCGTCTGGTCGAGCACCTTCCCTCGGGCCGCTACCGTCTGGGACGGCGCAACGCCCAGCTCGGCAACGTGTACCTGACCGGCCTGGACCTCCCGCGCAGCATGCACGATGTCATGCAGAACCTCGCCGCACAGACCCGCGAGACCGTCCACCTCGTCGTCGCCGACTTTCCGAACATCGTGTACATCCACAAGGTGGACAGCCCGCATTCGGTCCGCATGTTCTCCCGGATCGGAAACAGCGCACCCGTCTACTGCACCAGCGTCGGAAAGGCCATGCTGGCCCACGCCGCACCGGCGACGGTCGACCTGGTGATCGAGAGCGGTATGCCCAGGCACACGCCTCGCACGATCACGACGGCCGAGGATCTGCGGTCCGCGCTGAGCGAGATCAGGCAGCGGGGCTACGCGATCGACGACATCGAACACGAGGAAGGCATCCGGTGTGTGGCGGCGCCCGTCTTCGACCACTCCAGAGCCTGTACCAGCGCGGTCAGCGTCTCGGCGCCCGCGGACCGCCTGCCGCGTGAGCGGGTGCCGGAGCTGGCGCCCCTGGTGATCGCCGCCGCGAACGAGATCTCCACTCGCCTGGGTGCCGTTCCGTGACCATCACCCGGGCTGCGTCGAAAACGGCCGGGCCGCCGCGGCGTGGGTGCCGCGGTGGCCCGGCCGGGTGCGGGGCGGGTGGGGCTTACTCCTCCGGTCCGAGCCGGCCGTCGACGAGGCGGAAGAGTTCGTCGTCGTCCGCCAGATCGAGCTCGGTGGGCGCGGCGGCGGCCGGGGCCGGACGGGCCAGGACGGCGGACGGGCGGCATCGGGCGCGGGCGTGCTGCCGGTCGTCGTGTCGAGGGTGCCGGAGGGGTGCCTGGTCCAGCCCTCGGAATCGGCCCGGCGGGCGTGCACGGCGAAGCCGCGGCGGCCGTCGACCGCCTGGGCACCGAGGGCGAGTTGGAGCGCGACGTGCCGGTGGCGGGCAGGAGGGGCGGCGCCTCCAGGGTGCGGGTTTCGAGAGGACTTCTGCGAATGGCCACCTGGTGAAACGTGACCGCTTCCGGGCCTCTCGCGGAACTCTCACAGGTGACCATGTGTGAGAAGTGGGGCCCGGGCGCGTACTCCCGGACGAGACGTGTGCGAGGGAACGGCGCACCCCTGGCGGAAGAAAGGTTAACCAGATGCTTGACTATTCGCTGCCGGCGTCGAATAGTTAGGCGCATGCTTAACCAAGCTGGTTCGTTGGACCGGGTGTTCCAAGCGCTGGCGGACGCGACTCGCCGGGACATCGTTGAGCGGTTGATCCGCGGGCCTGCCTCGGTCAGTGAGCTGGCCCGGCCGCTGGCCATGTCGCTGCCAGCGGTGATGCAGCACCTACAGGTACTGGAGGCGTGCGGACTGGTCCGGTCTGAGAAAGCCGGAAGGGTACGCACCTGCCACATCGAGCCGGGTGTGCTGCGAATGGCCGAGGACTGGATCGCTGCGCAGCGCACTGCCTGGGAACACCGCCTCGATCGCCTCGGCGACTACCTGACCGAACACTGCGACAGCCCAGATCAAGGGAGCACACAATGACCGATCACGTGGTCACGCATGCCACGTTCACCCTCGAACGCCTCTACACGGCCTCACCGGCCACAGTGTTCGCCGCGTGGGCCGTCCCCGAAGCAAAGGCCCGCTGGTTCGCCGGCCTCGACGCCGAGCACGAGCTTGATTTCCGCGTCGGTGGGCGGGAGGTCAACCGCGGCCGCTCTGGCGGTGGGCCGGTGCTGACTTTCGAGTCCTGGTACCGCGACATCGTCCAGGACGAGCGGATCGTCTACACCTCCACTCTGTCCGAGGGGCAAGACCTTGCGACAGTGTCGCTGACGACGGTGGAGTTCCTCCCCGAGGGTGGTGGCACCCGGCTGCTACTCACCGAGCAGAGCACCTTCCTCGACGGCCGCGAAGAACCAAGCTGGCGGGAGCAGGGCACCGGCAAGTGGCTTGACGCGCTCGCCGCCGAACTGCTGCGAAGCATCGAGCAACAGTGATGACCACGAGCGACCTTTCGCAGACTCGCCGTTGGCAGGTGCTGGCGCTGCTGGGCACGGCGTTCTTCATGACGATTCTGGACGGCACCAGCCTGCTCGCCGCTCTGCCCGCGATCGAAGGCCACCTTCGCCTGCACGGTCCTGCCATCCAATGGACCGTGACGGCCTACGCGCTGGCCTTCAGCGGGCTGCTGTTGTTATGCGGCCGCGCTGCGGATCTGCTGGGCCGTCGGCGTGTGTTCATCGCCGGGATGGTGCTGCGGGTCGTGGCCTCGCTGGCGTGCGGGCTCGCTCCGTCCATCCAGGCCCTGGTGGCCGCCCGGGCGGTGCAGGGCGTCTCGGCCGCGATCATCGCTCCGGCCGCGTTGTCGATGGTCATGAACACTTTCCCCGAAGGGATCGAGCGGAACAAGGCGCTCGGTATCTGGGGCGGCCTCGGCGGGTTCGGCGCCACCGCCGGTCTACTACTGGGCGGCATCATCACCGATATCTTCGGCTGGCAGTGGGTGTTCTGGGTCAACGTCCCGGTCGGGACCCTCGTGCTGGTGCTCGCCCCCGCCGTGCTGCGCGAAAGCCGGGACCGAGCACGCTCCCGTTCCTTCGACATCCCTGGTGCGCTGACCATCGCCCCAGCACTCGTTCTGCTCGTATACGTGATCACCCGGGTGCCGACATCCGGGTGGGCGAATGGACAGAGCATCGGGCTACTGGCCGCCGTGGCCGTGCTGGTCTGGATGTTCATCCTGGTAGAGAAGCGATCGGTGGCCCCGCTCGTTTCCTTTCAGTCGCTGCGCTCGCGCATGCTGATCGGCGGCAACCTCCTCCTGCTCATCGCCGGCATGACCGTCGACGGCATGCTCGTCACCCTCACCTCTTTCGTGCAGCAGGTGCTCGGCTGGCCGGCGGCGCAGTTCGGGCTGGCGGCCGCGATGATGACCGTCACCGCGGCCGCAGGCGCACTGCTGAGCCAACGGATCGTGCCCAGGTTCAGCCTGGGGCGGGTGGCTGCCGCCGGGACCGTCCTGCTCGGTTGTGGCTGCCTGCTGCTCACCCGCATACCGGCCGGTGGCCCGATGAGTCTTCTGCCGGCGGCCCTGTTCTTGTTCGGGGCGGGAATGGGCGCCGTCACGGTATGCGCACAGATCGCCGCGCTGACCGGCGTCACCGAAAAGGACTCAGGCCTGGCCGCCGGCCTCGCCGACACCTCCTTCGCCGTCGGCACCGCCGTCGGCGCTGCCGTCTGCACCAGCGTCGCCGCCGCCCGCACGTCCGCGATCGGTGGTCCGACACCGCTCGCACTCACCACCGGGCAGCATGCCGCGTTCGGGGCAGCTGGCGTCTTCGCCGCTCTCGCCTTGATCACCGCGTTGACGCTCCTCAGCAAGCGATCCGGCCTGTCCCGCAGTGTGTCGGCAGACGCAAGCGAGAACGTATCTACCAGGGCACCGTCAACCTCACCTTGATCTACGGGACACACCCTGGCTCCCCCCCCGGCGTGATTCCTGTTCCGCATTCCATGGAGGCCGGACCCGAATCCGGCGACAAGGCCTCGACGCTGATCTTCGCGTCGGCGCCGGCCTCCTCCAGCCGCTCGGCCATCTGCTTCCACGCTGCGTCCAACACCTCGTCATCCAGGAAGAAGAACCGCTCCAGCTCAGGCTTCGTCGGCTCCTCGGCGAACTTTCCGTACGCCTCAGCCTGCTCATCAGATAAGAATTCGACCGCCATGCCCGGACCGTAGCCAGGCCCACCCATGATCGAGGATCTTTCCCTGAACCCCAGCACCGGACCGGATCGCTGTGCTAGGCGACCAAGATCAACTGCTTGGCGCCAGCGGCTGTACTGATGGTCCAACCGCCGCCAATTGCATCTGATGCGAACTCGCGACGGTATGCGCATCGCTGTGGTCGATGGCGGTACCCAGACCCCTGAAGTGCAGCGTTGGCCTGTGATGCAAGCGGCGACAGTAGCGGCGAACGGGGTGTGGCCGCCAGCCGGTGTCACTCGTCCGACTGACTGACCTGCGGATCGCCCGCCGACTCGCATTGGATGCGGTTGTCTCGCACCTAATGCGAGTTGCGGAGGGTGGTGGACCAGTGGGGTTCAACGGGCTGACTCCTGGGGTGGCGAGGCTGCACCTGGTGGATGGGGTCGCGCTGCTGCGGCCGGAGGAACAGGTCTTCACGGCGATGTTGACCGGCTTCGCGAACCAGCAACTGGCGCGGAACCTGGCCCGGACGACGGTGGAGGGCAGGGAGAACACGATCAAGGCGTTCGCTGCCTACGTGAACACCTTCCCCTGGCACTGGACGCCGGCGATGGTCGACGAGTGGCTTGGCGACCTGCGCTCGCTGCGCGACCTGAAGCGTTCCACGGTCCGCTCCTACTCCGAGGCGGTACGGGCGTTCTGCCACTTCGTGACCGATCCCCTCTACGAGTGGGCGGCGACCTGCGAGGAGCGGTTCGGCGCCCACCCGGTGCAGGTCGTGCACGAGTGGAACACTGCGGTTCACACCCAGGAGAACGAGTCGGACCCGAAGAAGCGGGCGTTCACCAAGGCCGAGCTGCACGCCTTCTTCGCGCACTGCGACGACGAGGTCGCCCGGATCCGGGCGTTCGGTCGCAAGGGCTGGCTGCCCGCGTTCCGCGACGCCGCCTCGTTCAAGACCGCCTACGCCTACGGGCTACGGCGCAACGAGACACGGATGCTGGACGCGGCCGACTTCGGGCGCAACCCGCACGGCGCCGAGTACGGCGAGTTCGGCCGGTGCCAGGTCCGGTTCGGCAAGGCCAAGAAGGGCTCACCGCCCAAGCGCCGGGGCGTGCTGACCGTGTTCGACTGGAGCCCCGACGTTCTGGACGAGTGGTTCACCGAGGTCCGCCCGCTGTTCGGCACCGATGGCAACCCGGCAGCCTGGCCCTCCGAGCGCGGACTGCGGATCGGCTGCCAGCGCATCAACTCCCGCTTCATCGCTTACCGCAAGGCGCTGGGCCTGGACGACGGGCTGGACTGCCACTCCTTCCGAACGTCCTACGTCACCCACCTGATCGAGGACGGCTGGGATCCCCGCTTCGTCCAGGAACAGGTCGGCCACGAGCACGCCAGCACCACCTCCATCTACACCTGCGTCTCCTCGGACTTCCGTACTCGCACCCTGCGCCGGCACCTGGACACCACCATCGCCGTGGCCCTCCAGGCCCATAACGGGAGGCAGGCATGAAGCGCACGGTCGGCTACACCTGGCGGCTGCGCGAGGTGATGGCCTCGCACCGTGTCTTCACCGCCACCGAACTGGTGCCGCTGCTGCGCGAGCGGGGCATCGACCTGTCCGCTTCCCAGGTCCACCGCCTGGTCTCCGGCACCCCCGAACGGCTGTCGCTGCAGGTCCTGTCCACGCTCTGCGACATCCTCTCCTGCACCCCGGCCGACCTGGTGGCCACCGCCGCCGAGAACGCTGGCGTCCGCAAGACCGCCACCGGTGACCTGCCCGCCCCGGCTGCGGATGTCGCGAAGCTTCGGCCCCGCGCGGCCCGCATTCTGCCCGACGTATGAGCCGCCCATACGCCACCGACGAGCAGTACGAACGCTGGTTCATGGCCGAGTGCTGCCGCTGCGGCCGGCGAAGGCACAAGGCCTGATTTTGTCGGGTCATATGAGGCTCTGGTCCACTTCTTGTGGTGCGGCCACGCGGGGTGAGCAGTGGATGATTCGGAGCGTTTTGGACCTTGAGTCAGAACGGCGGGTCTTCGCTGTAGCCGCCGCCTATCCAGTTGCCGTCCCAAGAACCGCGTGCAGCTCTGAGGCGGGCATAGTGCTCGCGGGCTGCGATATCGGACGCGTTCTCCAACCCGCTGGTGTCATGACCCCATGCCTTCAGCGCGTCCAGGACGCGGTCGCGATGGTGCCGGTCAGTACTGGTGGCCAGTAGACGTCGTGCGTGGCCAGCCAGATCGGCCTGGTGCTGGGTGAGGAGGGGGTGCTCTATGAGAGGAATGGCAGCGATCAGAGCGGCGTGGCACACTTCGGCGTTGTCATGGCCGAGGAGGGCTTGAACAGCGGAGAAGATCGCCGGCCGTGCGTCCCTAAACGCACGCATCTCCGCGTACTCATCGAGACATCCCTCACCGTAGAGACGTTCGTCAATGGCAACGCACTCGTCGTCGGCGTCGTAGGCGGTGTCGCCGAGCCAGTCGAGGAACTGCACGAGGGTCGGGCGGGTCGGGGGTGTCGTGGCGTCGTGACTGTAGTCGCCTGCCGTGATGGCCGGGTGGTTGAGGATCGCCGCGACGAAGAGCGCCACGGGCACAGTGGCCTCGTAGATGCTGTTCTGGTGAGTTACGGGTCCCAGCGCATCCTGGAGAGCGGACTCCCTGATGACCGGGTCCGAGCTGGTCAGGAGTGTCAGCGCCGCCGGCAGGGATTCACCCGTGCCGCAGGCTGTGGCGAGCGACGCCCAGTTTGTGCTGTCCAGCAGTGCCTGAAAAGGAGGGAGCTCGGCGGGGTGAGGCTGCTCGGTCTGTCTGCGGCTGCGGGTCACAGGCTGAGGCTATTGCGTTGACGAGCCAGAGTTGTGCCCGGGTGTCACGTGGAGAGCAGGACGCGCTTGCGGAGTAGTTCGAAGCCTGCGCGGCCGAACATTTGGCGCTTGAGCATCTTAAAAGTTACGTGGAATCTGCCGGGGTGATCATGTCTCCCCGGTGCAACCACGGACTTGGGAGATGGCTTGAGCGGCACGACGGTGCTGAGGGAGAAGTGGCCGGTGCTGGGCCGGCACGAGCAGGCGGCGGTGTGGCTGGAGATCTGGACCGATCTGGGGCGGGCACCGAGGACGATCGACGCCTACGCGCGTGGGCTGGCGGAGTACCTGCTGATGTGCGAGCGGGAGGGTGTTGACCCGGCCACCGCGAATCGCGCCGACATCGCCTTCTACGTAAGGGAGTTGACCTCACGACCGCACCGTCGGGGTGCGAACGTGGTGGTGATCGACTCTGGGTCAGGGCTGGCGAACGCCACGATTCAGCAGCGTCTGGTGCCGGTCCGTCTGTTCTACGACTTCCTCATGGAGGAGGGTCTGCGCGAGTCGAACCCGGTGGGCCGGGGCCGCTGTACCCCTGGGCGCCAGCAAGGCGGGCAGAAGCGCGGACTGGTGCCGCGGCTCACGAAGCTGGCATGGATCCCCAGCGAACAGCAGTGGCTGGAGATCCTGCAGGTCGCGCGGGAGGAGCCGGTCCGCAACCGGGTGATGCTGGCCCTGGCCTACGACGCCGCCATGCGGCGCGAGGAGCTGTGCTCGCTGCGGACCGACGACCTCGATCCGGCCCACCGAACGCTGAGGGTGCGGGCGGAGACGACGAAGAATCGGCTGGAGCGGGTGGTGCCGTACTCGGCGGCGACCGGAGTGCTGCTGTCGGCCTACCTCGCCCACCGGGCCACGATCAGCCGGGCCCGGGGGCCGCTGTTCCTTTCGGAGTCCCGGCGCAACCACGGGCAGCCGCTGACCCTGTGGACCTGGTCGAAGGTGGTCCGCCGGATCGCCCTGGCGGCTGGTGTCCCGCGGTTCTCGACCCACACCACCCGGCACCTGTGTCTGACCGATCTGGCCCGGATGGGCTGGGAGTTGCACGCCATCGCCACCTTCGCCGGCCACCGCAACACCGATTCCACGCTCCAGTACATCCACCTGTCCGGCCGGGACCTGGCCGACAAGCTGGCCCGCGGCATGGAGCACATCCATGCCTGGCGAATACAGATGCTCACGTCCGCGGACGGTACGACGGCGGAGGTGTCGCGGTGACCGCACCACTGCCGGCCATCGCCGCCGAGGACGGGGCCCGACGCTGGTCCTGGCCGATCTCCCGGCCCCGCGACAACGCCGCGGTGGCAGTGCGACCCGCCGAGGCCAGGGCCGTGGCCGACCTGGGCTTGCGCAACCTGCGGCGACTGCAGTACCACGACCCGTCCGCGCCCGGCTGGCGCGTGATCGCGCGGCTGCTGGTTCCGCTGGAGGCGGTCAACGCCGCACTGGACTCCCCGCCCACCTCGCATCGCCGACGGGCCATGCTCGACGTGGTCGCGGTGTTGCTGACGCGGTGCGCGGAGACCGGCAGGACCTTCTGGGGCTGGACCGAGGAGGAATGGTTCCACCTGCTCGGCCGCACTCAGGCCGAGTTCCGCCAGCACGCGCCCGCCTGGGCAGGCGACGAGGTCCGCCCCTATCTCGCGGCGCACGCCTACCTGCTCGGTGGCTTCAACGAGTTCCACCGACTCGGCAGCTTCCAGCGGCTCACCCTGGCCTGGCGGATCTTCGGACGCGACCGCGTCAACGGCGAGGTCACACGACTTCGTACGGTCCTGGGCGCCTGGGGCTACCGGCTCGGCCGGGACGAGGACACCCTGCTGCCGATGGTGGCCTGCCAGCTGTTCCTGCTCAACCGCAGCCCACACCTCGAAGACCTGGACACCGCACTGTTCGACCGGGTCCGCCGTGACGGGCTGCTGGACGGCAGCAGGCTGAACACCCTGCACGCAATGCAGCGGGCGGTCGCCGAGCTCGGATTCTGCGATTCTCCGCGTCCCGGCACCGGCCGCCACTCGGCCCGGGCCAGCGGCGGAGCGCCGATCTGGGAACAATGGGCCGACCGCTGGCACGCCACCTCGACGCTGACCCCGCGCGTTCGCGGCGGCGTCCGCTCGAACCTGCTCAAGGTCGGCCGGTGGATCGCCGCCGAGCAGCCCGACGCCGCCGATCCGGGCGACTGGACCCGGCAGACCTGCGCATCCTGGATCGCCGCACTGGACCGGATGAAGGTCGGCGACTACGTCCAGCGCACAGTTGGGCTGGGGGACCGTCTCGGCAAGCCACTGGAAGCCCCCAGCAAGGCGGCCCAGATCACCGCGCTGCGAACGTTCTTCCGCGACTGCCAGGAATGGGAGTGGCTGCCCCGCCGCTTCGACCCCCTGTGCGCGCTGGCCATCCCTCGCAGCATCACCGCCCTCCTCGGGCCCGACCCCAGAGTGATCGCCGACGAGGTCTGGGCCAAGCTGTTGTGGGCCGGCCTGAACCTCGAACCTGAGGACCTGCCGCAGACCCGGTCTGGGCACTTCTATCCCTTCGAACTGGTCCGTGCGGTCACACTGACCTGGCTATTCGCTGGCCAACGCAGCGACGAAATCGCCCGCTTGAGGCTGGGCTGCATCCGCTGGCAGCACGACGGGAGACCGATCGCCGGCGACTCGCCGCAGGTCCTGGCCCGCGACGCGGTCTGCCTGCTCGACGTCCCGACCCACAAGACCGGCACCGCCTTCACCAAACCGGTCGACCCGATCCTCGGCCAGGCCATCGACGCCTGGCAGGAGATCCGCCCGGACCAGCCGAAATTCACCGACCGCCGCACCAACGAGCTGGTCGACCCGCTGTTCGCCGTCCGGGCCCGCCGCGTCTCCACCAGCTACATCAACAACACGATCATCCCGATGCTCTGCCGCAAGGCCGGAGTCCCGGCCGCCGATGTCCGCGGGAACATCACCAGCCACCGGGCCCGGTCCACCATCGCCAGCCAGCTCTACAACGCCAAGGAGCCGATGACGCTGTTCGAGCTACAGGCCTGGCTCGGACACCGCTCACCGCAATCCACCCAGTACTACGCCAAGATCACGCCCAACACTCTCACGAAGGCATACACCGAGGCCGGGTACTTCGCCCGCAACGTCCGCACAGTCGAGGTCCTTCTCGACCGAGATGCCGTCACCTCCGGGGCCGCGGCCACCGGTGAACCATGGCAGTACTACGATCTCGGTCACGGGCTGTGCTCCTACTCGTTCTTCGAACAGTGCCAGCACCGGATGGCCTGCGCCCGCTGTGATTTCTACACTCCCAAGGAATCGACGAAATCCCAACTCGTCGAAGCCAAGGATAACTTGCAGCGCATGCTCGTGAGCATTCCGCTCACCGAAGAGGAACGCGCCGCCGTCGACGACGGCCAGAGCGCACTCGACCGCCTGCTCGAGCGCCTCTCCGAGGTGGCCACCCCAGCCGGCCCGACCCCGAGCGAGCTCCGCGCCGAACCTGGCCGCCCCCTGCCTCTGACTGTCCGATCATCACCCGACTCCACCGACCGAAAGTGCTGCTGACATGCGACCCGCCCTCTTCACCATCGACCTCCCCGGCCCGGGACGACTGAGCACCATGGCCAGACCCCGCGGCAATGACTGGCTTGAAGACGAGATGGCCGCGCTGAAAAACTGCGGCGTCGACACCCTGGTCTGCGCGCTCACCGGACCCGAACTCGACGAACTCGGCCTCGCAGACGAACCCCGAACAGCCACAGCAGCCGGGCTGCAATTCGTCGCGATACCCATCCCCGACCGCACCGTCCCCGACTGCACCGCGATCCTGCCTACCCTGCACAGACTCGCCGAGCAGCTACGCGACGGTGCACACGTTGTCACCCACTGCCGAGCCGGCATCGGACGCTCATCCCTCCTCGCGGCCGCACTCCTCATCCTCAACGGCGTCGCTCCCGACACCGCCTGGAACCAGATCGAACGAGCTCGCGGGCTCGCCGTCCCAGACACCGCCGAGCAGCGAGAGTGGACGATGCAACTGCTCAAATAGGCATGATGTTGACAAATCAGATTCCACAGAATGATCCGGTTGACGGTGCCTTCGACGGGGCCGGAGTTCCAGTGGGTGGTCAGTCCGGCGTGGACGGCGTCGTAGTCACTGTTCAAGCCGATGGCGAAGGTGCTGATCCCGGGCAGGCCCGAGGTCATGGCCTCGGTGATCCATTCGGTGAGGCGTTCGCCCTCCAGGCGGGTGAGCATCTCGGCGAAGGAGGCGACCAGGCCAGCGGCGGTGTCCAGTTCGGGGCAGTGCGCGAGGACCGCCTTGCGCTGGACTTCCTCGTCGGGAGTGAGCCCGGCAGGGTGGCGGGTCAGCCAGCCGGTGACCTGCCGGATCGAGGGTGGCGGGGGTGGTGGCGGTGTGCTGTCCGGGGCAACAAGGGCCTGGCGCTTCCACTGGACGAGGAGCGTCCGGCCGCCCCGGTAGCCCCGAGCGGTGATCTCCTCGAACAGCACCCGAATGGTGATCCTCCCGCCCGTCTCCTCCCACCGCTGGGCCAGGTAGGGCTTGAACGGGTCGAGCTTGCTCGCCCGGGGGCGCCGGTCCTTCATCATGTCCTGCCAGCGCGCGGCGTGCGCGTAGCGGCCGACGGTGTTGCGGCTCCAGCCAAGGCGGCGGGCAACCTCGCGCATGCTCATCCCTCGTTCCAGCAGCTCGTGGATCAGGGCGTGGTGGGCGCTTCGCCGGTCCGCCATCCGCCCGGTGGGGTCGGTTGGCTCACCGTCATCGTCGGCACCGTTGTCGTCGGGGATCGGGGCCTCCCACTGCGGTTCGGGCTCCGGCTCGAGGACAGGGAGGCTGTGCAGGCAGGAGCGGTGGTCGAGCACGGTGCGCTCGACGGCCTGGGTGAGGTTATGCCACAGGTGGTACCGGTCGGCAACCTGCCGGGCCTGAGGTGCCGCGGCATCGGCGGCCTCCGCGTAGGCGCTGGCGCGGTCGCGGCAGATCACCTCGACCTGCGGGTGGTCAGCGAGCCACGGGCCGAGGGTGGCCGCGTCGCGCTCCGGGAGAAGATCCAAGACCCGGTGGGTGATGGCGTCGATGATCACGGTGCCGTAGACATGGCCCTTGCGCAGGGCGAAGTCGTCCACCCCGATCGCGGTCGGGGCGCCGACGGGCAGGTCCGGCATCTCCATCACGCGCCGCAGCAGCGTGCTGCGGCTCCCACGCAGGCCCAGCAGCCGGGCCATCCGTTCACCGGCCCGGCCGGCGAGCGCCAGCCCGACCGCAGCGACCGCCGAGCGCAGCCGCTCGGTGCTCTGTCCGTGTCGGCGGGTCAGGCCCTGACCGTGCCTCCACCCGCACCACGGAGCCGACCGGTTCCACCTGGACCACTGCCACCTCCGGCACTGACGGGAACAGCAACTCCTGGAGCAGGGACCACGATTGCGTCACGGTCGCCGACTGTCAGCCACCCGAAACCCGAGCCGACGACTTTCAGTCGATCTACGAGCCCGCCGAGAGCCGGTGATCCGTTACGGACCGTCACCGGTCACACAACCTGGGCCAGAACCTCATATGAGAGCCACTGCTTCGGTGTGAACGGGAGCCGGGTGTAGACCGTTCGTGGCGGTGGTGCACTCGCCCGGGACGGGTGCTCTTCGGTGAGTTCGGGGGCCACTTCGGCGGGAATGGGAGCCACTGATCGGGTGACCGGGCGGGTCTGGGCGGAGTGTCCGAAAAGACCGGGTCAGCGTCGTCGATAACGTGGGGTCGCGGGCCCGGGTTGCCTCCCTGACAAGTCGTGGCCAGGGCCCGCCCCGTACGAAGCGAGAGTACTGCGACAGCATGCCGTGATCGAGCCCGTTGGGTTCCTCGAAGTGCCTGGCGCACTGGTCCAGCTGGCTGTCGCGTGGCGTACCCGGCCGTCCCCCGCCTTCAGCACCGCTGTAGCGTTGTCCGCAACCGATCAGGGGGATTCAGTGACGAGGTCCTTGCACTTCAGCTGGGAACTGAGCGGCTCCGGCTGGGCGACGTGCAGGATCTGGGACGGCTCGACGAAGCACCGGGAGAGCGTCAGCTACTGTGCAAACGCGCTCGCCGACTTGTTGAAAGGCGTGACGGGCCTTTACGGCCCCCATGGCATCCAGCGGTTCTCGTTCGACCTTGAACCGGCAGAGGCGCGGTGGATTCTTCGTCGCCGAAACAGTGACGTGCACATCGCGATCCGTCGCTTCCCGGACATGTCGACCAGCTTCGACGCACCGGACGGCAAGGGCACCCTCGTGTGGACGTCCACACGTCCTCGTACCTCCCTGGCGCATGCGGTCCTGATGGCTGCCGAGAAGGTGCGGCGAACCCACGGCGAGGACGGCTACCTCCAGAAGTGGCAGATGCACGCCTTCCCCACCACCGAACTGGAAACCCTTCGGCACCTGCACCTGGCAGCGGATGACTGCGCTCTCCAGCACTGAACCAACGGCGCCTCACGGCGCAAACAAAAGCTGACTAGCCGTTGCTCTATCGATCCTGGTGGGCGTGAGTTCGAGTCTGCCGACTCGGTCGGGTGATCTTCTGGTCGGCCGGGCATGAAAGTGG
>NZ_JBIVRD010000071.1:0-23525 GCF_044755565.1 Kitasatospora sp. NPDC092286 | reverse complement strand
CAGGGGGGACCCTGTGGGAGAGTAGGACGCCGCCGAACAATTATTCCAGAGAACCCCCACCCGATTCCGGGTGGGGGTTCTCTGCGTTTACGGCCCTGCGTTTGTGTCACCGATGCCGCCGATGTCACCGATGCCCCCCACCGGAATTCACGGGGCGGCAGCGATCGCCGTCCCCCAGCTCGGGCGGCTCCGCCAGCGGTCCGCGGTACTGGTGATCCGGGTGACGTTCGTACCGTCCGTCCGCATGCTGAAGAGGTCGGCGCTGCCGCCGGCGGGGGCCTGGGCGAAGACGATGGACTGTCCGTCGGGGGCATAGGAGGCGGCGTCGTAGAAGACGTCGGACGGGCCGGGGGTGAGCGCGCCGATGGCGGTGCCGTCGGTGTTGACGGTGTAGATGCCTCCGCCCGGGGCGTAGTCGGTGCCGGCGGGGTAGGTGGTGAACATGATCTGGCTGCCGTCGGGGGACCAGCTCGCCCGTTCGCCGGCCCGCAGCTCCCAGGGGGTGAGCCGACGCATGCCGGTGCCGTCGGTGTTGACGACGTAGATGGCGCGGCCGCTCGCGGGCTGGCCGGTGGCGCTGGTCCGGTACTCGAAGGCGAGCTGCTTGCCGTCGGGGGACCAGCTCGGATTGCTGACCTCGCCGGAGTAGGGCTTGTCGTTGGTCAGGAACGTCAGCCGCTGGGCGCTGGTGCCGTCCGGGCTCATGAGGTAGAGGTCGGAGTACTGGATCTGGTCGCCGCCGGCCGGGTTGGTCGCGCCCCAGGCGCGGCTGAACGCCAGCTGCTTGCCGTCGGGGGAGAAGGCCGGCGCGCGCTCCTGCTCGTTGACGCAGTCGGCGGCCTCGGCGTCGCAGAGCTCGCCGACCTGGTGGGCACCCTCGCCGTCCGCCGAGACCGTCCAGATCCGGGCGAGGCCGTCCGGTGAGTCGCTTCGGTCGAAGGCGATGGTGGTGCCGTCCGGTGACCAGTCGGGGTGATCGTCACGGCCCCTGGCCGACGGCTGGGTGACCTGGCGTTCTCCGGTGCCGTCGGCCGCGACGGTGAAGATGGCGCTGGTGCTCCGGTCGGCGTCGAGGAAGGTCCGGCTGACGATGAGGCCGTTGCGCGCGGTGGAGGCCGTCGCCGCTGTGGCCGCCCCGGCCACTCCGGGAGTGGCGTCGGCTACGGCGGCCTCGGGGGTGGGGGTGGCGGACGGGGACTCCGCGAGGATCTCGCTGAGCGGGATCTCTCCCGGCTCGGCGCCGCACCCGGTGAGCATGACGCCCGCCAGCAGGAGGCCCGCACAGGCGCTGGTGCGTGTGCGGGCCGTGGTCGTGAGTGACAGCCGTGTGCCGGTCATCCGCGTCTCATCTCCGTCTCCGATTCAGGACGAGGGCCCCCGGGGGAGCTGTCACTGTGTCAGATCGGGAGAGCGGACTATCGGCCGACACGCGACGGCCCGCGCCCGCTCGGTCACACGGAGTACCGGCGGGAACGCCTCAGGAAGTCTGGCCCCGGGCCGCCCGGCGCTCGGCCTTCGCGGTGAGCTCCGCCTCGTCCTCGGCCTCGGCGGCCTCCAGGGTGGGCGCGGTGCCGCCGAGCTGGGCGGGCAGCCACCAGGTGTCGTCCGGGCCGCTGGGCTTGCCGGGGTACTCGCGCTGGGCGCGGTCCAGCATCTCGCTCATCGCGGCGCGCAGGCGGCGGGTGACCATCACGGGCTTGTCGCCGGGGGCCAGCACGATCGGCTCGCCGATCATGATGGTGACGGGCACATGGCGCTTGGTGAGGGTCTTGGGACGGCCCTTGGTCCAGAGCTGCTGGGTGCCCCAGAGGACAACGGGCAGCAGCGGGGCGCCGGAGTCGGCGGCCATCCGCGCGGCGCCGGTCTTGAACTTCTTCAGCATGAACGAGCGGCTGATGGTCGCCTCGGGGAACACCCCGACCACCTCGCCGGCCCGCAGGGCGCGCACCGCGGCCTCGTACGCGGGCTGGCCGTCGGTGCGGTCGACGGGGATGTGCTTCATGCCGCGCATCAGCGGGCCGGAGACACCGTGCTTGAACACGTCGTCCTTGGCCATGAAACGGGTCTTGCGCTTGCCGCCGCGGTAGGCGCCGAGGCCGGCGAAGAGGAAGTCCAGGTAGCTGATGTGATTGCTCACCAGTACCGCTCCGCCCTTGGCCGGGATGTGCTCGGCGCCCACGATCTTGATGCGCACGTCGAGCGTGCGGAAGACGGCCAGTGCGGCGCCGATCACGGGCGGGTACACGAACTCTGCCACGGTCAGTCCTGACTTCCCACGGGCCTGCTGGCCCGGTCCGGCGGTACCCGTGTCGTACGTGGGGGCCGACCGGAGGCGCGGCACGCCGCGGCGGCCACGGGTGATACACGGAGATGATCCCCCGAACGAGTGCCTGCTGTCACCTGAGGCGTCCGGTCACGCGGGATGCAGGGGTGTGATTTCCGTGATGACCGGAACCGGGAACTTCTGCGGCCGCGGGCCGGGTGCTGCTACGCGGAGGCGTCGAGACGGCCCTGGGTGCGGCGGATCAGCAGGTACATCTCGCAGCCGAGGCAGTAGCCGAACAGGGCGTTGAGGAAGGCCGCGGCGAGGGCGAAGGCGGTGGCCAGCAGGCCGAGCCAGGTCACGCCGGTGAAGTAGCCGAGAGTGCCGACGACGGCGAAGACCAGGCCGACGGCCTGGGCGAAGCGCGGAGGCCGTTCGTCCTCGGTCTCGGTCGGCGGGGCCAGGCGGGGGCGGACCAGGGTGCGGTACAGCCAGCCGTACGGCGAGAGGTGCGGGCCGCCGAGGGCGCCGAAGGCGAAGACGACCGCCTGGAGGGCGAGCAGAACCCCGCTGCCGCTGATCAGGACGGTGATGAGGACCAGCGTGGTGAGCGCGGCGGCGAAACGAGGGCCGCGGGGGTCTATCTGCAAGGGAGCTCCGGGGGAGAGGGCGCGAAGGGGGGGTGACGGCTGGGCGCGTCAGCGACAGCGCGAGACCGCGGCCCGGCACAGGTCGACCACGCGGCGCGAGGTCAGCAGCGGCTGTGCGGGGCGGTCGGAGTCCACGCGGTGATCGTACGCGGGTGCGGCCCCGGCGGTCGACCTCCCTGCGGGAGCTCGCGGGGCCTGCCGCAGACTGGGGGGATGACCGGGTTGGTGGTGTGCGGTGTCGTGCTCGCGGTGGCGAGCGCGTTCGGGTTGCTGCGGGCCAGGCGCGACGGGAGGCTGCGGGTGCGGACGAAGGACGGGGCGGTACGGCTGTCGGCGGCGGAGCTGGGGGAGTCCCTGGGCGAGCGGGCCACGCTGGTGCAGTTCTCGACGGCCTTCTGCCAGCCCTGCCGGGCCACCCGACGGGTGCTCGCCGAGGTGGCGGGCATGGTCGGGGGTGTGGCGCACGTCGAGCTGGACGCAGAGGCGCGGCTGGAGCTGGTCCGCCGGCTGGACGTCCTGCGGACGCCGACGGTCCTGGTGCTCGACCGGGACGGCAGGGTGGTGCGCAGGGCGGCCGGGCTGCCGCGCAAGGCGGATGTGATCGCGGCACTGGGCGAGGCGGTCTGACCGTGCGGGCCGGATGGGCCGCCCCGTCGGGTGGAGTCGGGTGCGGGCTGGGGCAGGATGTGCGCTGAGGCAGTGCGGACCCGTCCTGCGGTTCGCGCGGACCGGGGTTCGTTCCGGGCCGTCGCGGGCGGTGTGCGGGCCCTCCGGCCCGGTCCGGCGGCGTAAGCTACTGGCCAGTAGTGACCGTCGGACTACTGCCGAGTATGCTGCCAGGAAGTTCCGGACCGGCACGGGAACACGCTGCCCGGAGCGGGTGCGAGCCGTGTGCGCGCCCGCTTGCACAGCCGCAGCCGCCGGACGAGACCAGTACAGGAGACAGGCCGTGAGCTTGAGGATCGTTGTCTGTGTGAAGTACGTGCCGGATGCGACGGGGGACCGTCGTTTCGCGGAGGATCACACCACCGACCGGGAGGGCGTGGACGGCCTTCTGTCGGAGCTGGACGAGTACGGGGTGGAGCAGGCGCTGCGGATCGCGGAGGCGAACGAGGGTGCCGGGGTGACGGTGCTGACGGTGGGGCCGGACGATGCGAAGGACGCGTTGCGCAAGGCGCTGTCGATGGGTGCGGACCGGGCCGTGCACGTGAACGACGAGGGTGTTCACGGTTCGGATGTGATGGGGACGTCGGCGGTGCTGGCGAAGGCGCTGGAGCGGACGGGGTTCGATCTGGTGATCGGGGGGATGGCGTCGACGGACGGGGCGATGGGTGTGCTGCCGGCGCTGCTGGCGGAGCGGCTGGGGGTGCCGCAGGTGACGCTGTTGTCGGAGGTGTCGGTCGCGGGTGGTGTGGTGCGGGGGCGTCGGGACGGTGACGCGGCGACGGAGCTGGTGGAGGCGGCGCTGCCGGCGGTGGTGTCGGTGACGGACCAGTCGGGTGAGGCGCGGTACCCGTCGTTCAAGGGGATCATGGCGGCGAAGAAGAAGCGGGTGGAGTCGCTGGATCTGGATGATCTGGGGATCGGGGCGGGCGAGGTCGGTCTGGGGGGTGCGTGGACGGCGGTGGAGTCGGTGGCTGCGCGTCCGGCGCGGACCGCGGGCACGGTCGTCAAGGACGAGGGTGAGGGCGGCAAGGCGCTCGCCGGGTACCTCGCCGCGCAGAAGTTCATCTAGTCCCACACCGCGTACGCGCATCCAACGATCGCTCAGGAGCAACGAATCATGGCTGAGATCCTGGTTCTCGTGGACCACGCCGATGGTGTGGTCCGTAAGCCGGCCCTCGAACTGCTGACCCTGGCCCGCCGGATCGGTGAGCCGTCGGCCGTCGTCCTCGGTGCCGGTGCGGCCGCCGCCGAGATCGCCGCGAAGGCCGGCGAGTACGGCGCGGCGAAGGTGTACGTCGCCGACGGCGCCGAGTTCACCGACCAGCTGGTCGTCCCCAAGGTGGACGCGCTGGCCCAGATCGCCCAGGGCGCGGAGGCCGCGGCCGTCCTGGTCACCTCCTCCGGCGAGGGCAAGGAGGTCGCCGCCCGCGTCGCCCTGCGCCTCGGCTCCGGCCTCATCACCGACGCCATCGACCTGGAGGCCGGCGACAACGGCCCGGTCGCCACCCAGTCGGTGTTCGCCGCCTCCTTCCAGGTGAAGTCCAGGGTGTCGCACGGCGTGCCGGTGATCACGGTCAAGCCGAACGCGGTGGCCCCCGAGACGGCTCCGGCGGCCGGCGCGGTGGAGAACGTCACCGTGGCGTTCACCGGCAACGCCGCCACCGTGACCTCGCGCACCCCGCGGGTCTCCACCGGCCGCCCGGAGCTGACCGAGGCCGCCATCGTGGTCTCCGGCGGCCGCGGCGTCGGTGCCGCCGAGGGCTTCGGCGTGGTCGAGGAGCTCGCGGACGCGCTCGGCGCGGCCGTCGGCGCCTCGCGCGCCGCCGTGGACGCCGGCTGGTACCCGCACAGCAACCAGGTCGGCCAGACCGGCAAGCAGGTGTCCCCGCAGCTCTACATCGCGGCGGGTATCTCGGGCGCCATCCAGCACCGGGCCGGCATGCAGACCTCGAAGACCATCGTGGCCGTCAACAAGGACCCGGAGGCCCCGATCTTCGAGCTGGTCGACTACGGCGTGGTCGGCGACCTCTTCGCCGTCCTGCCCCAGCTCACCGCCGAGGTGAAGGCCCGCAAGGGCTGACCCGCCCCGGCCCGTACGACGGAGGGCGCACCCGGGAGACTTCCGGGTGCGCCCTCCGTCGTGACCTGCGGGTGTCCGGGCCCGGCGGCCTGCGGACCGGGCGGTGCGACGGCCCGTAGAGTCGGCGCACGACCGGCGGCACGGCGCCACACCGCGAGCGAGGGCGAGGGCAGACGCATGACACTGTTGACGGCACTTCACGGCCACTACGGCGATTCGGGCGACGCGCTGAGGATCGACGGGCGGGCGCTCTCCCGGGAGGAACTGCTCGCCGCGGCGACCGCGGTCGCCGACCGGGTGGCCGGTGCCCCCGCGGTGGCGGTGCACGCCCGGCCCACCGCCGAGACCGTCGTCGCCGTGGTCGGCGGGCTGCTGGCCGGCGTACCCGTGGTGCCGCTGCCGCCCGACTCCGGGCCCAAGGAGCGCGCGCACATCCTCCGTGACTCGGGCGCCGCCCTGCTCGCGCACGCCGCCGGGGACGACGTGCCGTCGGCCGCCGGAACGGACGCGCTGCCGGTGGACCTGACGGAGCGTTCCGCCACCACGTACGCCGAGCCCGCCGCGGACGCCACCGCGTTCGTGCTCTACACCTCGGGCACCACCGGAGCGCCGAAGGGGGCGATGATCCGCCGCGCCGCCGTCGCCGCCGATCTGGACGCGCTCGCCGCCGCGTGGCGGTGGACCGCCGAGGACACGCTGGCGCACGGCCTGCCGCTGTTCCATGTGCACGGTCTGGTGCTCGGCGTCCTCGGCGCCCTGCGCACCGGCAGCCGGCTGGTCCACA
Organism: Kitasatospora sp. NPDC092286; assembly: GCF_044755565.1. Lineage (NCBI taxonomy): Bacteria > Bacillati > Actinomycetota > Actinomycetes > Kitasatosporales > Streptomycetaceae > Kitasatospora > Kitasatospora sp. NPDC092286. The sequence continues at coordinate 17,082 of NZ_JBIVRD010000071.1, read as the reverse complement.
CCGGACGGCCCACCCCGGCCGGGTACGCGGCCTCCGGCGGCAGCCTGTTCTTCGGGGTGCCGACGGTCTGGTCCCGGCTCGCCGCCGACCCGGAGGCGGCCGGGCGCCTGGCCTCGGCCCGGCTGCTGGTCTCCGGCAGCGCTCCGCTGCCCGTCCCGGTCTTCGAGAAGCTCGCCGCGCTGACCGGCCATGCCCCGGTCGAGCGGTACGGGATGACCGAGACGCTGATCACCGTCAGCACCCGGGCGGACGGCGAGCGCCGCCCCGGCAGCGTCGGCCTGCCGCTGGAGGGCGTCCGGACCAGGCTGGTCGGCGAGGACGGCGGGCCCGTTCCGTCCGACGGCGAGAGCGTCGGCGAGCTGCAGGTGGCCGGCCCGACCCTGTTCTCCGGGTACCTCGACCGGCCGGACGCCAACGCGGAGTCCTGGACGGCGGACGGCTGGTTCCGCACCGGGGACGTCGCGGTGATCGGCGAGGACGGCTTCCACCGGATCGTCGGCCGGGCCTCGGTGGACCTCATCAAGAGCGGCGGCTACCGGATCGGCGCGGGTGAGGTGGAGGCCGCCCTCCGTGACCACCCGGCGGTCGTGGACGCCGCCGTGGTCGGCGCGCCCGACGAGGACCTCGGCCAGGCGGTGGTCGCCTACGTCATCCCGGACGGTGCGGTGACGGGGGAACAGCTGACGGCCTTTGTGGCCGAGCGGCTCTCGGTGCACAAGCGGCCCCGGCGGGTGGTGCTGGTGGCCGACCTGCCCAGGAACGCCATGGGAAAGGTGCTGAAGAAGCAGTTGCTGGCGGGGTCGGCGCAAGGGTGACGGGAAGTCACCCGCTGACGGTCACTCATCTTCCGTGAACCCCTTTGGCCCACTCCACTGCGCACCGTGAGCGAACGTGTGCTTAACGTGACACGCAGGCAGAACTGAATCACTGGGCGACACGCCGCGGCTTCCGGCCGCAGGGCCGGAAGCCGCGGCGTGTCGCCCGGAGAGCGTTCGCACCCCGGTGGGGCCGCTCGCTGGATCAGTCGTGTTCCGTAAGGCTCAGCGAAGCTCAGCAAAGGAAGACAGACAGGATGACGACCGTCAACACCGGCGCACCGGGCATCACCGGCGATCCGACCGGGCAGCCCGTAGCCACCAACGACCAGCGGGCAGCGGCCCGTTCCGCCCGGACCTCCCGGGCGGCGCGGGTCCGGCGGGGGATGGCCTCGGTGGCCGTGATCGCGGCCGGAGCCGGCGTGCTCGGCCTCGGGACCGGGGTGGGCAGCGCGGCTGCCGACCCGGCACCGGCCCATGCGGGCTGGGACGGCTCGCGGTACTGGTTCAAGAACAGTCAGGGCCAGTGGCGCTGGACCACCCACGCCGACGTCTACCAGGCCAGGACGGGCGGCTCCGGCTCCGGCTCCGGCGGTTCCTCGTCCGGCGCGACCACGGCCGGCTCCTCGTCCGGGGGGATCACCCAGGGCTGGGACGGCTCGCGGTACTGGTTCAAGAACAGTCAGGGCCAGTGGCGCTGGACCACCCACGCCGACGTCTACCAGGCCAGGACCGGAGGTGGCGGCTCCTCCTCGGGCTCCACCGGTCCGGCCGACTCGGCCCCGGCTCCGTCGGGGGCGCCGACGACTTCGGCCCCGGCGGCGAACGGGGACGTGGAGGCGGCCGTGCAGTACGCGCTCGCGCAGGTGGGCAAGCCGTTCAGGACGGGCGGAAACGGTCCGGACGGCTACGACTGCTCCGGCCTGGTGCAGCAGGCGTTCCGGCACGGCGGCATCTCCCTGCCCCGGGTGGCCAACGACCAGTACGCGGCGACCACCCCGGTCCGCGCCGGCCAGTTGCAGCGGGGCGACCTGCTCTACTGGTCCGACGACGGCAGCGCGCGGGGCATCCACCACACGGCGATCTATCTCGGCGACAACCAGTACGTGGAGGCCGCCCGGCCCGGAACCAAGGTCCGGGTGTCCCGGATCAGCAGCGGCTACTACCCCACCCACATGGGCCGCCCCTGAGGCGTGTGTCCGGTGTGATGCCAGTGCCCGGGCCGCTCGGTCCGGGCACCGGCGTATCACGGGGCGGGGGCGTGCGGGGTGTCCCGTGCGCTGGGCGTGTGGGGTGTGGTGGGAGCGCGCAGATTGGTGCAAGCGCCTATCGGGGTGGCGGCGGCCGGTGGGACCGTAGGACTTTGGGCGGGCGGGCCGGTTCTCCTGACGTCGGGAGCCGCCGTACCGACCGGTCCGCCTGGTCGAACCGCGAGGCATCTGGCCAGGGCGCATGCCCCTGTCAAGGGCGGGGCGGACCGTGCGGGCCAGGCCCGGCGGGGAGGCATGGGGACCGGCGCGGCGGGGGTACCACCTCGGGTGGCGCTGGTTCGGCTGACGGGGGCGCCGCCCGGTGTGAACCGCACCGGGCGAAGTCGAGGGCAGGGGACGTTGTGATCGTCTGGATCAACGGCTGTGTCGACATAAGGCCAGGTCGGCGTCCTGCCTGCTTTTATTCGCTCCGAAACCTAGCCTTACTTAGCTATAGCTAGCCTTAGTTAGTCTTGATTGGGAAGATCTTTCTCCCATCCGTCTCCCATGGGGGACGGATGGGAGACGGCTGCGATGGAGCTCCAGATCCGGGACCGTTCGGTCAACCAGGGGCGCCGTGAGCTATCGCCGACGAGGGGACTCGGGCCCGCCGGGCACACCCAGGTGGCCGCCGCCATCAGGGTCAGCCTCTTGCTCGCTACATACAACCGAATCTTTAGGCGGCTGCGTCTCTGCGTCCTCGCGTCACGGTCGGCGCTCGTCCGCGCCGCGCACCTTCAGCCCGCTAGTGCCGGTCGGGGTCGATGCTATAGCGGGTCACGAATCCGTACCTCCAGGGCTGCCGCAGTGCTCCGTCGCAATGCCGAGCCTCATTCTGACCGATCGACGGGAGGCAGAGGCACAGGTGCGGGTCACCCCAGGCCCGGGTGCGAAGTAGAGCGCCGCGGAGAGGAGTTCAGCCGTCGCGCACGACGCAGCCGACGGGTAGGACGGTCGTGCCGACGCTGAGCCAGGCGATCGGGTGGTCGATCCGCTGCCGGGGCGGCCGGCACATGGCCTATGCGGTCGTCCGGGTGTGTTTCAGCCAGTCGGCCGCGGGCGTCCACGGGCCCTGGGGTGCGGCCACGAGGTTGTCCAGGGCTCCGAACGCGTGGGCGTCGGTGTCTCCGGGGGCGAAGACCTGGGGCAGGAGGCCGGCGGACAGGTCCCGGCCCTGGGGGCGGACCCGTTGCTCCAGCAGGTGGTACTCCTGGACCTCGGCGACGTGCAGGTCGCCGCCGCGGTGGCCGGTGATCAGGTGCGGGCATACCTGGATCGCGTAGGCGGCGCAGGAGCGATGGAGGGGAGGTTCGATGACGAAGCCCGGGCCGTCGCCCTTGGGCGCTCCCGCTACGAACACTGCCCGGAAGCGGTGCTTGATGCGCAGGCCGCACAGCTGGCACCGCCGCTCGTTCATGCAGGCGCGCTGACGCTGTGGGCACACCTGCCCGAGCAGGGGTCGGCCACGGCCGGGCACGCAGGTACAGACCAGGGTGGGGCCGGTGCCGGCGACCTTGCGGAGCGTCCGTGTGCCGCTCTCCCACAGGGTCGTCCAACCCACGAGGTATCCGCGCGGGTCCCGTGGCAGAGGCTTTACCTCGGTGGGCATCGGGACCTGGCGCCAGCCCGTCGGCATCGTCGTCATGGGTGCCATCCTCGCATCGTGCACCGCCCCCATCGCCGGGCCCCAGGGAACTGGTGACACCGTGATCGGGACGGTTCGCCGGCCTCGCGGTACCGTCGTCTCGTGACTCAACTTCCCAGCAGCTTGGCCACGTTGGTGGTGCGTACCGACTTCTCTAGCCCCGCGTCGTGGGAGCGTCTGCGTGAGGCCCTGGCCACCCCGAACGAGGACGGGTTCCTTTCCGACGTCGAACTTGTGGACAATCCCTGCTTCGCGGGCGTGACCTGCGCCGAGGCGAGGCGCCTGCTGCCGGGCGACTACCGGCGCCCACTGCTCGTCCTGGCGGACACGGTGGCGCTGGGCTCGGCCGAACTGCCGGTCGTCGTGGTGGACCTGTGGGGCGAGCCGGGGCGTTCCATCCGGGTTGTCGCCGCAGAGCTTTGGGGGATCGAGAACAACCTGTCGATCTCGAACATGGACTTCGACGACTTCGCCCGCGCCGTCGACGAGGACGGGGTGTTCAGGGACTTCTGAGCCAGGCCGCCCAGCGGGCCAAGATCAACAGTCGCCTAGACTGGCCTGATGCCCCGTTCCGAGATCAGCATACGCACCATGCCGAAGACGGCGGCGGTCGCCACCGTGGCTCTGCTCCTCGCCATGGCCACGGCTTGCGGACCCGGTACGTCCGGCACGGCATCGTCTCCGGCGCCGGTCTCCTTCACCGGGTCGGCGACTTCGGCCGCGCCGCCCACACTTCTGCCGCCGACCTCGCCGACCCCGCCCGTGCCGGTCCCGCCGCCCGCACCGAGGACGGTGACAACCGAGCCGACCCCGCCCGGGCCGGCCGCCTCGCCGACCAAGCGTGCCGGAAGCGGGGCGGAGGCCGGAACCGGCACCGCGGGCAGCGATTCTCCCGGACGGCACGACGGGAGCAACTACGACAACCTCTCGCCCGCCGGGCAGGAGGCACACGACACCGAGAACTGCGCCCAGACAGTGGGGAAGAAGAAGGGCAGCTGCAACGAGCCACACCGTAAGTGCCGGGAAGCCGGCGCCACCGTGACGTCCTCGGCGGGCGTGGCCCTGACGTGCCGGACCTACGCCAGGGACGGGCGGCTGCACTGGCTCGCCGCCGGAGAGTGACCCGAAGCCCGCTCGGCCCCGGGGCAGTTGGCGGGCCGCGCGGCCCGCGTCACAACAGAAGGCGACCCGGGTGACCGGCCGCAGTGCCGCGCGGACCGGACCCAGTGTCATGCAGCACGCGATACGGGTAGCGTGTACTGCATGACGGGCCAGGACGCGTGGCGGCGGGCGGAAGAGGCACTTCGAGGCCGGGTGCGACGCCGGGACGAGGCCGAGGCCGAGCGGGACCCGCTGATCCTCCCGGCCGGGGCGGCGAAGGCGACGGTCGACCGGGCCTCCCGCACCTCGACCGACCGCGTCCTCGGTCTGGTCCTGCAGGGTGTGCGCACGCAGGAGATCGCAGGACTGAAGGCCGCGGATGCCGGCGGCGAAGCCGTCGAACTGGATCCGGGCAAGGCCCGCCGCCGGGAGCTGCCGATGCCCGACGAGGCTACGCGACGACTTGCGGACATCGTCCGCGTGATCGGTACGACCCGCCCTGTGTTCCCCGCGGGTCCCCGGCATCGGCCACAGCCCGACTTCCCCGCCCTCCCCGCAACACCCCTCGCGCACGAGATTGACGCGGGGCGAGGCCTGGGCCGGCCCACCCCCATCGAGGCGCGCCCGGTCAACGCTGCGGGCCTCCAGGCCTGCCAGGTGGACCCGGGCCGCTACCACCGGCCGTAGCCCGGCGCGCCGAGTCGCTGCTCGGCCCGGTTGCCGCCTGCCCGGTTGCCAGCGTGGTGCCGTTTGGGCCCAGAGCGGTGGATGCGGACCTGCACGCACCACGGCGAGGGCGTCCAGCACCGGGGCGCGGTACGCCGCCAGGCCCAGCGGGAGCCGGTTCCGGCCTCAAGCCGGCGCAGAACCCGGCGCCGTCCCATCTCGGAGATCGGCGATCCCGGGGGCCTCCGCCGACCGGGCCGGGAAGCAGCAGCCCTCCGTCCTGCGACCGGTACGCCGCCTGTACGACTCGACCACCGGCCGGTTCTTGCCGTCCGACCCGGCCCCGGAGGGCTCGCCGAACACCTGCGGCTACCTGGTCGCCATGGAACGCCTGACCTGACAGGCCTGTCCTGGGCGCCGTGGACGATCCACCTACTCGACGAGCGCCCCGTGCACCTGGCCAGGCACTGGAGGGGAGCGGAGCGTGTGGGAGCGTACTGATGGCTCGGGCATTCGGCGGTGATGTGCCGAGTCGGCGGGAAGCGCGAAGTTCTCTTGACTATGGCCGAGTTGGTGCGGAGCGTCGCGGCCCGTGAACACGGGCCGGCTCAGGGCTGTGCCGCGCGCCTCGCCTCGTAGCAGCCGGTGGATATGACCGGTGGCTGGTAGCCGGCATCCGGAAGCCCTATGCCGTCGAAGGCCAGGAGACCATCGGGCTGATCTGCGCCTTCTCCTGCGCCAGCAAATCTGTGGACTATTCCCGACGCATGTGAAATGAGTCCGACCAGCGGATGATCATCATTAATCAATTTTCGCTTCAGTGTCACCCGATTGGGGAGTGGCGCCGTTCGATTTTCAGGCGCAATGATTCATTTCGCTCGCCCGGGGCAAATTGCACGTGGGATTGCATGGGTCGCTGGCCTGTGGAGTTCTGGAAAAGTACGACTAGACTGCCGCAGTGGCTCGCGGGCCCGTCGACCCCGGATGCCGCGCTCGCGCGGGACCTGCTGCTGCGGATGCTGTTCAGCTGCGTGGTGGACGCCGACTTCCTCGACACCAGCGCGCACTTCACCGGCCTGCCTGCCGCCGTCCGTGAGGAAACCGATATGGCCGCCCTGGCCGGCGTGTTCGAGGAACGCCGGCGGCGGGCCCTCGCGGTGCGCCCGCCGTCGCCGGTCGACGGCATCCGCCGCCGCGTCTACGAGCAGACGGTGGCCTCCGCCGTGAACGAGCCCGGCATGTACGTGCTCCACGTACCGACCGGTGGCGGGAAGACCCTCGCGTCGGCGGGATTCGCACTGCACCACGCGGCCGCGCACGGCCTGCGGCGGGTCGTGGTCGCCGTGCCCTACGTGAGCATCACCCAGCAGAACGCCCAGGTCTACCGGGACCTGCTCAACCCGGACGACCCGGACCTTCCCCCGACGGTACTGGAGCACCACAGCTCCGTGGACCTGGACGACCAGGACGCCTGCTGGGCACGCACGGCCGCCGAGAACTGGGACGCCCCGTTCGTCGTGACCACCACCGTCCAGCTCTTCGAATCGCTCTTCTCCCACAAGCCCGCCGCCATGCGCAAGCTCCACCGCCTGGCGAAGTCGGTCATCGTCCTGGACGAGGTCCAGGCCCTGCCGGACCACCTCCTGGTCCCGATCCTCAGCGGCCTGCGCGGGCTGGTCGAGCGCTTCGGCACCACCGTCGTCCTCGTCTCGGCGACCCAGCCGGACTTCTGGTCCCTGGCCCAGCTCCACGGTCTGCCCCGCCACCAGCTCATCGACAACCCCGCCGACCTGTTCACCGCACTGCGGCGCGTCGCGTACGACTGGCGCAGCGGCCCGCACGTCACCTGGGAGTCGATGGCCGAGGAGATCTCCTGCCACAGCGGCAGCCAGACGCTGACGGTGGTGAACACCACCAAGGACGCCGCGCGCCTGCACCGTCTCCTGGAGGACCGCGCGCAGGGCCCGGTCCTCCACCTGTCGACGCGGATGACGGCGGAACACCGCCGTGCGACCATCGAGCAGATCCGGGCCGTGCTCGATGCCGGCGACGACGTCCACGTGGTGTCGACGCAGCTCATCGAGGCCGGCGTCGACCTCGACTTCCCCCGGGTCTTCCGGGCCTGGGCACCCGCGGAATCCCTGCAGCAGGCCGCAGGACGCTGCAACCGCGACGGCCGGCTGCCGGAGGGCACCGTCGTCGTCTTTCAGATCCACGACGCGGGCCAGCCCCGCGACACCATCTACGAAGCGGCACTCAAGGCCACCGCGGCACACATCGGCCCCGACCTCGCGGCACCCGACGACCTCGACGCCCTCAGCCGGTACTACCAGCTCCGCTACAGCCTCCACGGCAGCAGCCCCGCCACCATGGGCGGAGGGATCGACGACCTGCGGACACGACTGGAGTTCCCCGCCGTCGACAAGGCCTTCCGAATGATCGACGACGAGTACAGCCAGCCCGTCGTCGTCATCCGGCACGAGGCCGACAGGGACGGCATCGAGGCCGACATCGCCGCCCTGCGCTCCCCCTACCCCTGCGGCCCCGAACCCCTGCGACGCCTCCAGCCGCACACCGCCTCACTCCCCCGCCACGAAGCCAGAGCCGCACTCGCCGCCGGGCTCGCCGAACCGGTCATCGGCGACCTTCTGCTCTGGCACGGCGCATACCACCCGAACCGGGGACTGGACCCCTCCGAGAAGGAAGACAGCACAGCATTCGTCCTGTAGCCCGGGGCCTGCTGCGGCTGAACGTCTTCAGGGGGCAACTGCTACCAGCCGTCCGGAACGTCGTCTGATGCGCATCGGGCGAGCACGGCCTGGAGCTCATACAGGTGGCGGCCCGCCCGCTCCTCGCGGTGCGGGCCGTCGCTTTCCTGTCGGCAGTCGCGGTGGATTCGGCCAGGGGATGAGGCGATCCGTCCGGGGCTCTGCCCAATATCCCTGAGGCCACCGGCCCGCTGAAGTCCTTCGACCGATGCCGGCTCATTCAGGAGCGATCATAAATTGGTAAAGAAAGCCAAAATTACCATCCTTTGAGAGTTTCCGCTCTTCACCCGATCGGCGGCAGGCGCGTTCGATTTTGTGCGCCCTAGGATTCACGCAGCCCTTCGCAATTGCGCGGTGGGATTGCATTGGGCCTTTGACCTGCGGCTTCCAGCGCGGAAAGGGGCCCTGCGGAAACCTTTTCTCCTCCACGACAGAAAGGACAGTGAGACATGATTGCCAATGGGGTTCGGGCGGACACGATCCCGGGTGTGAAGTGGATCAAGGCGGCGGCGAGCAACGGCGTCGGACAGTGCGTCGAGGTCGCCGCCCTGCCGGGGGGTGATATCGCGCTGCGGAACAGCCGGCACAAGGACGGACCGGCGCTCATCTTCACGCCTGACGAGTTCAGGACATTCCTCGGAGGGTCAAAGGCCGGAGAATTCGATCACACGTGCCCCTGATGACCCGCTAGTCGGGTAATTCGCCACGCGACACGCGGGACCGCGCTGTGCCACAATCGAGTGTCGATGCTCGCTATTGGGGAGGTCCCGCGTGTCGGCCGGTAATCAGGGCCAGAATTTCGCCGAAAATGTGTTCGGGTTCGCCCGCATGGCGGCTTCCGGGGCGGACAGTCCGACCGCCTCCCGCATTCTGCTCGGCACCGGCCTTCGTCTTCTGCGCGACAAGACCACGCTGAAGGAGGCCGCGGCCAGGACCGCCGGGTTCTCAGCCTCGAAGCTCAGCCGCTTCGAGACCGGCAACAACCCGGTCACGCTCAAGGACGTACGGGCGCTGATGCGCACGTACAAGGTCCCCCAGGAGGTCCTGCGCGAGTTCGAGCAGCTGGCGCGCCATGCGATGCAGCCCGAGTGGACGGCCCCCTACCGGGACCTGCTGCCGCGCTTCGTCGAACGGCTCATCGCCCTGGAGGCGAAGGCCTGGAAGCTCTACGGCTACGAGCGTGTCGTGTTCCCCGGCCTCCTCCAGACCGAGGCGTACGCCCGTGCGCTCATCGCCGGCGACCTCCCCGGATCCATGGACTCCGAGATCGACCGGCGGGTGGCGCTGCGGCTGCAGCGCCAGCACCGGGTGCGCGATGCCGAGGTCCGCACCGTCCACTACATCGACGAGGGGGTCCTCACCCGCACCGTGGGCTCACCGCAGGTGATGGTCGAGCAGATGGAACGGCTGATCCGCCTCACCCAGACCCCCGGCTACGGCATCCGCGTCGTCCCCCGGGACTGCACGGCCGCCTCCAGCATCACCAGCATCACCCACCTCGACTTCCGCACCACCGGTCTGCCCGAACTCATCTACAACGAGGGCCTGATGGCCGCGGACTACCTGGTGCCGACCGACGACGAGGACGCGCAGTCCAAGGGGCCGTCGCAGTTCACCTACGCCAAGGAGATGCTGTGGCGCCTGATGGGGCATTCCCTGGACCGCACCGGCAGCCAGGAGCTGCTGCTGAAGGCGCAGGCCGGGTACCTGGAGCAGCTCTGAGGACGGTGTTCACCGCACCACGGCGAGCCCTCCGTAGGTGATCCACTCAAGGCTGCGCTGACGTGCGAGCACTTCGGTGTCAGGGCGCCAGTCGCTGACGTCCACAAGCCCGGGCTCCTGGACGTCGAGGCCGTCGAAGAAATCGGCGACATCGTCCCGGCTTCGCACCCGCCCCCACCTGCCGCCGGTGCGCTCCCTCATGAAGCCGGTCACCTGCCGGCGGAAGTCCGCTCGATCGCTGGCCAGTTGGCACAGGACGACGACGCTTCCGGGCGGCAGGCCCCGGACGCTCTCACGGACGATCGCGGCCGCCTGGAGGTCGTCGGCGAAGCAGTGCAGGACCGACACGAACAGCATCGCGACCGGCTTGTCGAAGTCGATGAACCCCTCGGTGCCCTGGCGGATGGCTGCCGGATCGGCGATGTCGGCACCGAGGATCCGCACGTTCTCGTTCTCGTCGAGCAGTGCCCGGCTGTGGAGGATCACGGTCGGGTCGTTGTCGATGTAGACGACCCTGCAGTTCCGGTCGACGGCCTGGGCCACCTGATGGACATTGCGCTCGGCCGGGAACCCGGACCCGTGATCCAGGATCTGGGTGATCCCGTGGTCGCACACGACACTCTCTACCGCCCGCAGCAGAAAAGCCCTGCTCTGGATGACGAGTTCGCGGCTGCTGGGGGCGAGGGCGAGCAGGTCCTCGACGCTCCGGCGGTCGGCGGGGAAGTTGTTGGTCCCGCCTCCCAGGAAGTCGAACATCCTCGCTGCGGCCGGGATCTCCACGTTCACCCGGCTCGTCAGATCGGACTCGCCCACGGTACCCCTCCGTGTCCGGCAACCCCGGTCCGGTCCCGGCGGCTTGATCCATCCATCGTAGAGGGGCAGCACGAAGCACACCACCGCTGGATCGGGTGACGTGGTGCATTCATGACGAACCTTCGCGCGACCTGGGCGATCACGCCCCGGAGCGCGCGCCGGTCCGTTCGGTATGCGATTAGAACTTCGAGAAGTACACCTCCTCAGGCATGACGGCGTTGGCGCCCAGCAGGCGCCGGGCCGTCAGCAGACCGGCGCGCACGTCGGGCTCGTCGACTCCCATCAGCTGCGCGGCCTTCCCGACCGGCATGCCGAGCCCGTGGTGCAGGAGAGCGGCGTCGGCCGGCGCCGGCGGCAGACAGGCGTGCAGCCTGTCCCCTTCAGCCGCCGAAGGACAGGCCCCCAGGACCGCGACGACAGCGGCCCGCAGAATGCACCAGGCATACGCCCCCGGACGCCTGTCCAACAGCACCCGGTCCCAATGGACTTCCACACGCTCGAACGCCATCTCGACGGCGACCTGGCTCAGAGCCCGGTCGCCCAGCCGCGCCCGCGCGTATCGCAGGTAGCCCTCTTCCTGAAGGGCCACGAAGGCGGTGAAGCCGATGCCGGAACGGCACCGGCGCCGGGAGAGTCGGCTTCGGTCAGCAGGCATCGCGGCCTCCCCACGTCAACTCGGTCGTGAACACGGACAGGTGCCTCGGGCGGCGGACCGCAAAGGAAGCGGCACGCGCCCCGGGCGCGGCCCGCCCCTTCACGGGCGGGCCGCACCGGCGGCTCCGTCAGTGCCGCAAGTCCGAGCTTCCGCTCCCGCTCCGCGGGGCGCCGGCCTGCATCAACAGCGCGACCAGCAGGGCCTGCTCGGCTTCAACCCGCAGGCCCCCCAACGCCATCCCTGCCACGACGAGCACGGGCGCCGTGCTGCCGCACAGCAACCCGGACGCGACCAGGGCGGCCGCGCGCAATCCCACGGGCCTCCGCGGACCGCTGCTAGATTGAGGGGCCCGCGAGGGCGGGTAAGCCCGCCCTCGGGCAGTTCGCTCATGCATGGGTGCCAACCTTCTCGTGATCGAACGACCAACGCCCCGGACAGTGGTCGCACACCGTCCGGGGCAGCTCCGCATCGGAGCCACCGAAAACGCTACCGCCCGCGAACGGCTCCAACGCACCGCCAAGCACCCTCAACTCACACCGTGGAAAACCACGTTGATGAACAGGGCCCGCAGCACCGGCAGCACCCGCCAACGACAGCAGGACCGGCCACACTCGATCAGCCTCCGGACAAATTCGATCTGCCGCGACAGCGCGTTCACCAGCGCTGCGCGCCCCTGCCGGGCCCGGAGCGCCGACACACACGCCCCCCATGTGCCCGCCAACCGCGAGAACCTCACGCCGGCTCTCCCACTGCCGCCGGAAGACCCGGGGCGAGGATCAGATCGTCATCTCCGCGACCGGCGCGTCCTGCTCCGGATCGCAGCTTCGACACGACCGTTCGACCACCGGCGTGAAGAGATCGAGATGGTCACACCGCGCCCGCGGATCCACCAGGCCCGCACGCTGAACGCTCAACCGTTAGTCTCGGACTGCTGGCACATCCGCTACCGCCCCCCTCCCCCAGCGGGCGGCCCCGCTGCCACAGGCACCCGTTCGAGGGATGGTCCTTGTCCACAGGCGGGTACTTATCCACAGGAAACAGCGGATCAGCCACGAACACGCCGGGCACCGGGCACAGTTCAGCCACGCGCCGCCCCCCCCAGCGGCCACATGGAAGGGCTGGACAAGATGAACCGAGCAATGCGCACCAGGGCCACGCGACGAACCGGACGCCCGCGGGTGCACCGCCCCGCGCCGCCGCGCCGGCTCGACCCTGGACGCAACCACCGCCGGCGGGAAGGCACCCGGGCCGCCGTCCGGCTCCTCGGCGAGCTGATCGGCGGGATTCTCGGATGCTGACCACCAGCGGACAAGCCCATCCACCTCTTTGGCGCATCGCCGGAGGCGGTCGCCTCGTCAGGCCATTTCCCGGTACACGGCACGCGGTCCCCTCCCGCACCAACGCTTAAGCCGCCAAGGCAACTTCACGCCACCCTGCCGGCTGCCCCTCCGCAGGGCGCCGATATCAACCGGCCTGCTCTGATGTCTCCGAGCGTGCGGGGCTGACCCCGTGTCCGTGCCGCGCGCGTCTGGGAAGGGGACTATCCCTGCGGGCGCGGCGCCGAGCATGGCTTCGGTGATCCCGACTCGGCCGCCCCACCCCTGGCAACGCCCGTGAGCGGACCGACCCGGCCCCTGCACCGTCGCGGCACCTCCGGACCCTACCGCCTGCGGTAGGGTCCGGGCCCACCTGGCGAGCCTGGAGCTCGGCCGGGTCGACGGTCCGACTCCGCCTCCAGCGCCAGGCCATCAAAACCCTGAGCAGCGTCCTCGGCAACAACGACGGACCTGACGGTCCACCCCTTGCCGCGACAGCTGTCCGCTGAACTGCGGTCTGACACGCCGCAGCCCCCACGAGAACCTCGTGGGGGCTGCGGCGTCCGGCGGTGTTGCCGTCAACCGCGCCCAGAGATCATGATCGACCACAGATCACCGGGAGCGAGGGGCTCCCCCTTCGGCGCGACTTCATCGACAACGTAGAGATTCACATGAGATTTGGCGACGCGATAGCACCGATACCCATGCTGCCTTTGAAGTTCCTCCAACAAGCAGGTGCCATCTCTCTCGATTTCATCGCGAAGAGCTTGAAATGGAATCCCTCGCGAGAGCCCCTGAAAGTAGGCGCTCAAGACAGAGGGAACTAGACCCTCAGTCCCGTTCGCCAGCCGATGAACCTGCATCGCGATAGTCTCGCAGGATCCTTCAAACAAGTTGAATTCCAGAAGCCCGTAATCCAGACGCAGAGACTTCTTCCTCCGATCCGCGATGCACTGGCCCCCCAGTGCATCGCGGATCTGTCCCGGCGAGGCGCCAAGGCCCAAGCCTGCGACAGTTCCTGTCACTGCTGCGCTCGCAAGGAAGCTGATGACCGTCACTCGATCTTCTCCAGTGCTTTGATAAGGAAGTTCATTTCTGGTGCTCGATTGACCGAGTTTCCCCAGTTGTGATCATTCATATCTGCCATAGCAGATCGCGCCTTATCAATGAGATCGGCTCTCATTTCAGGGTTGCTCATGATGGCATTTCGTGCGGCTGCCACATCACGCGCACTGGCCATTCCATTACTCATGCGAAGTCCCTCAAATCCGACCCCGCCGTCACCTGTTGGGAAGATCCGAACCTCGGAACTTCCGACATGCATGTGCGCGCCCTTCGTGGCCCAGTCAGATGCGGCCGGAGAAATTCTGATAGTGGGCGCTGCACAATTGTGAACCAGTACTGACGTGGAACCAACCAGTACATAGTACGTGTGGAGCAGGCTGACGGTGAGGTTGTGGGTGGTGACGGCGTAGGGGTAGTTGCGGACGGACTGGATGGTGAGGGTGGTGCCGTCGGGTCGGCGGAGGTGCTCGCCGGGGGTGAGTTCGCCGGCGTCGACCCACTGCTGGCGGGTCTCGCTCCAGTAGGGGTGGTGGTAGGTCGAGGTGATCTTCGCCGGGTTGTCGGCGGGCGGGCCGCGGGGGCTCGCTTCGTCGGTGAGGGTGAGGTCGGTGAAGTCCTTGTCGTCGGGGGTGGTGATGGTCGCGGTGACGGTCTCGGGGCGGGTCTCACCGGTCTGGGGGTCGGTGGCCATGACGACGTCGCCGTCGTGGATTTCCTCGATCGGCTTGAGTGTGCCGTCGCCCATCAGGACCTGGGTGCCGGTGGGGAAGCTGTTCCTGCGCAGGGGGCAGCTGGTGCCGGCCGCTTCGTCTGCTTCGGCCGCGACGGCTTTGCCTTCTGTGCCCGCGGCGTCTGTGGCGGTTTCCTTGGCCGCCTTTTCTTCGGCGGCCTTGGCGGCGGCTCTCTCCGCTGCCCGCGCTTCGGCTGCAGCCGTATTGGCCCGGACGATGGCCTTCTCGGCGTCCGCCATGGCGCGTTCGCCGGAGCGGATCATGTCGTAGGCCTTGTCGATCTCCTTGTAGATCTTGAAGGCCTTGATACCGACCTTGACGGCCTTGAAGAGCTTGCCCCAGGGAACCGCGTTCAGAGCCGTGTTGACGCAGGCCATCACGTCGCCCTTGGTGAAGCAGTCACGGGCGTCGTTGAAGCCGATCAGGTCACCGATCAGGTCGACGACCTGGTGCACGATCTCGTCGCGCTTGCGCTTTCCCTCGTTCCTGACCTTCTCCGCCCCGGCCTTCTGCTCCTGGGCCTTCTGCTGGTCTGCGGTAGGCGGAGGGGTGGGCGCCGTCGAGGCCGGAGGACTGTAGATGAACACCGCATCAACAGCCTGGCCGTTGCTACGGACGTAATCGTGGTTGTTACTGCACTCGGCCGCGAAGTCACAACCGACCTTCAGGCCATTGGCGTCGGACTTGTTGACGGGGCTGTTGTTGGCGTACGCGTAGGCATTCCACTGCTGCGGGTCACCCGCGTCGGTGACGGGATCGGGTACCGGCCAGTCCCGCCCACTGCCCCGCCTGGCCGTCGAGCGGCACGTACGGCAGATGATCCGCACCTGCTGGGACCTGGGCCAGCGGCCGGAGTTCACCGACCTCAAGCTCTGGAAGAGGGCACACATGCTCGGCTTCCGGGGCCACTTCTCCACCAAGTCCCGCTGCTACTCCGTCACCCTCGGCCAACTGCGCGACGAACGCCGCACCTGGCGCACCGAACAAGCCCGCACACACGCCGACCTGCCCGACCTCGACCCGAACACGACCCTCCTCATCGGCCACTGGACCTACCACGGCTCCGGCTACACCCCCGGCGCGCAACTCCTCGCCGCCGCCGTCCGGCACAGCAGAGAACTGGAACGCCAGTTCACGGCGGAAGGGGGCTGCTGATGACGCCGCACGCGCCCGCCGCATTCCCGCCGCGGCCGAACACTGCCGAGGAACTGCTGACGGTCCCCCAGGTCATGGCCCGCCTCCAGCTCGGCCGCTCGGCCGTCTACGACCTGCTCCGCACCCGGCAACTCGGCTCGATCACCCTCGGCCGCTCCCGCCGCATCCCCACCCGCGCCCTCACCGATTTCATCCGCGCCCGACTCGAACAGGAAGCCGCCTGATGACCGCGCCCCGCGACACCCCCGCCTCCCGCCGCATCCGCGCCAACGGGGACGGCACCGTCTACCAGCGAAAGGACGGCCGCTGGGAAGCCGCTGGCTACGTGCTGGCCGTCGGCGACACCCGCAAGCGCGTCCGCGTCTACGGGAGCACCCGCAAGGAGGCATTGACGAAGCTCACCGAGAAGATCGCCACCAGCAACCGCGGAGTCCCCGCCGCCTCCGCCCAGGGCAGCGTCGCAGCCTTCCTCACCTACTGGCTGGAGACCGTCGCCATCCACCGCCTCCGCGAGAACACCCACACCCGCTACACCGCCTGCACCCGCCTCTACCTCATTCCCGGCCTCGGCAGGAAGAAGCTCGCCAAGCTCACTGCCAAGGACGTCCGCACCTGGCTCGACCAGCTCCGCACCACCTGCCAGTGCTGTGCACGCGGCCTCGACACCACCCGCGACCAGCCGCAGTGCTGCGCCGTCGGGAAGTGCTGCTCCAAGCGCCTCTCCCCGCTGACCCTGGCCTACGTGCACTCCGTACTCAAGTCGGCCCTGGAGCATGCCGTCCGTGAGGAGGAGATCCCCCGCAACGTCGCCCGCAACGTCCGCATGGGCACACCCCGCCCCCGTCGCTTCGAACCCCTCACCACCGAGGAGACACGCGCGTTCCTCACCGCGACCAGCGGCCACCGACTGAGCGCGCTGTTCGAACTCGCCCTGCGTACCGGACTGCGCAAGGGCGAACTCCTCGGCCTGCGCTGGGAAGACCTCGACCTGGCCGGCGGAACGGCCAGCATCCGGCGCACCCTCCAACGCACCAACTCCGGCGGCCTGACCGCACTGCCGACCAAGACCCAGAGTTCCGAGCGGCGGATCGCCCTGCCCACGCCGTGCCTGCGCTCACTCGAACAGCACCGCGACCAGCAGCGCCAGGAACGCGATGCGGCGGGCGCGGGCTGGAAGGACAGCGGCTACGTCTTCACCCGGCCCAATGGCGCCCCCATCGAAGGGGCCACGCTCACCCGGCACTTCACCGCCCTGCTCCGCCGGGCCAGGCTCCGCCGCATCCGTTTGGTGAGTCGGCCCGGGGCGCGGTGCCGGGATTGCTCCCGGTCCGTTTCCCCGGACCGCTCTCCGAACCCGCCGTGCGCCTCTCAGCGCAACGG
>NZ_JBIVRD010000070.1:0-24046 GCF_044755565.1 Kitasatospora sp. NPDC092286 | reverse complement strand
CAAGACGCTCGGCTGGAATACCCCAGCCGAGCGTCTACGTGATCTACTCACCACCTAAAACCAAGTGGTGTTGCGACGACCCCTTGAACCCAAGCCGAAGTGGCGGGGCCCTCACCGGCTCCGACGCGCACCGACACACACCGGTACGCACCGCGCCGCGTCCGTCGCCGTACCCGTGGCCACGGCCGGACCGACTGCTTACTACTTGCGCTTGCGCTTCTCCCGCACCCGGACCGAGATCGAGATCGGCGTCCCGACGAAGCCGAACTCCTCACGCAGCCGGCGCTCGACGAACCGGCGGTACCCGGCCTCCAGGAAGCCCGAGGCGAACAGGACGAAGCGCGGCGGACGGGTGCCCGCCTGGGTGCCGAACAGGATGCGCGGCTGCTTGCCGCCCCGGATCGGGTGCGGGTGCGCGGCGACCAGCTCGCCGAGGAAGGCGTTCAGCCGGGCCGTCGGGATACGGGTCTCCCAGCCCGCCAGCGCGGTCTCGATCGCCGGGACGAGCTTCTCCATGTGCCGGCCGGTCTTGGCCGAGACGTTGACCCGGGGGGCCCACTGCACCTGGACGAGGTCGCGCTCGATCTCGCGCTCCAGGTAGTAGCGGCGCTCCTCGTCCAGCTGGTCCCACTTGTTGTAGGCGATCACGACGGCGCGACCGGCTTCGACGGCCATCGAGATGATCCGCGTGTCCTGCTCGGCCAGGCTCTCGCTGGCGTCGACCAGGACGACCGCGACCTCGGCCTTCTCCAGCGCGGCGGAGGTGCGCAGCGAGGCGTAGAAGTCGGCGCCGGCGGTCAGGTGGACGCGGCGGCGGATACCGGCCGTGTCGACGAACTTCCAGGTCTTGCCGCCGAGTTCGATCATCTCGTCGACCGGGTCACGGGTGGTGCCGGCCAGCTCGTTGACGACCACCCGCTCCTCGCCGGCGACCTTGTTGAGCAGGCTGGACTTGCCCACGTTGGGGCGGCCGATCAGCGCGACCCGGCGCGGGCCGCCGAGCACGGCGTCGCCGAAGGTCTGCGGCGGGGCCTCGGGCAGAGCGGCCATGACGGCGTCGAGCAGGTCGCCGGAGCCGCGGCCGTGCAGGGCGGAGACGGCGTACGGCTCGCCCAGACCGAGCGACCAGAGGTACGCGGCCTCGGCCTCGGTGGACTGGCCGTCGACCTTGTTGGCGCAGAGCACGGTCGGCTTGCCGGCCCGGCGGATGATCTTGATCAGGGCCTCGTCGGTGTCCGTGGCACCGACGGTGGCGTCGACGACGAACAGCACCGCGTCGGCGGTCTCGATGCCCAGCTCGGCCTGCGCCGCCACCATGGCGTCGATCCCGAGGACGTCGATCTCCCAGCCGCCGGTGTCGACGACCTTGAAGCGGCGGCCGTTCCAGCTGGCCTCGTAGCTGACGCGGTCCCGGGTGACACCCGGCTTGTCCTCGACGACGGCCTCACGGCGGCCGATGATGCGGTTCACCAGGGTCGACTTGCCGACGTTCGGGCGGCCGACGACGGCCAGCACCGGCAGCGGCGCGTGGTCGGCGTCACCGAGGCCGTCGACGTCCTCGGGGTCGAACCCCTCCTCGGCGGCGAGCGCCATGAACTCGGCGTACTCGGCGGCGTCCAGCTCACCGTGGCCGGTGGTGGAGTGCTCTGCGGTCATGTTCGTGTTTTCCGTTTCCCGGCCCGGCCCTTCCCAGGGGCGCGCCGTGCGTACCTGCCCGATCGGGGCAGCGCGAGTACTTCAGTGAAGGTGCCACCACGGCACCGGCCGGACGAACCAACGCCCGGATGATCCATGTCCCGGGACGACTCGACGCCCGGGACGTTCCAACGCCCTGCTCAGACCGCGGACAGCCCGGCCCGCTCCTCCACCAGCGCGGTGATCGTGCCGATCACCTGTTCCAGGGTGAGCTCGCTGGTGTCCACCAGCACCGCGTCCGCGGCCTGGGTCAGCGGGGCCGTCTTCCGCGAGGAGTCGGCCGCGTCCCGGCGGGCCAGGTCGGCGGCCATCGCGGTGATGGTCGCCTCGTCCACGCCCTTCGCCCGCAGCTCGGCCGCCCGCCGCTCGGCGCGGGCCGTCTCCGAGGCGGTCAGGAAGATCTTGACGGTGGCGTCCGGGAACACCACGGTCCCCATGTCCCGGCCCTCGGTGACTATGCCGCGCTCGGCGACCCGGGCGCAGCCGCGCTGCAGCTCGACCAGTCGCGAGCGCACCGCCGGCACCGCGGACACCGCGCTGACCTGCGCCGTCACCTCGGGACCGCGGATCGGGCCGGAGACGTCCCGACCGTCGACCGTGATGGTCGGGCCGTCCGCGTCCGTGCCGGAGACGATCACCGGCTTTCCGCAGGCGACGGCCACGGCCTCCGGGTCGTCCACGTCGACCCCGTTGGCCAGCATCCACCAGGTCATCGCCCGGTACATGGCGCCGGTGTCCAGGAAGCTCAGGCCCAGCCTGGCGGCGACCGCCCGCGAGACGGTCGACTTGCCGGAGCCGGAGGGTCCGTCGATGGCGACGACGACCGGGGCGTGCGCTCGGTCGGCAGTGTCCACGGGCGAACCTCTCTCTAAGGCCTGAAGCCTGAAGCATGTCAACGGGACGGAAGCCGGAAGGAAACCGGCAGCCGGGAACCGGAAACCTGGGAATGTCTCCCTCAAGGTTAATGGACCGGCGCCAGACCCCGGTCCGGCCGCGTCAGACCCCGGCCCGGTCGATCTCCAGCACCGCATGCCCGAGCCTCGGCCGGACGAACTCCCCGTCCCGCTCCACTCCGAGTATCCCGGCCACGAAGGCCATGGCACGAATGCCGCCCGGCCGCTCCCACTGGAACGGGACCTTGGAGACGTGCGACGGGAAGTCGTTCTCCAGAAACCTCACCGGCCGATCCGTCCGGCCGTCCGGCCGGACGCGCCGGCGTCGCCGACGGTCCTGCCGACCGCGCCAGCCGAAGGTCTCCCTCGGCCGGGGCCCGTCGGGCGTCTGGGTGTGGGCGAAGAACGCCGTGATCCAGCCG
Organism: Kitasatospora sp. NPDC092286; assembly: GCF_044755565.1. Taxonomy (NCBI): domain Bacteria; kingdom Bacillati; phylum Actinomycetota; class Actinomycetes; order Kitasatosporales; family Streptomycetaceae; genus Kitasatospora; species Kitasatospora sp. NPDC092286. The sequence continues at coordinate 21,036 of NZ_JBIVRD010000070.1, read as the reverse complement.
GAGACGAAGTCCCCGCCGGACATCGACTCCCATGTGTACAGCGAGCGCCAGAACTCCTCGTCCACCTCGCCCGCCGCCGCCCGGGCGATGGTGTCCAGCACCGGCCGCAGGTCCGCGAACCACGGGCGCAGCCCGTCGAACCACTGCTCCAGCTCGCCCACCCGCGACGCCAGCAGCCGCCAGTCCTCCGCCGTGCCCTCCAGCCGGATGCTCGGGATGCCGCACAGCGATTCCCAGCGGAACTCGTAGTACGGGCTGACCACGTCCATCAGCGCGACCAGCGCGGCCGACACGTCGTCGGGTGTGGTCGTGGAGAAGGACGGCTGGAACAGCTCCACGGTCTCCGCCCCGAGCGCCTGCTCCAGCGGTTCGCGGACCAGGCGGATCGAACGGGCCCAGTCGGGATCGGGGCCGAGCAGGCTGTCGTCCCGGACCGTGATGGTCGACCGCTCGCCCGGCGTCCTCGTGAACAGCCCGGCGTACTGCTCGGCGTTGAGCCGCAGATGCACGGCGATCTCGTGGACGACGGCGTACCAGAGCACGTCCGGCGACAGGCTGAGCGGCAGGTGCCCGGCGAACGCCAGATGGGCCGCCCGCACCAGCAGGCTCCAGCTCGGTTCGCCCTCGGCGGGGTCGTGCCGAGGGCGCGCGGTGTCCAGCAGCGTCGCCGTGCTCCGGTGGTGGATGCGGAACCCGCCGCCCACCACCGCCGCCAGGAACCCGTCGTTGCCGACGGCGGCCAGCTCGCGTACGTCGCCCGGCTCGCCCTCGGCGAGCGGCACATCGATGATCATTCCCCGTCCCCCACCGGCGTTCGGCCCGCGGCCGCCCCGACCCTCGACCACCCGGAGGCGAAGCGCCTCGCTCAGTCCCGGACGCTCCACCCGCTGGCCCGCAGCGCGACCGTCAGCGGCTTCACCGCCGCCGGGGCGACCGACAGCTGGACGAAGCCGACCTGCTGGCCGGTGGAGTGCTCGATGTCGACGTCCTCGATGTTGACCCCGGCCGCGCCGACCTCGCCGAAGAGGCGGCCCAGCTCGCCGGGCTGGTCGCCGAGGACCACCGCGACGGTCTCGTAGCGGGTGGGCGGCGAACCGTGCTTGCCGGGGATGCGGGCCTGACCGGTGTTGCCCCGGCGCATCACGGCCTCGATGCCGGCCGCGCCCGCATGCCGCTCGCCCTCTTCGGCGGCCTCCAGGGCACGCAGGGCGGTGACGGTGTCGCCGAGGTCGACGGCGACCTCCTCCAGGATGTCGGCGACCGCGCCCGCGTTGGCGGAGAGGATGTCGATCCACATCCCGGGGTTGGAGGCGGCGATCCGGGTGACGTCCCGGACGCCCTGGCCGGAGAGCCTTATGGCCGTCTCGTCGGCGTGCTCCAGCCGGGCGGCGACCAGCGAGGAGAGCAGCTGCGGGGCGTGCGAGACCAGGGCGACGGCGCGGTCGTGCGCGGCGGCGTCCATCACGATCGGCATCGCGCCGCAGAGCGCCACCAGTTCCAGGACGGCGTTGAGCGTCTCGGTGTCGGTGTCGGCGGTGGGGGTCAGCACCCAGGGCCGCCCCTCGAACAGGTCGGCGCGGGCGGCCAGCGGACCGGAGCGCTCGCGGCCGGCCATCGGATGGCTGCCGATGTAGTGGACGGTGTCGAGGCCGAGCGCGGCCACCTCGGCCCGCGGGCCGGCCTTGACGCTGGCGACATCGGTGTAGCAGCGGGCCAGGCCCCGGCGCTGGCAGTCGGCCAGCACCCTGCCGACCAGCGCGGGCGGGACCGCGATGATCGCCAGGTCCACCGGTCCGTCGGCGGGTTCGGTGATGCCGGCGCCGAGCGAGGCGGCGGTCCGGGCCGCGTCCGGGTCGGCGTCCTCCAGATGGACGGTCAGCCCGCGGCCGGTCAGGGCGAGCGCGGCGGAGGTGCCGATGAGTCCGGTACCGACGACGGCGGCAGTGCGCATGGCGGGGTGGCTCTCCTCACGGGGGGCTGGCCTGGACGTGCTGCCCCATCCTCTCGCATCCCCACGAGCCCTGCGGCCATCACGGGCCACTTGTCGCCGCCGCAACCACCCCGCCGCCGGGCCCGTCCTCCCACACGCCGCGCACGGCGAAATCCGGAGCCGCCCGTGCCACGGCGGGGCAGACTGGCCGCCCAAGGGTGGCGCGGCGCGAGCGACGCGAACGGAAGCGAAGGGGTTGGCGGGTGGACGATCGGCGAAGCACGGACGACAAGCCGTACGACGGCGACGGGCGGGACAACGGACCGGACACCGGACAGGACAACGGGCCCGGCGACGGACGGCACCACCCGGGCCCGGCGGTCCCGGCCCATCCGTCCGTGCTCGACTCGGTGGTGGTCTACGCGGTCGGCGCGGTCTGCCGCCGTCGGGCCCGGGTGGCCGTGCCGCCGGGCGGGCGGCTTCGGCTGACCGGACTGCCCCGGGTGCTCGACGGCCGTACGCTGCGGGCCAGGGTGCTCGACGCTCCCCCGGGCACCGCCGTCACCGAGGCCCGGCTCGAACCGGTCGCAGAGCTCCGTACGACCGCCGAACTCCCTGATCTTCGAAGCGAGTTGAACGATGCCCGGGAGAGCGAGAGCGCCGTCCGCGAGCGGCACCGGCTGGTCCTCACCGCCATCGCCGAGACGGCCTCGCTGCGCGCCGTGCCACCGCAGCGGCGGCACGGCGACCCGCATCGCCGGACACCGGCGGACGCCTGGCTGGAGCTGGCCGACTTCGTCGACGAGCGGCTGGCCGGGCTGCACCGGCGGGCCGAGGCGCTCACCCGGGAGCTCGAACTCGCCGAGCACCGCACCGAGGTGCTCACCGACCGGCTGGAGCGTGCCTCGACGGCCGACCCGGCCCGGCCCGTGGAGACCTCCGCGACCGTCCTGCTCACCCTCACCACCCCCACCACGCCCGACGAAACGCCCGCCGACACCGCCGACAGCACCACCGCGAACACCACCGACCTCCACATCGAGGTGGAGTACGGCGTCCCGGCCGCCCGCTGGGTGCCCGCCTACCGCCTGTCGTACCGGCAGGGGTCCGACACCGGACGGCTGGTCCTGCGCGCCTCGGTGGCCCAGCAGACCGGCGAGGACTGGACGGGCGTGCGCCTCGCCCTCTCCACCGCCGACCTGGAACGGCGCACCGACCTGCCCCGGCTGCGCTCGCTGCGGATCGGCCGCAGCCAGCCCGCCCCGCCGCCCTCCGGCTGGCGCGAGCCCCCGGCGGGCCTGGCCGACCTGTTCACCGGCTACGACGCGCCGGGCCCGCGCCCCGAGCCGCGCCGACGGGGCCCGCTCGCCGTCGCGGCCGCCACACCCCCGTTCCTCGCGGCCCCTGTCGCCGCTGCCGCCCCCGTCGCCCCGGCCGCTCCCGGCGGGCCCCGCTTCGGAGGCGTCCTGTCCGCCGACGAGCCGCTCCCGCCGCCCCCGGGCTTCGCCGGCTACGGCGCGCCCCCGTCGCCGCCCCTGCCCCAGCCGGGAGGACCGGCCCCGGCGCCGGTCCTCGCCCGCCGGGCCAGGGCGGGCGGCGCGGCCCCCGGCCCCGGCGCCGCCAAAGCCGCCGGATCCACCAACGCCACCAGCACCAGCACCGCCGACACCCCCGGATCCCCCGAAGCACCCCCCGCCCCCGACGCCGCGCTCCTCGACTACCCCTCCCTCGTCCTGGCCGGCCCCGACGAACCCGCCGCCCGCCGTGGCATCCTCCGCCCGCCCGCCCCCAGAACCTCGTTCGAGCGGACCGGCGCCGCCCTGCCGCCCCTCCCGCTCCCCCGCCACGCCGTACCGCCCCGCGTCTCGGCCGGCTCCTTCGACCACCGCTTCGACGCCGCCGCGCCCGCCGACATCCCGTCCGACGGCACCTGGCACACCGTCACGATCGACGAGATCCCGGTGAGCGTCCGCCCCGAGTACGTCACCGTCCCCTCCGTCGAGGAGAAGGTGTACGGCACGCTGGTGATCGCGAACCGGACCGACCGGGCCGTCCTGGCCGGTCCCGTCGAGGTCACCGTCGACGACGAGTTCCTGCTGACCGCCGCCCTGCCCACCCTCGCGCCGGGCGGCCTGCGCCGGCTCGGCACCGGCGTCACCGAGAGCATCGAGGTGGCGCGCCGCACCGAGCTGCGCGAGTCCACCACGGGCATGCTGAACAGCAGCACCGTGCTCGACCACCGGGTGCACGTGGAGCTGGCGAACCGGCTCGGCCACACCGTCACCGTGGAGGTCCGCGAGCGCGTGCCGGTCGCGTCCGACGCCGAGATCAGGATCGAGGAGCGGGCCGACTGGCACGCGCCGGCGGTGTCCTCGCCGGACTGCCCGCCGAGCACCCGGCTCTGGCGGGTCGAGCTGCCGCCGGGCGGCCGGGCCGAGCTCGACGGCGGCTACCAGATCAGAATCCCGGCCGGAAAGGCCATCGTCGGCGGAAACCGGAGGAACTGAACGATGAGCACCAGCACGATCCCCCTCCCCGTCACCGCTGTCACCTGTCTGGAGGACCGCAGCCAGGTCGAGCGCACCGCCACCGTCGAACTCGCCGCCGGTGTGCAGCGGCTGCGCCTCGGCCCGGTCACCGCGCTCACGGTCGACCGCACCCTGCGCGCCGAGGCCACCGGACCGGCCGGGTCCACCGGAGCCGGTGGCGGCGCCCGGGTGCTGGACGCCCGCGTCGTGCGTGCCTGGACCCCGCACGCCCCGCTGCCGCCGGGCCCGGGCGACTCCGAGCTGCGCCGGCGCGTCCACGAGCTCGACGAACGGGCCCGCCACGAGGACCGGTCGCACGACCGGCTGGAGGCTCGGCTGGCCCTGCTCGCCCAGCTCAGCGCGGACCTGCTGCGCGAGATCGGCGAGGGCGCCGGCGCCGGCGAGGTCGAGCGGGCCCGCTGGGCGCGCGAGCTGGACCGGGTGGACGCCGAGCGCGAGCGCTACGGCGAGGAACTGCGCGCCACCCGCTCCCGGCTGCGCGAGCTGGAGGAGGAGCGGTCCCTGGCCCGGATCGCGCTCGACGAGGCCGAGGAGGAACCGGCCGACCTGGTCGCCCACCTCGAACTCACCGTCGAGGCGCGGGCCGCGGGCCCGGTCCGGCTGACCGTCAGCCACCTGGTGCCGTGCGCCCTCTGGCGGCCGTCCTACCGGGCCGCCCTGGCCGACGGCGGTCTGCGCCTGGAGTCGGAGGCGGTGGTCTGGCAGCGCACCGGCGAGGACTGGACGGGCGTCCGGCTCACCCTCTCCACCGCCCGCTCCGCGCTGGCCACCCAGCCGCCCGCGCTCGCCGAGGACGTGCTGACGCTGCGCGAGCGCGGCGCCGAGGAGCGGCGCACCGTCGCGGTCGAGCTGCGCGAGGAGGCGGTCGCCGCCCTCGGCCCGTCCGAGGCGGTGCCGGGCGTGGACGACGGAGGCGAGGTCCGGGTGCTGCGCGCGCCCGCGCCGGCCACCGTCCCCTCCGACGGCCGGGCGCACCGGGTGCCGCTGAGCGGCTTCACGGTGCCGGCGAGCAGCGAGTACGCGTGCGCGCCGGAGCTGTCTCCACTGGTCACCCAGGTGGTCCGGTTCCGCAACGCGGCCGGGCACGCGCTGCTCGCCGGACCGGTGGAGCTGGTCCGCGGCAGCGGCTTCACCGGCCGGGGCGAGCTGCCCTTCACGGCGGCGGGCGCCGACGCCGAGCTGGCGTTCGGCAGTTCGGACGGCTACCGGGTGGTCCGCGAGACCGAGGAGCGGCAGGCCACCGCGGGCCTCTCCCAGCGTTCGGTGACCACCCGGACGGTACGGCTGCACATCTCACGCTTCTCCGGGCCGGAGGAGCGCGACGAGCAGCTGGTCGCGGTGCGCGAGCGGGTGCCGGTCTCCGAGGTGTCGGCGGTGGAGGTGCGGCTGCGCAAGGAGGACTGCTCCCCCCCGCCGGACGCCTTCGACGCCGACGGCATCGTCCGCTGGGACCTGCCGCTCGGCCCGGGCGCGCGGCGGACGGTCACGCTGGTGTACGAGGTGTCGGCGACCGCCAGGGTGGCGGGCCTGTGACATCCCGCGCGAACCCCCGCCGTGACGGGCGTTCAGGTAGAACAGGTACATGATCCTGCACCTCGCCCCCCTGGACGACTGGCTGACCGACCCCGGCCGGCCGTACGCCACCGCCTCGCTGCTCACCGACGGGTTCATCCACTGCTCGGCGGACGAGCAGACGGCACTCGCGGTGGCCAACGCCTTCTTTGCCGACACCCCCGGTCCGCTGATGGTGCTGCTGATCGAGGAGTCGCTGGTGGAACCGATGGTCAGGTGGGAGGCCCCGCACGGCGCACCGCCGCCAGGGGCCACCCCCGGCGTGTTGTTCCCGCACATCTACGGACGGCTGAACCGGACCGCCGTGGTCGGCCTGGAGAAGGTCGAACGCGGCCCGGACGGCCGCTGGGAGAGCCTCACCCCCTGGAGCTGAGCCCCGCCGCCCCGGTCCCGCCTGGACGCGCCCTACAGCCAGCCCCGCTCCCGGGCCGCCATGCCCGCCTGGAAGCGGGTGGTGGCGCCCAGCGCGCGCATCAGGCTCTGCAGCCGGCGCTGGGTGGTCCGGGCGCTCCAGCCGAGCGAGCGGGCGATCGACTCGTCGGTGAGGCCGGCCGCCAGCAGGCCGAGCAGCTTGCGGTGGTCGGCCTCCGGCTCCAGCGCCCCCTCGTCGGCGCCGATCGCCGCCTGGAGCTGCACCGCACGCTCCCACTCCGCCTCGAAGAGCGTGTCCAGCGCCTGGAGCAGCGCGGAGGGGTGGATCACATAGGCGGCGTCGAGGACGCTGTCGCCGACGCTGATCGGGATGATCGCCATCCGGTCGTCCGAGATGACCATCTTCATCGGCAGGACCGGCCGGACCCTCGCCTCCTCGCCGTCCGCGACACCGGCCAGGATGTTCTTCTCCAGCCGGCCCGGCCAGGCCACCGCCTCCCGGTCGTAGATCGTCCGGAACCGCAGCCCCTCGGTCATCCGCTGGCGCTGCAACGGGATGCCGGCCACCGGGTCCTGGATGTACGGGGGGCAGTCGAAGCCGCGGACCTGGTACTGGCTGGTCTCCGTGATGTGCTCCAGCCGCTGCGCGATCGCCTCGCCACCGGTCAGCACCTCGACCGAGTGCGCCGGGTCGGTGTAGCGCGAGGCCTCCCGGAAGGCGTCCATCAGACGGTGCATCTCGGCCCGGGCGTGGCGCAGTTCGGACTCGCGGTGGCCGATCAGGGTGCCTATCGCTACGTCGGGGGCCACCGGCAGGAAGCGGTGGCGGTCCACCGGTGCCCGGGTCGCCATGCCCTGCTGCGCCAGCCGGTCCAGTGCGCGGACGCTCTGCTGGAGCGTCAGGCCGCAGGCGCCGGCCAGGTCCTCCGCCGTCGACTGCGGATTGGCCACCAGCGCCGCGTAGACCTGTCCGTCCGGCGCGGCCAGTCCCAGTGCGCTGAGTGGTGCATCGGACACGACGCCGCTCCCCCGTTCGCCTCGCACCCGCGCCGCGGATGGCGCAGTCCCGCCACTCGGCGGGTCGTGGTCAGGTGGCAATCCTCGGCCACGGATCATCACGCTGACAAGGCGGTGACCGGCGGTGCGGCCGGGTTCACAGCGGGACCCCGCCGAACGGCGTGAGGGCCCCCCGCCGAGTGGCGGGGGACCCTCACGATCCGGCGGGCGGGTGGCCCTACAGGCCGACCTCGTGCATCAGCTGGCCGACCTCGGGGTTGGTCAGCCGGCGCAGCCAGCCCGACTTCTGGTCGCCCAGCGCGATCGGGCCGAAGTGGGTGCGCACCAGCTTCTCGACCGGGAAGCCGACCTCGGCCAGCATCCGGCGGACGATGTGCTTGCGACCCTCGTGCAGGGTCACCTCGACCAGGTAGTTCTTGCCGACGTTGGAGATCACCTTGAAGCTGTCGGCGCGGGCGAAGCCGTCCTCCAGCTCGACGCCCTGGGCGAGCTGCTTGCCCAGGTCACGCGGGATCGGGCCCTGGATGGCGGCCAGGTAGGTCTTGGTCACGCCGTACCGGGGGTGGGTGAGGCGGTGGGCCAGCTCGCCGTGGTTGGTGAGCAGGATGATGCCCTCGGTCTCGGTGTCCAGGCGGCCGACGTGGAAGAGGCGGGTCTCCCGGTTGGTCACGTAGTCGCCGAGGCACTGGCGGCCGTCCGGGTCCTCCATGGTGGAGACCACGCCGGCCGGCTTGTTGAGCGCGAAGAACAGGTAGGACTGGGTGGCGACGGTCAGGCCGTCCACCTTGATCTCGTCCTTCTGCGGGTCGACCCGCTTGCCCTGCTCGGTCACGAGCTTGCCGTTGACCTCGACCCGGCCCTGCTCGATCAGCTCCTCACAGGCCCGACGGCTGCCGATGCCGGCCCGGGCCAGCACCTTCTGCAGCCGCTCGCCCTCGGGCTCGCCGAAGGTCTTGGGCAGCTTCACGGCCGGCTTGTCGTGCCGGGCGAGGACGGCGTCCTCGATCTTGGCCTGGAGCTCGCGGGAGCGCTGGGGCTGGCGGCGCGGGTCGCCCGGGGCACCCTGGCCCTCGCGGCGCGGGCGCGGGGCCGGGCCGGGGCGTCGCCCGGTGAAACCGCCGCGCGCGGGGGTGGCGTTGGGGCCGCCGCCGTACTCGGGGCGGTCGTAGCGCCGCTCCTCGGGCCGCAGCGGGCGGTCGGGGTACCGGCGGTCGTCGCGCCGGTCGTCCCGGCGGTCGTCGCGCCGGTCGTCCCGACGGCTGTCGCGCCGGTCGTCCCGCCCGTACGAGCCGGAGCCACCGCGCGAACCGGAGCCGCCGCCGTACGAACCCGAGCCACCACGCGAGCCGCCACCGTACGAGCCGGAGCCGCCCCGCGAGGAGCCCGAGCCACCGCCGTACGAACCCGAGCCACCGCGCGAGGAGCCCGAACCACCGCCGTACGAACCCGAGCCACCCCGCGAGGAGCCCGAACCGCCACCGTACGAGCCGGACCCGTCACGCGAGCCACCGCCGTACGAACCCGAGCCACCCCGCGAGGAGCCCGAGCCACCGCCGTACGAGCCCGAGCCGCCGCGGCCGGAGCCGCCCCCGTGGGAGCCGCCGCCCCGGCCCCCGCCCTGTCCGCCGCGGCCGCTTCCGCCGCCACTGCTGTTCCTGCCGTTGCCACTGCTACGCATCAAAGTGTCCGTACGTCGTTCCGTCTGGGATGTGCGGTCGTTTCGGCCGACCTCACCGCCCCCTGCCGATCAGGCGCAGCCCGATCGGCCTCGCCTCTGCCGTCCGCGGCCTGCGCGGCGGCGACCGCCTCCGCGATCATCGTGCCCTCCAGGGACTCCGCTTCCACGTCGTCGACCTCGGGCAGGAAGGGAGCGAGCTCCGGCAGCTCGTCCAGGCCGCGGAGCCCCATCCGTTCCAGGAAGTAGTTCGTCGTCCGATACAGGATCGCACCTGTTTCGGGCTCGGATCCGGCCTCTTCCACCAGTCCTCGCTGTACCAGGGTACGCATCACGCCGTCACAGTTCACACCGCGGACGGCGGAGACCCGCGATCTGGACACCGGCTGACGGTAGGCGACGACCGCCAGAGTCTCCAGCGCGGCCTGGGTCAGCCGGGCCTGCCGGCCGTCCAGGACGAAGCGGTCCACGGCGGGCGCGCACTCGGCCCGGGTGTAGAACCGCCAGCCGCCGGCCACCAGGCGCAGGTCGAAGCCCCGGCCCTGGGCGGTGTATTCGGCCGCCAGCTCGCGCAGCACCGCCGCCACCTCGGCCCGGGGCCGTTCCAGGACGGACGCCAGGTGGGCCTCCCCGGTCGGCTCGTCCACGACCATCAGGATCGCCTCCAGCTCGGCCTTGAGTCCGAAACCCTCCCCCGTGCCGCCGCCGTCACGACCGTCACCGCCGTCACAGAAAGTCGGCGGGGCCGACTTCTGGTGCACGACCCGGCCCGCCGCCTCCGGTGTGCGTACCCCGGGTCCGACGGCCGGGGCGGCCGAGGGCCCGGGCACCACCGGCAGCGGGGCCGGTTCCAGCCACTCCTCGGCCCGCGGCCGCCCCGGCAGGCCGAGCGGCCGCCGCGCCGGCCGCCCGCCCCCTTCCGAAGCCCCGGCCTCCTGAACGCCGGCCTCCGGGCCCCCGTTCTCCACGCCCCCGCTCTCCAGACCGCCGTCCATCAGCGCCCGTCCTCCTTCCGCTCGCCCGCCGGCCGGTCGAACTCGTCCGTCACCTCGACCTCGCCCCGGTCCGCCTCGGCCACCCACCGCACCAGCAGCTCGCCCAGCGCCTCCGGCTGCTCGAAGGCGAGCACCCGCTCCCGGTACAGCTCCAGCAGCGCCAGGAAACGGGCGACCACCACCAGGGTGTCCGGCGCGTCCGCGACCAGCTGCTGGAACGACGCCTCCCCGAGTTCGCCGAGCAGCCCGGCCACCAGCCCCGCCTGCTCGCGCACGCTGACCGGCGGGGTGTGGATGTGGTCCACGTAGACCACCGGCTCGGGCCTGGGCGTCATCGCCCTGGCCGCCAGTTGCGCGAACCGCTCGGTGCCGATGGTGATCACCACCTCGGGCAGCAGCGCCGCGTGCCGGGGCTCCAGGCCGGCGGTCCTGGGGTGTCGGAGCAGTTCGGCCGCCCAGCGCTCGCCGAACACGGCCGCCGCCCGCTTGTACGCCCGGTACTGCAGCAGGCGGGCGAAGAGCAGGTCGCGGGCCTCCAGCAGGGCGAGGTCCTCCTCGTCCTCGACCTCGGCGGCGGGCAGCAGCCGGGCGGCCTTGAGGTCGAGCAGGGTGGCGGCGACCACCAGGAACTCGGTCGCGGCGTCCAGGTCCCAGTCCGGGCCCATGGCGCGGATGTGCGTCATGAACTCGTCGGTGACGGTGGCCAGCGCCACCTCGGTGACGTCCAGCCGGTGCTTGGTGATCAGGCTCAGCAGCAGGTCGAAGGGGCCTTCGAAGTTCTCCAGCCGCACCCGGAAGCCGCCCTGCGGCTCATCGGCGGCGGCGGTCCCCACGGCGACGGAGGTCCCAGCGGCGGCGGGCGGTTCGGCGGTGCTCGGCATGACGGTCCATCTTCACCCGGCCGGGCCGCCCGCCCCCCGCCGGTGCCGCCGACACGCCGCGCGCGATGCACAGGACGCGCCCGGCCGGCCCGGGCCCGCGCCGCTCGGTCCCGCCCGGCGCGCCGTCCGGCACCCCCCGGACGCCCCTCGGACGCCGCTCAGCGGCCGCGCAGCCGCCGTACCAGGATGCTGGCCTCACCGCGCTGCTCCAGGTCCGCCAGCACCACCGCGATGGCCTCCCGGACGATCCGGCCGCGGTCCACGGCCAGGCCGTGCTCGCCGCGCAGGACCAGACGGGTGTGCTCAAGATCCATGAGCTCCTCCGCGGACACGTACACGGTGATCTTCTCGTCGTGCCGTTCCCGCCCGGTGGGGCGGCGCGGGGCACGGCCGCGTGCCCGGGAGCGCCCGGCGGTCCCGGCCTGCTCCTCGGCGGCACCGGTGTGCTGGCGCTGCGCCGGAGCGGCGGCGGTCCGGCCGCCCGGCGCGGTCTGCGCACCGGCCGGCTGCGAAGGCGCCGGCACCACGGCCCCCGGCCCGGCGGTCCCGGCCCGGTTTCCGGCCGCGGCCGGCTGCTGCTGGTACTCGTGCGGCTGCCCGGCCTCGCCGGTGCCCTCGGCGCCCTCGGCACCGTCCGTACCGTTGACGGCCCGCGCGGTCTCCGGTCTGGGCGCCTCGGCGGCCGGACGCGGCGCGAGGGACGGCGACAGCGCCATCCCGCCGGTGGTCCGGAACAGCTCGTCGGCACCCGGGAGACTCACTCGGCGGGGCGGCACCGGTCGAGCACCTCCCTGGCGAGCTGGCGGTAGGCGGCGGCACCGACCGAGTTGGTCGCGTACGTCGTGATCGGCTCGCCGGCGACGGTGGTCTCCGGGAAGCGCACGGTCCGCCCGATGACGGTGTGGAAGACGTGGTCGCCGAACGCCTCGACGACCCGCGCCAGCACCTCACGGCTGTGCACGGTGCGCGAGTCGTACATGGTGGCCAGGATGCCGTCCAGGCGCAGCTCGGGGTTGAGCCGCTCGCAGACCTTCTCGATGGTCTCGGTGAGCAGCGCGACACCGCGCAGGGCGAAGAACTCGCACTCCAGCGGGACGATCACGCTGTGAGCGGCCGTCAGCGCATTCACCGTCAACAGGCCCAGCGAGGGCTGGCAGTCGATGATGACGTAGTCGTAGTCGGGCAGCAGCGGCTTCAGGGCGCGCGCCAGCGCGGACTCCCGGGCCACCTCGCTGACCAGCTGCACCTCGGCGGCGGAGAGGTCGATGTTGGACGGCAGCAGGTCCATGCCCGGCACGGCCGTCTTGAGCAGCACCTCATCGGCCGTCAGCCCGCGCTCCATGAGCAGGTTGTAGACGGTGACGTCGAGCTCCATCGGGTTGACGCCGAGGCCGACCGAGAGCGCGCCCTGCGGGTCGAAGTCGACGAGCAGCACCCGGCGGCCGTACTCGGCCAGCGCGGCGCCCAGGTTGATGGTCGACGTGGTCTTGCCGACGCCGCCCTTCTGGTTGCACATCGCGATGATCTGCGCGGGGCCGTGCTCGGCGACCGGCGCGGGGATCGGGAAGTACGGCAGCGGCCGGCCGGTCGGGCCGACCCGCTCGCGGCGCTGGCGCGCGGCGTCGGGGGCCAGCGTGGCGGCGTACTCCGGGTCCGGCTCGTACTCGGCGTCCGGGTCGTCGTAGGCGCCGTAGGCGAACTCGCCGTAGGCCAGGCCGTGGGCCGGCAGATCGGCGTCGTAGTCGGTCACCGTGGTCACCTGTGCTGTGGTCTGGCGTGCTTCGAAAGTACGGAGAGCGACCGAGCCGACCTCGGCCGAGCCCACGGTGGCCTGCCGGGCCCCGGGCTCCTCACTCGGCAGTCCGGCGGCGTGCTCCGCCAGTCCTGGCTGACCACCCCCGGGAGCAAATGTCGACTCATTCACAAGTCGTCTTACCTCCTTGGGCATCCAGGACTCTATGTCGATTCGTCAGCGTGGCAGCATGCCGACGGTTTGCGACTCTAGGCCGTTCAAGGCGTTCGCAGCAACACAATCCACGGTAGTGGGCCGGATGTGTCGACTATCGGGCAACCCTCTGTCAAGGGATGGGCGGGCCCCTGACTCTAACGTTTCCGGGGGCGGGTGACGTGACCCACAGAAATTGACGACAGAGCGACCCACCCGGGCCACCGTCCGTTCGCGGGCACGGCGAAGCCCCCGGCCCGAGGGGAGCGGGTCGGGGGCCAACGGGCCGCCCCGCGGGGGCGGCCCGGCCCGGAGCGGGGCGCCGACGAGGGCACGCACCGCCCCGGGCCGGGGTGAGACGATCAGGCGAGCACGGTCTCCAGGGAGACGGACTCCAGGCCGAAGGCCTCGGCGACGGCGCCGAAGGTGATCTGGCCCTCGTGCACGTTCAGACCCTTGGCCAGGGCCGGGTCACGGCGCAGCGCCTCCTTCCAGCCACGGTTGGCCAGCTCCACGATGTAGGGCAGCGTGGCGTTGGTCAGCGCGTAGGTGGAGGTGTTCGGGACGGCGCCCGGCATGTTCGCCACGCAGTAGAAGACCGAGTTGTGGACCTTGAAGGTCGGGTCGGCGTGCGTGGTGGCGTGCGAGTCCTCGAAGCAGCCGCCCTGGTCGATGGCGATGTCGACGAGCACGGAGCCCGGCTTCATGCGGGAGACCAGCTCGTTGGTGACGAGCTTCGGGGCCTTGGCGCCCGGGATCAGCACGGCGCCGATCACCAGGTCGGCCTCCAGCACGGCCTTCTCCAGCTCGAAGGCGTTGGAGGCGATGGCCTTGATCTTGGTGCCGAAGACCTTGTCGGCCTCGCGCAGCTTGTTGATGTCGCGGTCGAGCAGGGTCACCTCGTAGCCCATGCCGATGGCGATGGTGGCCGCGTGCCAGCCGGAGACGCCACCGCCGATGACGACGGCCTTCGCCGGGTGGGTGCCGGGCACGCCGCCGGGCAGCACGCCGCGGCCGCCGGCCGGGCGCATCAGGTGGTACGAGCCGACCTGCGGGGCCAGCCGGCCCGCGACCTCGGACATCGGGGCGAGCAGCGGCAGGGCGCCGTTGGCGAGCTGCACGGTCTCGTACGCGATGGCGGTGGTGCCGGAGGCGATCAGCGCGTCGGTACCGGCGCGGTCGGCCGCCAGGTGCAGGTACGTGAAGACGGTCTGGCCCTTGCGCAGACGGTGGTACTCCTCGGCGATGGGCTCCTTGACCTTCAGCAGCAGGTCGGCGGTGGCCCACACCTCGTCGGCGGTGGGGAGGATGGTGGCACCGGCGGCCACGTACTCCTCGTTGGGGATCGAGGAGCCGACGCCGGCGTTGTCCTCGACGTAGACCTCGTGTCCGTTGCGGACCAGCTCATGCACGCCGGCGGGCGTGATGGCCACGCGGTACTCGTGGTTCTTGACCTCGCGGGGGATGCCGACCTTCACGGCTAAACACGTCCTCTTGCCATGGGGGTCCCTACCGGAGAAGACCGGCGGGCGACGCGCATAGGGGGAAGCCGCCGGACGACACCGGGGCACAGACTTCTGCGCGCTGAGTTCGAGTGTAATGAAGCCCAGGCGGCGTGTCAGCCTTCCAAAGTGAATAAATCTGCCGGACACATTGGCAGGTTCGTAGGCTTCCCCAGTGATCTTCCCGCCAAATGCACCCCAACCGGGCATATTCGACAATACTCCCGAAGCTCCGGCTACCACCCGCTGTCGAAGCGTTCCCGCAGGTCCGCCAGGGCGGCACCGACGGCCGCCCGGCCGCGCTCGTCGCCCAGCCTGCGCAGCACCACGAGCGAGGCCCGGTACTCCCGCTCGGCCTCCTCGAAACGGCGCTGCGCGGTGTGTGCCTCGGCCACCCGGGCGAGCAGTCTGGCCTCGGCGGGCTGGTCCCCCATCGACTGCCGCAGGCCGAGCGCCCGGCCGTACCAGTCCGCCGCCCGCACCGCGTCGCCGAGCGCCCGGTGACAGCCGGCCGCGCCCTCCAGGGCCCGGGCGCAGGCGGCCTCGTCATCGGCCGCCCTGGCGTGCTCCAGGGCGGCCCGGTAATGGGTGACGGCCCGCTCCCAGCAGCCGGCCGCGGCCTGCAGGTCGCCCAGGTTGAGCAGCGCGGCGGCCGCCCGCCGGGCCTTGCCGTGCCGCTCGGCCACCGTCAGCACCAGTTCGTGCAGCTGGTAGAGGTCGGCGGGCGCGGCGCCTTCGGTCAGCGGCAGGGCCCGCAGCAGGGCGGTGACCAGCCGGCCGGCCGAGCCGTCCAGGTCGCCCTGGCCGATCGCGTCGGCGACGGCACCGAGCAGTTGGTCCCGCTCGCCGAGCAGCCACTGCCGGGCGTGGTCGGCGGAGCGCAGCCGCAACGGGCCGGGCAGCGGGTCGGGGCCGGGACCGCCGGCCGGGTCGAGCAGCGCGCGGGCGGAGTCGGTGAGCCGGACGAGCCGCTCCAGCAGCCGGGCCCGGGCCAGCTCGATCTCGGCGGGCCGGTCCTCCCGCTCGCGCAGCCGGACCAGCCGGGGGTGGAGCCGGCCGGGCACCCGGTAGCGGGGGGTTCCGTCGGCGGCGGGCGGCTCCTCGCCGAGCAGTTCCAGCTCGGCCAGCGCGGCCAGCATCGCGGCCGCCTCCGGAGCCGGGCAGCCCACCAGGGCGGAGGCGGTCCGCAGGTCGGCGGTCTGGGCGGGCGCGAGGGTGAGCGCGCGCAGGAGCCGCGCCTGGGCGGCCGGCAGCGTCGCGTACAGCAGGGTGAACGCGCCGATCAGCGGGTCGTTGTCGGGGACGGGAACGGGCTCGGCGGGCGCCGGGCCCGGCTTCACCCAGTCCGCCGGGCCGGCCGCCGGGGCCGCTGCGGGCGGCGTGGCGGTCTCCGGCGCGGCCGTCTTCCCGGCGGAGCTCCCCACGGCCTGCCCGGCACCGTGACCGCCACCGCTCCCGCCGCCCCTGGCCTCCGTCCGCCTTCCCCGGCCGGCCCGCCCGTCGGCCGCTGCCCGTCGGCCGCCCTTGACCCCGGTCACCGACCGCCCGGCCCGCTCGGGCCGCTGCTCCGTCTTCTTCTCCGGCTCCACCTCGGACCGCGGATCCGACCGCGCGTCCGGCTGCCGGTCCGCCGACCGGTCCGCCTTCGGGTCCTCCTCCCCCACCACCCTGGCCAGCTCCTGCGCCGCGTCCGTGACGGCCGCCTCGGGGTTGCCCCGCAGCCATCCGGCCATCAGCCGCAGCGCGGCCGGCCGGGAGCCACAGGTCTCGGCGAGATCGACCCCGCCGACCGGGTCGCAGCCGATCCGGGTGCCGCCGACCAGGTCGCCGAGCAGCTCGCCGGAGGCCTGCCGGTCGAGGCCGCCGAGGATCACCGGGTCGATGTCCTCGATGCCGGTGAGCGGTCCCGCCGTGGTGGCGAGGACCAGGCAGCCGGGCTCGTCGGCGAGCAGCGGCCACAGCTGTCCGGCGTCCCGCACGTCGTCCAGCAGCAGCAGGACCCGCCGCCCGGCCAGCGCCTCGCGCAGCGCGACACAGGCCGGTTCGTCCCGGCCGTCCGCGGCGGCGCCGGGCAGCGGGACGGCGGCGACGTCCGCGCCCAGCTGCTCCAGCAGCCGGCGGGCGGCCCGGGCGGGCGGCACCCGGCCGCCGTCGGGCGCGGACAGCCGGGCGAACAGCACGCCGTCGGGGTAGTCGGCGGCGACGGTGACGGCGAACCGGACGGCCAGGGTGGTACGGCCGGAGCCGGGGCGGCCGGCCAGCACCAGGACGGTGCTGCGGCCCTCCGCCGGGCGGGCGGCGGCGGCCCGCAGCGCGGCCAGTTCGGCCCGCCGGCCGACGAACAGCGCGGGCCCGGCGGGCAGCCGGTGCAGCGAGGGGGCCCCCTCGGCGGGCGCGCCGGGCCCCGCGTCCATCGTCGCCGTCTTCCTCGCCACCCGTGCCACTCCCGACGTCACCCAGCGCTCAGCGAAGGCGGCCCGGGACGGGCGCCCTGTCTGCGAAGCGTAGTTCGAGCGTCCGGCTCAGCCGAGGTGCCATCCGGTCGTACGAACCGGTAAATCACCCCGGCGGATCAACTGGGCGTGCGAAAGCCGTCCGCTCATGCCCGGAACGGCCGGGCCGGCCACGGCGAGTCGGCCGGGCGCAGCGCGTCCAGCCCGCCGGGGCCGGTGAGCGCGGCGTGCACGGCGAGGGTGCCGGTGATCAGCGTGGGGTTGTGCAGCTCGCCGGCCTGGATCAGCCGGATCAGCTCGGCGACCGGCACCCGGGCGACCTCGATCTCCAGCTCCTCCCCGTGCGCCTCGTAGCGCTCGCCCTCGGCCTCGGAGAGGTCGGTGGCCAGGAAGAGCCGCACCGCCTCGTCGGTGCCGCCGGGCGAGGTGTAGAAGTCGACCAGCACCCGCCAGCTGCCGGCCGCGCAGTGCGCCTCCTCGTACAGCTCCCGCTGCGCGGCGTGCAGCGGGTTCTCGCCGGGGACGTCCAGCAGGCCGGCCGGCAGCTCCCAGAGGCGCTGGCGGACGGGGTGGCGGTACTGGCGCAGGATCAGCACCCGCTGCCGGTCGTCCAGGGCGAGGACGGAGACCGAGCCGGGGTGGGTCTGGTAGTCGCGGCGGGCCCAGCTGCCGTCGGGCATCCGGACCTCGTCGGTGCGCACCCCGGTGACCCGGCCCTGGAACGGCGTCCCGCTGGCCCGGACCTCCCACTCCTCGGCCACATCGCGGATCCGCGGCTGCTGCTGGTCGTCCATCGGTCTCCCCTTTTCGTCAGTACGACACAATCTAACGCCGGACGGCGGCCCCGCAGGAATCGCGGGGCCGCCGTCCGGTGAAACACCTCGGAACTACTGCGCTACTGCGCGTGCGCTACTTCGCGGCCGTCTTGATCTCGATGGCGGCCTTCACCAGCCCCGCGAAGAGCGGGTGCGGGCGGGTCGGGCGGGACTTCAGCTCCGGGTGGGCCTGGGTGGCCACCAGGTAGGGGTGCACCTCGCGCGGGTACTCGACGTACTCGACCAGGTCGCCCTTGGGCGAGAGGCCCGAGAAGACCAGGCCGGTCTTCTCCAGGTCCGCGCGGTAGGCGTTGTTGACCTCGTAGCGGTGGCGGTGACGCTCCTCGACGTACTGCTCGCCGCCGTACACCTCACGGACGATCGAGCCCTCCGCGAGCTTGGCCGGGTACAGGCCCAGACGCATGGTGCCGCCCAGGTCGCCCTTGCCGTCGACGATCGCCAGCTGCTCGGCCATGGTGGAGATGACCGGGTGCTTGGCGGCCGCGTCGAACTCGGTGGAGTTGGCCTCGGGCAGGCCGGCCAGGTTGCGGGCGGCCTCGATGACCACGCACTGCAGACCGAGGCAGAGGCCGAGCAGCGGGATCCGGTTCTCCCGGGCGTAGGTGATCGCGGAGACCTTGCCGTCCACGCCGCGGTCGCCGAAGCCGCCGGGGATGCAGATCGCGTCCACATCGCCGAGGTGCTCCTGCGCGCCCTCGGGCGTGGTGCAGTCGTCCGAGGTCACCCACTTGATCTCGACCCGCGCGTTGTTGGCGAAACCGCCGGCGCGCAGCGCCTCGGTCACCGACAGGTAGGCGTCCGGCAGGTCGATGTACTTGCCGACCAGGGCGACCTTCACGATGTGCTGCGGCTCGTGCACGCGGCGCAGCAGGTCGTCCCAGGTGGTCCAGTCCACGTCGCGGAACGGCAGGTCGAGACGGCGCACCACGTACGCGTCCAGGCCCTCGCCGTGCAGCACCTTGGGGATGTCGTAGATCGACTTGGCGTCGATGGCCGCGACCACGGCCTCCTCGTCCACGTCGCACATCAGCGAGATCTTGCGCTTGATGGCCTGCGGGACCTCGCGGTCGGCGCGCAGCACGATGGCGTCCGGCTGGATGCCGATGTTGCGCAGCGCGGCCACCGAGTGCTGGGTCGGCTTGGTCTTCAGCTCGCCGGAGGGGCCGATGTAGGGCAGCAGGGAGACGTGCACGAAGAAGACGTTGTCCCGGCCGACCTCGTGGCGGACCTGGCGGACCGCCTCCAGGAACGGCAGCGACTCGATGTCGCCGACGGTGCCGCCGACCTCGGTGATCACCACGTCGACGTCCTCGGTCGCCATCCGGCGGATCCGGGACTTGATCTCGTTGGTGATGTGCGGGATGACCTGGACGGTGTCGCCCAGGTACTCGCCGCGGCGCTCCTTGGCGATGACGGTCGAGTACACCTGGCCGGTGGTGACGTTCGCCGAGCCGTGCAGGTTGGTGTCCAGGAAGCGCTCGTAGTGACCGATGTCCAGGTCGGTCTCGGCCCCGTCGTCGGTGACGAACACCTCACCGTGCTGGAACGGGTTCATGGTGCCCGGGTCCACGTTGAGGTAGGGGTCGAGCTTCTGCATCGTCACGCGCAGGCCGCGGGCCTTGAGCAGTGCGCCCAGGCTGGAGGCGGTGAGGCCCTTGCCGAGAGAAGAGGCGACACCCCCGGTGACGAAGAGGTGCTTGGTCGTCACGGCGCGGCCGTTCGATGCCTTGCCGGAATGGGGCTGTGCCAAGAGGGGGCTCCCGTGGGTCGCGTGTCGAAGGTGACGTGGGCGGGAGGCTCGCGGGTCGCCTGCCGACGGGAGTGCGGTGTGGTGCACGGCACTCGGAGGGTCGTCGGTTCGGCTGGTCCGGGGCGTTTGATCCCACCGGTCCACGGGATACCAGGGTAACAGTGACCCGGCCGGGACGCGTTCCGGCCCGCCCGGGTCGCCCGGGGAGCGCACCTGCGGCGTACCACCGGCGCACCACCCGGCGCACTTTTCACACCGGTCGCACCACCGGCCGAAGCGGGCCACTCCGGGGCTCTCTCCCGGGCCATCAGGGCCCCTCCGGACGGGTCATCCGGAGGTGATCCTTCCGAGCCATCCTGTGCCGAGCCGCCGCGATGCACGGCATTTCCGCCGAATTGTGGCGCCACACGAGGCGGCGTCCGCGTGCTTCGCCCCTTTCGTCCGTCGTAAGCTGCACGGACGCATCGCCGACAGCAAGAGCACGCGGAGGGCGTGGGAGGGTCAGGACACCTCTCGGTCCCCGATGCGCGACCGGACCTCCCCGTAATCCAGCTTCTTCCACCCACCCAGGGACTCGACCGAGCCCCGCGCGGACACTCCAGCAAGGCCCGCCACCACCCCCCGGCGGGCCGGACGTCCCGGGGTGACCACCCGGCCCCGCAGACCGCTCGCTCTCCTCGGATCGCCGATGCGTCGTGACCACATTGCGAACTGGAGATCCACGTGGCCGGCCGTATCGAGGACTACGCACTCATCGGGGACATGCAGACCGCCGCCCTGGTCAGCAGGGACGGAGCAGTGGACTGGCTCTGCCTGCCCCGTTTCGACTCGCCGGCCGTGTTCGCCGGCCTGCTCGGCACCGATGAACACGGCTTCTGGCGGATCGGGCCGGCCGAGGTGATGGCCGTCGACCTACCCGCCCCGGCCGCCGCACCAGCCGTCCCGCCCGTCCGCTTCGCCGGCACCGGCGGACTACGGATGCCCCCGGCCACCGCCGCCGCGCCGGCCGTCCCCGCCGACCGGCGCCGCTACCGGGGCGACTCGCTCGTCCTGGAGCAGGAGTGGGACTCCCAGGGCGGCACCGTCCGGGTGATCGACTTCATGCCGCCGCGCCCGCTGGCCGGCCGCGACTCCGTCCCCCAGATGATCCGGATCGTCGAGGGCGTCTCCGGCACCGTCCGGATGCGCTCGGCGCTGCGGATGCGGTTCAGCTACGGCCGGATCGTGCCCTGGGTGCACCGGGTCGAGCAGGCCGACGGCGGCCACCGCACCGTCGCCGTGGCCGGCCCCGACTCGGTGTGGCTGGACGGCGAGGCCGAGACCTACGGCCGCGACCTCACCACCTACGCCGACTTCACCGTCACCGCCGGTGAGCGGATCGCCTTCGCGCTCACCTGGCAGGCCTCCCACCTGGAGGCCCCGAAGGCCCCGGACGCCGAGGAGATGCTCGACGCCACCACCGACTTCTGGCACGAGTGGGCCGGCCAGTGCACCTACCAGGGCCCCTACCGCGAGGCCGTGATCCGCTCGCTGATCACCCTCAAGGGCCTCACCTACGC
>NZ_JBIVRD010000069.1:0-24050 GCF_044755565.1 Kitasatospora sp. NPDC092286 | reverse complement strand
GTTCCGTCAGGAACCGACCCGATCTGGTGATCCGTCAGCGAGCTCATCAGTGTCTCCCTTGATCAGGGTGTCCACCTGATTCATGACACTCCCGACGAACCGGACGACGGCGACGAACCGCCGCTTTGTGCAGCATCCGTCCGCTGACGTTGCCGTCAACTACTGCCGTCAGACACCCCAGAAGCCCCGCCGGGAGCATTTCCGGCGGGGCTTCTGGGGTGAGTGAGGTTGTAGGCGGTGTGCGGCGCCGTGTGATAGTTGCGGACGTCGAGGACCTCGACCGTTGTGCCGTCATCTGTGCGGACTCTATCGCCTGCCTTGAGGTCGCTTGCGTCGGTCCAGGCCTGGGTGGTGAGCGTGTCTTTTCCCGGCGCCAGCTGCGAATGTGGTGTGGGTCTGCGTGTGTTCGTTCCACTGGGCACCGATCCGGGCTGTGGCCTCGGCCTCGATCAACTGCCCAGCCGCCACCAATCCCGGCAACAGCGACGATCCCCCGCTTTGTACAGCACCCGTCCGTTGACGTTACCGTTAACTACTGCCGTCAGAATCGAGAAGCCCTGCCGAAGAACTCTCCGGCAGGGCTTCTTCCGCCGTCGCACCGAACTGGCGCTTACAACGAGTCACCAGACGGGCTTGACGGCCTCATTGGGAATCAGTGGTTCGACGTGCGCCGAACGTTGCGAGGAGGGCGCGATAGCCAATTCTGGATATTGGCGTACTCCTCTTCGGAAACGGATCCCCTTGGAGTTTTTTCCATGAAATTGCGTATCGCGGATGCGCGGTGAGGATTCGGCACGGCAAGCACGCCGATCCCGTCCTGCCAGGTGGTCCCGGCAACCACCGTGTACCCCGCTTTGGACAACATGACGAACCCCGGCCGACCGTAGGGGCCACCAAGAAGCCCGTTCGCCGTCCCGGTACCCATGAGGTCCCATTCATCCTTCAGCTGCACGAGCCCCCAACGTACGACTGGAAATCCGTTGGGTCCGGGGATCGTGAGCGACAGGAAGAACTCTTGGCTCTGGTCCAGGAGTCCGTACTGCTGTGCCATGGCGAGCCAGGCCTCATTCGCTTTCTGGACCAGTTCAGTGTCCTGGAAGTCGAACTCCTCATCGAACCTGCCATCGTCCGGCCTGCACGCCGATGCCATCCACGCCGCATTGGCGGGAATGACGTCAGCTGCACCAGCGACATCGAGCAGCACTAGCCCTGCGGTGTCGCATCGCCTCGAGAGCGCCGCCATATCAGGAGTCATTCTCACCACCGTTAGCAGGCGGGCTTGTAGGTGCTGATGTTGTCATAGTTGTGACCTGCTCCTGCTTTACCGCCGGTGGGACCCACCCACCCGATCGTGCCGTCGTCCTTGACCATGAGCCGATAGTCATTCCCTCCACCAGGAACGTCATAGATCTTAGCTCCCTTCCAGTACCTTCGGGCACCGATCGGACCGGTGTCACCGCGGAAGAAGTCGAGCACCTGCTTTCCCTTCGGGCCGGTCATCCGCTGGGTGAGCTGGCCATTGTTGTACATGTCGATGGCATTCTGAATGATCTGCGGCGGTGTCGGGAACGATCCGGCATTGTGCACCAGCACCGGCGTTGTGCCGGCGAGTACATAGTACGTGTGGAGGTTGTCGACGGTGAGGTTTCGGACTTCCTGCTGCTGGGTCCACCGATCGACTGCGAGGACCCGGGCGGTGGATCCGTCGGAGGCCTTGAGGGTGTCGCCCGGTTTGAGGTCGGTTGCCTTGACCCATTCGCCGCGGGAGTTCACCCAGAAGGGGTGTCCGTCGGTCGCGGTGAGCTGCACGGGGCGCTGGTACGACCCCTCCTTGGAGATGGTGATCGTGACCAGGTTCTTGAGGCCTTCGCCGATAATGAGCGCAGTCACCGGCTTGGCCGTCGTGAGACCGGTCTCGGGGTCGGTGGCCAGGACCTCGTCACCGATCTCGATGTCGGCGATCTGCTTGGTGCTGCCGTCGGCCAAGAGGACCAGGACGTCGTCTGGGAACGAGTTGTCCTCGCACTTGGCCCGCCGCTTTGCGGCGACGGACTTCTCGGACTGGGGCGTGCTCGGGTTGGTCGACCTGCCCTGGCCTGTCTTCGCGCCGTTGTCCGAGCGGCCGGTGTTGGCCTTCGGGCCTGGCTTGGCTCCCTTCGGCCCCCTACCACCGCCCATGCCGCCGCGGTCGGATCCGGTGATCTCGCCGAGCGCGACCAGCTGTGCCGTGCTGCTGGTCAGCAGCTCCGCTTCGTTGCAGGACTTGACGCGGTCGCAGGCGCGCGACATCGCTCCGCGGTAGTTCGACGCGGTCAGGTCCATGCCGTAGGTGGACCGTTGCTCCTTGGCGAGCTCGTCGCGGTACACGCTGAGTGTCTCGCCGATGCCCTTGGTGTTGGGGATGTAGAGGTCCGCGCCCAGGTGGATCCAGGGGTCGTGAGCCTGCTCGACGTCGTAATTGCGGTTGACGACCTTGAGGGTGCCGTCGAAGTTGACGTCCGCGGCCCCCCGGCCGCTGTAGTGGCCGTGGCAGCGTCCTTCCCAGCAGTCGCCGTCGATGAGGCCGCTCGGGTCCGAGCGGTTCACGGGGTCGTTGCTGCTGTAGGAGTAGCCGCCCATCTGGTCGGGGTTGCCGGCCTCGAGGAGCGGGTCGACGGTCAGGAAGCGGCCGAGCACCGGGTCGTAGTTGCGGGCGCCCAGCAGGTTGAGGCCGCTGGCGGCGTCCACCGGCTTGCCGAGGTAGCCGCGGTTGCCGACCCACCCGGATGGCTGGAGGCCGCTGCGGACGTTCCCGTAGGGGTCGAACGGGCGCCGGGTGATGGACCGGGTGGCGGCGTCGACCTGGAGGGTGGAGGTGTTCTGAGGGTTGGTGAACTGGTAGGTGAGCGCTCCGTTGCTGGAGCGGACGACGGTGGTGCCGTCGGGCTGGGGGTAGTGGCGGTCACCGGTGACGGTGGTGCCGTCGGGGGAAAGGGTGAGCTGTTCGGCGTCGTCGAACAGGTAGAGGATCGTGCCGTCGGGACCGCGCTGGACGAGCAGTTCGCCGTCGGCGTCGTACAGGTACCTGGAGGTGCTGGTGCCCACCCCGTTGGGGCTGGTGACGGTCTCGGTGCGGCCTTCGACGTTGTAGGTGAGGGTCTGGGCGGCTCCGGCGAGCGGCTGGGTGCCGGTGCCGGTGGCCCACTTCTGGTTGGGGCCCTGGTTGCAGGTCCACAGCGTGACGCGGGTGCCGGGGGTCGTGCTGGCGTAGGGGATGTCGAGGCAGAGGCCGGAGTCGTGGACGAGACCGCCGTTGGCGGCGGTGCGCCAGCGCTGGTTGGCGCTGCCGTCACAGGTCCACAACTCGATCTGCGCGTTCGAGCCGGCCTGGCCCCCGACCGGGCGGGCGCAGGCGCCGAGGACGCGCAGGGTGCCGTCCGTCCCGATATCCCACCGCTGGGCGCCAGTGTTGTTGCAGGTCCAGGTCTGTACCGGGGTGCCGTTGGCGCTGGTGCCACCGGCCGCGTCCAGGCAGATCGGGGTGCTGGTGGTGGGGACGGCCGAAAGCAGGGTGCCCGAGGTGCTGAGGGAACGGTTGGTGGTGTTGCCCTCGGCGTCGTACTGCGGCGTCAGCGTCGCGGTGTAGCCGGGGCCGCTCGGCGGGTTGACGGTGGCGGGCCACTTCTGGTTGGGGTTGCCGTTGCAGTACCAGAGGCCGAGCTGGGTGCCCGGCGCCTGGTTCCATCCGGGGATCTCGAGGCAGAGGGTGGAGGCGGTGTGGACGATGGCGCCGTTGGCGCCGTCCTGCCACTTCTGGCCCTCGCCGCCGTTGCAGGTGGTCAGTTCGATCTTGGTGCCTGCTCCGACGGTCCCGCCGACCGGGCTGGCGCACTTGCCGAAGGCACGCAGGGTGCCGTCGCCGGGGCGGGTCCACTTCTGGGCGCTGGAGGTGCTGCAGGTCCAGGTCTCGACGGGCGTGCCGTCCGCGGTCCTGGCTCCCCACACGTCCAGGCAGAGCGCGGACCCGTCGGCGGCGGGCAGGGCCGAGGTGAGTCGGCTGGTGGCCTGGCCGGTACGGGTGGTGACGCTGGTAAGGGTGTTGGGCTTGGCGGCCGGGGTGCGGCCGTCGCCGGGGTAGGTGCTGGTCTGCGTGACGTCACGGGAGGTGTCGCCCGTGACATCGTGGCGGACCTGCTGGGTACGGCCGCCGAGCTGGTTGTACTGGAAGGTCTGCCAGTACGGGGCCGGGCCACCGATGTTGGCCGGGCCGGGGTCGGTGTTGTTGCAGTGCGAGACCTGGCCCGGGCCCGGGGTGCTGACGCCCCAGGTGTCGGTCCAGGCTTCGACGAGGCGGTTGAGGCCGTCGTAGCGAAAGCACTGGGTGTCGAACGCCCGGTCCACACTGCCCGAGGACTGCAGTTCCGAGACGCTGGTCAGCTTCCCGGACTGGTCGTACCCGTAGGTGGTGTGCGAGATGGGATTGGCTTCCGCCTCCTGGAACTTGACGCTGCTTGTCGTCGGCCGGCCGGTGATGTCGTCGTACGTACGGGCGGTCCGCAGCAGTTGGTCGCGCTCGCCGTACTGGGAGCGCAGCAGTTGGCCGAGCGGGTTGTAGTTGGCGAGGTCGAGCAGCTTGCTGAGGTCCGTACCGGTGGCGATGACCTGGCCCAGTTCGGACCGGGCGAAGCCGTACTTCTCGGTGGGCAGGCCGCCGTCGGCGCCGTAGGAGAGGCCGGCCGGAAGGCCGAGATTGTCCGTGTAGTAGAGAGTCTGGGTGTAGTCGCCCGCGAGCCTGCCCTCGGCGGCGGGGACGGTGGTCGTGGTACTGGTGGGCTGGTAGCGGGTGGTGTAGCCGTTGACCTTCTTCACGTAGGCGCTGCCGGCCGCGCCGCCGACGTAGCGGGTGCTCGATGTCGGGTAGCCCTTGGCGAGCGTGTCGTAGGTGTAGGAGGCGAGCAGCTTGGACTGGTCGCCGGTGTTGGTGCCCTCGTAGCGGCCGGTGGTGCGGCCGAGGAGGTCGTAGGTGTAGGACAGCTGCCGGCCGAGCCCGTCGGTCGTGTTCGCCACCCGGCCCAGCTCGTCGTAGGCGGTGGCGGAGGAGCCGGCGTCGGGGTCGTTCTGCGAGACGCGCCGGCCCTGGAGGTCGTACGAGTAGGACCAGGTGTTGCCGGCGTTGTCCTTGATCGTGGCGAGGTTGCCGCGCTCGTCGAACGCGTAGCGGGTGGTGACGTCGCCCGTGCCCGCTCCGCCGTGGAGCACGGAGGAGGTGGTGCGGCCGAGGGCGTCGGTGTACACCGTGCTCGGGGTGCCGCCGCTGGGCGGGGTGGTGTCGGTCCGGTCGGCGCCCGGGTAGGCCGTGACGGTCTGCCACAGCTCCGTGCCCTTGGCGAAGAGCTTGGCGGCGGTCTGCCGGCCGGCACCGTCGTACAGGTACCGGGTCTGCGAGGGGGCCTCGGTGTCCTTCTCTTCGAACAGGGTGCTGCCGGGTCCGCCGTTCGTCCCGTCGTACCACGCCGTGGTGGACTTCGTGACCTGGCCGCGGCTGTCGTAGCGGGTGTGGCCGAGGATCCGGCCGGGGTCGCCGTTGGTCGGGGTGGCCTGTGTCTGACGAGGCTTCAGGAAGCCGTCGTAGATGGTGACTGAGGCTGCCCAGGTCCCTCTGTCCGTTTGTGTCTTGGTGGTGACGCTCGGCGGGTTGGCACGGCTGGTCGGGGTGGGGTCCACCCCGTGCATCTCGTAGGCGAACGTGCTGTCGGCGGGCCGGCCGGCGTCCTTGGAGTTGCCGGGCAGCCAGACGGCGGTGCGGCGGCCGAGTGCGTCGTAGGTCGAGTCCGTGACCCGCCCGTTCGAGTCCACCGCCCGGGTCATCAGGCCGCGGACCGGAGCGACGGTGCTCCTGCTCGTCCAGCCCAGCGGGTTGGTGGTGGCGACCTCGGACGGCAGCACACCGGTCGCCGGGGTGTACGCGGTCAGTTCGACGGCGCCCGTCTCGTCGACGCTGCGGACGACGCGCCCGTAGCCGTCGAAGCCCTGGGCCTCGACGGTCCGGTAGGCGGCGTGGCCCTGCGCGTCGTAGGACTTGGCGTCCTGGACGGCGGTGACGTACCCGAGCGTGGTGCCGTTCTGGCCGAGGACGTCGACGGCGCCGGGGTTGGCCAGGTCGGCGTTCCCGTCGTAGATCAGCCGGCGGTCGCTGATCGTCTTCGTGGCGGATCCGACGGATCCGGTGGAGACGCACGGCCCGGCCACGGTCAGTGTGCCGCTGGGGTAGGTGAGCATCATCGGATTGCTCGCCGGCGGCGCCGCGTACGTGGTCGTGCTGCAGGTGCGGTCGGCCTGGGTGCCCAGGTCCGGCTGGACGTCGACCTTCACCGGGCGTGCCCAGGTGTCGAGGTCCGTAGTGGTGCGCCCGATCCGCCAGGTGGTGCCGTCGGACAGGAGAGCGCCGGAACGGGTGCTCGTTCTCTCGGTACGGCGGGCCTCCAGCGGTGGGAGGACCGAGAGCGAGGAGGGATCGGGCGGGGGGGTCTTGGAGGTCCAGGCCGTACGCGCCCTGGTGGCGGTGGCGGTCTGGGCGACGGAGATGTCGGTGAACTGCTTGGCGACGGGGGTGCCGCCGGCCTGGGTGTAGGTGACGGACTCCTGCGCGGTGCCGACGAGCCAGGGGCTGTCGACGGTCTCCTCACCGAGGGAGTTCTTCGGCCTGCTGACCCGGAGCGTACGGTCGGCCTTGTAGTCCCCGTCCATGCCCTGGAAGTAGGAGACGGTGCTCTGGCTGACCGGGTCGGGGCCGGAGCCGGCGGTGGTGGTGACGGTGCGGTAGCCGCGGAAGTCGTTCCAGGTGCGGTACTGGTCGTCCGTCAGGTCGGAGTCGTCGCGGTGCCAGGCGGCGCCGCTGTAGGTGTAGGCGGTCTCACGGGCCGGCGAGTTGGCCTTGGTGGTGTCCGTGGCGGTGACCTTGGCGACCAGGGTCTTCTGGAACCAGTCGGCGATCGGGGAGCCCGCGTTCGTCGGAGTCCAGTACACCGGGTAGCAGGCCATGGTGTTGCTGTCCGCCGAGGCCGGCATGGTGCCCTTGGTCCGCGAGCACTCGGGATCCCGGTAGGTGACGGCGATCGAGGTGCCGGACTCGGTGTTGATCCCGATGACGCGCGGCCGGTACAGCGGTGGCGCCGCCGGGGTGGAGCCGTCGACGCGGTTGTCGATCTCGGTTCCGGCGAAGGTGACCGGGTCGAGGGCGATCGGACCGGTGCCGCCGGCGGAGGTGTCGAGGGCGGTGTGCCGGATCTCGGACAGCCACATCACCGACTGCAAGGAGGCGATCTGCTTGTCAGGCTTCTTGCCGGTGATCGGATCGATGATGCCGCCGGCATCCGAGAACAGGTGCTTGAGGTCGTAGTGGTCCACGCCCTTCCAGCCGCCCTGCGTACGCAGCTCGGTGCCGATGGCGCGCAGGCGCTTGGTGGACCAGAAGGTGGGCGAGCCGATCCGGCAGACGTTGCTGCCGGTGCCGCTGGTCGTCCAGCCATCCTGGCAGGCGAGGTCGTAGGGGACGTCCGGCCAGTCCTTGGCCGTGGCGCCCGACAGGTTCTCGGGCCGGCAGACGGTGTCCGAGACCACACACCGCTCGGCGATGTCGAAGGCCACCCGGGCGGACGGCTCGCGTCCGGCGAGGGCGTCGGCGAGCTGGTAGCCGTAGGAGACGCGGGTGAGGTGGCCGCCGCGCGTGTAAGGCGTGAGGGTGCCGCTGCCGCCGGTGGCGGCGGCCTGGCCGGCGCCCATGGCGTAGCGGTTGGTCTCGGTGGCCCAGTCGTAGCGCTGGAGGCTGCCGTGCGGGTCGACGGCGAAGTCGAGGTTGAAGCGCCAGCCGGGCTGCTGGTCGCACTGGGAGTTCTTGCCCTTGGCGGCGGTGTAGCAGGGGTCGCCGCTGTTGGGGTGGTAGACGGGGGCGCCCCAGGCGCTGTTGGTGGCGTCGTCGGAGGTGGTGCCGGGCGCGTGGTTGAGGCCGAGGTAGTAGGTCGTGCCGTCGGTGACGGTGACCTTGAAGTACTCGCCCTGCCAGAGGCCGTTGGCTGCGCCGGTCAGCCGTTCGATCTTCGTGCCGTCGTCGTTCTGGAGGTGGTAGACGCCGTTCGAGTCCTGGATCAGCTCACCGGAGTGGGAGCCGAGGGACAGGGTGGCACGCCACCCCGCCCAGCACTGGTCGGCGGAACCGTTGATGCCGGAGGTCTGGCACGACTTGTAGGACCGCTCGATGAAGCCGGGGCTGTACGACCAGCCGTCACCGATCGAGCCGGCCTGCGAGTTGCGGGCGGAGGTCTGTCCGTCGACCGACTGGGAGTTGTAGGACAGCGCCACGCCCGGCGCGGTACCGGTCAGGGACGGAGGCATGGTGATCGGGTAGGAGTACGTGAACGCGCCGGACGCGCTCTGCGACCAGGTGCCGGAGGCCGACAGGTCGGTCGCCGTGTAGGAACCCTGCGAGCCGCTCGCCTCGGCGACCGCTCCCAGGGCGATGCCGCCGCCCGAGGTCAGCGAACGTGCCGAGTCGAGCGGGGTGGTGGCCGGTGCCTCGCCGGGGGCGGGCTTGGCGGGGGCGGCGGGGATGGCGGCGTCGCCCGGGAGGACGACGGTGCCGGTGATCTTCTTGGTGGCGGGGTCGACCGTGGAGTCGACCGGCTGCCGGGTGCGGCATTCGGCGCGCTCGGGCGTGGTCAGCGCGCACGCGGGCATCGCGACCAGGCGCAGGCGGGAGGCCCAGCCGCCGCCATAGGCGTCGGCGATCGAGCTGTAGTCGAGCGAGACGTCGAGGCTCGCGGCGTCGGTGCCGCCGTCGGCGCGTTTGAGGCCGACCAGCAGGCCGTTGACGTTGGCCTGCTCGGCCTGGGCGCGGTCGGCGACCTTCACCTCGACGGTGCCGGGCGCGGCGGCGGGTGTGTCACCGCCGGCGGCGCTCGTCCTGCCGGCGCTCCGGCCGGGGGTGGCCGCGCCGAGCAGGACCGGGGTGTCACCGGCCCGGACCGTCGAACCGTCCCCGCCCTTGGCCGCGACGAGGTCGGGCCGGTTCTTCAGGTCGACGGTGACCGCGGCCTGCTTCGGCCACTGCGCCGCGTCCGATTTGTGGGCCCGGAGTTCGCGCGAACCCTCCGGGTACGGCAGTGCCGTCGGCTCCCGCTTGGTGTCGGCGTTGTGTCCGCCGACGACCGGGAGCTTCGGGAGGGGTGCTTCTTCCTTACTGGCGGCCTGTGCGGTGAAGGCGACTCCTTCGCCGACCAGGGGGACCACGAGTGAGAGAGCGGCGATGAGAGCGGGAACAGTCAACGCATTTCGCCATCGACCACCCCCTCTCGGTGAAAAGTGAGCGAACCAACCCCAACCGGGTTGCATCAGCGTCCCTCCGTGTTACGGAATTGACATGGGTCTGTGACCTGCGTCGTTGCGGGGGAAAAAGGTGTCCCAGCGTGACGGCCGGAACCGTATTGCCAGCCCGTCCGCGGGCGCAATAGCGTTCGGCTACGACCGGACGGCCGAAATGACGTCACGTCAGCTGATGGCCAATCGGAAACGCGCCAAAATTGGACAAAGGCCACCCCGCGTATCGGTCAATGTGATGCATGGCACATAGAGGTCGCGTATACGGGTCGGGCCGCGTTGTGAAGGTGAACTGACACACCATGGGAGAAATCCGTCCATCCGCGCCGCGGATACGCAGCCGTCTGATGAGACGCCTTGCGCCGGCCTGTGCGCTCGGGCTCGTCCTGGGCGCCGCCCCGGCGGTCGCGCTCGCGGACGACCGGCCGTTCGCCGTCCCGCCGGGCCAGAGCAGCGCCCAGGCCCCGGCGTCCGCCGGACCCGGCGCCGGACCGGTGCAGGCCGCCCGGCAGCAGGCGAAGACGACCGGGAAGCCGGTCACCGTCGAGGAACTGACGACCGAGACCTCGCTCACCGTCGCCCAGCCGAACGGCAAGCTCGCCGTCACCACCCACGTGCTGCCCGCCCGGGTGAAGAAGAACGGCACCTGGACCGGGGTCGACGCCAACCTCGCCCGCAACGCCGACGGGAGCTACTCCCCGAAGGCCACGCCGTCCGGGGTCACCGTCTCCGGCGGCGGCACCGGGCCGCTGGCGACCCTCACCGACCGGGACGGCCGCAGCCTGGCACTGACCTTCCCGGTCGAGCTGCCCCAGCCCACCGTGACCGGAGGTGCCGCCGTCTACCCGGGGGTGCTGCCCGGGGTGGACCTCCGGGTGGAGGTCGGCGACCAGGGCGCGGTGCGCGAGGTCCTGGTCGTCAAGAACGCCGAGGCCGCCGCCGACCCGGCGCTGAAGTCGCTGACGTTCGGCACCGCCACCAAGGATCTGGTCGTCTCCAGCGACGAACACGGAAGCATCACCGCCGTCACCACCGACGGCAAGGCGGCCTTCAGTGCCCCCGCCCCGCTGATGTGGGACTCCGCCTCGGACGCTCCCGCGCCGTCCCCCGCGGGCAAGGCGGGCGCCTTGCCCGCCCCGGCACACGCCGACGA
This sequence comes from Kitasatospora sp. NPDC092286, assembly GCF_044755565.1. Taxonomy (NCBI): domain Bacteria; kingdom Bacillati; phylum Actinomycetota; class Actinomycetes; order Kitasatosporales; family Streptomycetaceae; genus Kitasatospora; species Kitasatospora sp. NPDC092286. The sequence goes on along the minus strand of NZ_JBIVRD010000069.1, from coordinate 13,546 downwards.
AACCCCGGCACCGGCCGCCGGGAGCCCCTCCTCGACCAACGGGCCGGGCCGGGGCGCGCACGTCAAGCCGGTCGGCGTCAGCACCGGCGCCTCGGCTCTGACACTGACCCCCGACGCCGACCTGCTCGCCGGCAAGGGCACCGTCTGGCCGCTGTACATCGACCCGGCCTTCCAGCCGACACCGCCCATGGGCACCAGCCACTTCGCCCAGGTCATGCAGGGCTGCCCCAACGACCCGGCGTACGACATCGCGCAGGACCACGGCCAGGGCGTCGGCTACCAGCACTACCTGGCCAACTGCTACGGCATGGAACGCTCGTACTACGAGTTCAACACCAGCGCCGTGACACCGCAGATGTACATCGACAACGCCAACATGTACTTCAACGAGTCCTACGCCGCCGCCCACGACTGCAACGCCCAGGCTCCGGTCTCCCTGAAGTGGACCGGCGGCATCGACGCCGGCACCACCTGGAACCGGCAGCCGCAGATCGTCCAGGACATCGACACCACCCAGTGGCCCAAGAGCGCGTACTTCGGGTGCGGTGAGAAGACGGTCATCTTCAACGTCACCGGCCCGCTGCGGACGGTGGCCCAGCAGGGCTTCAAGGCATGGACGGTCGGCCTGTTCGGCGACGAGAACCCGTCCACCGGCGTCGACCACTTCATGCGGTTCAGCACCAACCCGTCCATCCTCGCCACCTACGACATCGCGCCGAACACCCCCGACGCGATGTACACCAGGCCGGACTCGGTGAACCCCAGCGGCGCCGCGTGCGGGAACGGGCAGCCCGGATGGATCGGGAAGACCGTGCCGCTGCCGGACGGGACCTCCGACATCACCCTGCACGCCTGGGGCTCCACCTCGATGCCCGGCACCAACATCGTGGTCGGCTTCCACGTGTGGGACAACATGACCGCCGACCCGAACGGCGGCCCCGGCGGCGGGAGCTGGCGCACCAGCCAGACCATCAACGGCTGGGGCTGGGGCGCGGCCACCCTCGGCTTCCCCGCCGCAGACGGCCACCAGTACGGCTGGAACGCCTGGACCAGCGACGGCTTCCTCAACAGCCCCGGCACGGCCTACTGCTACTTCAACGTCGACCTCAGCGCGCCGACGCTCGCGCACATCGCCCCGTCCACGGTGTTCCCCCCGCTGGGCAGCGGCATCAAGCCCACCGGCCATGCCGGGGACACCAACGCCACCATCCGGGTGACCAGCACCGACCCCGTCCCCGGTGGCTGCACCCGCGGCAGCTGCATCGCCAGCGGCGTCCGCGAGTTCCAGTACTCCCTCGACGACAACAGCCGGCCGACCGGATACGGCTCCGCGCCGGCCAGGTTCGCCGCCGACGGCACCGCGTACGCCGACATCCCGATCAGCCTCAACCCCGACAACTGGGGAACCCACCGCCTGTACGTCCGCGCCACCGACAACGCCGGCAACACCCAGCCCCAGGCCGCCACGTACGACTTCTACGCCCCGTGGAACCCGGCCACCAAGGCCGTCGCCGGCGACGTGGACTTCGACGGCATCCCCGACTACCTGATCCCCGCGGCCGACGGCTCGCTGACCCTGCTCCCGGGCAACAGCGACTTCACCGCCCAGCCCGGAACCGCCTCCACCGCGGACCGCAGCCCCAACCACGACAGCTGGAACAACTACCTGCTCGCCCACCGCGGCTCGGTCACCGACAACAGCGTCGACGACCTGCTCGTCTATGACAAGGCCGGCAAGCAGCTCTACGTCTACGTCAACGACTCGAACCACGTCCCCGAAGGCGCCGCCGGCCACTACACCTTCACTTCCACCAAAATCGGCAACAGCGCCACCCTGTGCGACAAGGGCATCGACGGCACCTGGGGCAACATCACCCAGATGACCGCCGTCAACCCGGCCCCGGGGGTCAAGGGACGGCCCAATCTCGTCACCGTCGAGAACGGCCACCTGCGCTACTACCCCGCCAGCACGATCGTCGGCTGTTACTTCACCGCCGGTATCGAACTCGGCGCCGACGGGGACGACTGGAGCGGCTTCACCCTCCTGTCCCCCGGCCTGATCGGCAACGCCCCCGCACTCTGGGTCCGTGACAGCGTCACCGGCGCGGTCACCAGCCTGCCGCTGCCCCTGGCCGACAACGGCACGCCCGCCGCGAAGTCCCTGCACGCACCCGCTCGCCAGCCCCTGGTGTCCGCCGTCACCGACGCCGCGGGCAAGAACATGTGCGCCGACATCGACCACGGGCGCACCACCGACGGCACCGCCGCCCTGCTGTGGAACTGCGCCGGCCAGGGCATCAGCCCGAACCAGGCGTTCACCCTCGGCACGGACGGATCGCTGCACGTCCTCGGCAAGTGCCTCGACGTCACCGGCGGAGCCACCGCCAACGGATCCTGGGTCAACCTGTGGGAGTGCAACGGCTCCCCCGCCCAACAGTGGACCGCCGGCCCCTACCCGGGCACGCTGAAGAACCCCCACTCCGGCAAGTGCCTCGCCGTCCCCAGCGGCGACAACACCCCCGGCAACCGTCTGATCATCTGGGACTGCCTCGACAACGCGAGCCAGAAGTGGGTGGCCCCCACCGCACGGCCCGTCCTCCCACTCGGGCTCAGCTCGGCCGCATACCCCACCGTGGACTCCCCCGGTGACATCAACGCCGACGGCAACCCCGACCTGATCACCACCGCCGCCGACGGCACCCTCACCCAGTACCTGGGCACCACCCCCGCCGCAGGCCTGCCCCGCTTCGGGGCACCACAGGTCCTGCCACGGCCCACCCCCGCCGGCTACAACATCAACTCCGCCCACAACCCGGCCAGGTGCCTCGACAACCTGGGCGCACCCAACGGAGGCGACCTCAGCTTCTACAACTGCTGGAACGGCACCAACCAGAAATTCACCTTCGCCTCCGACGGCACCCTGCGCACCGGCAGCCGCTGCGTGACCACCCGCGACAACAAGTTCGACTGGGGCACCAAGATCGCCATCACGGACTGCACCGGCACCGCCGGCCAGATCTGGACCCTCCGCGCCGACGGCACCCTCTACAACCCCACCGCCCAGGCCTGCCTCGAACTCCCCGGCGGAAACGACGCCAACGGCACCGTCCCCGGCATCTGGCAGTGCAACGGCAAACCCAACCAGCGCTGGACGCTCTTCCCCAACACCGCCTGACGGATCCGATCCGGCGAGCCCGGGCCCGCGACGCAGCCAGCGTCGCGGGCCCACGCGCCTAACCGGCGTCCGCCAGGTGCCGGGCCTCCCGTTCGGAGGCGACCGCCGGGGGCGAACCGGGCAGCGGACGGCCGGCGCTCTCGGGCATCAGGAGCACCGCGACGACACCGACCGCCGCCGCGGCCATCAGGTAGTAGGCAGGCACCATCCGGTCACCGGTGGCGCCGATCAGATAGGTGACGGCCAGCGGCGTGGTGCCGCCGAACAGGGACACCGAGACGTTGAAGCCGACCGACATCGCCCGGTAGCGGATGTGGGTGGGGAACAGCGCCGGCAGCGAGGCCGGCATGGTGGCGGTGAAACAGGCCAGCAGCAGGCACAGCCCGCCCACGCCCAGCAGCACCGCCGGGTAGGCGCCCCGGCGGATCAGCAGCAGCGCGGGCACCGACAGGACCAGGAACCCCAGGCAGCCCGCCATCAGCACCGGACGCCGCCCGATCCGGTCGGACAGCAGCCCCAGCGGCGCGTTGACGGCCATCATCAGCACCATCGCGGCCACCACCACCAGCAGCCCGTGGGTGGCGTCGAAACCCAGCTCGGTACTCAGGTACGTCGGCAGGTAGGACAGCAGCAGGTAGTCGGTCACGTTGTAGGCCAGCACCAGCGCCACACACAGCGCCAGGGCCCGCCGGTGGGTGGTCACCAGTTCCCGCAGCCCGCCCCCCGGACGCGCCGGGGCGCCGGCCCGGTCGGCAGCGCCGTCGCGGTCGCTCAGCTCGCGGAAAGCCGGGGTCTCCTCCAGACGCATCCGCAGATAGAGACCGATCAGGCCGAGCGGACCGGCGACCAGGAACGGCAGACGCCAGCCCCAGGAGAGCAGGCTCCGCTCGTCCAGCAACGCGGTCATCACGGTCACCAGGCCGGCCCCGGCGACATAGCCCACCAGGGTCCCGAACTCCAGCCAGCTGCCCAGGAACCCGCGGCGGCGGTCGGGAGCGTACTCGGCGATGAAGGTGGTCGCGCCACCGTACTCGCCACCGGTGGAAAAGCCCTGCACCATACGGGCGAGCAGCAGCAGGACCGGGGCCCAGATCCCGATCGTGGCATAGGAGGGGATCAGGCCGATGGCGAAGGTACCGGCCGCCATCATGATCATGGTGGCGGCGAGCACCTTCTGCCGCCCGAGCCGGTCGCCGAGCGGCCCGAACACCAGGCCACCCAGCGGCCGGACCAGGAAGGCCGCCGCGAACGTCGCGAAGGCGGCCAGCAGTTGCGCGGTGCCGTCGGCGGCCGGGAAGAAGACCCTGCCCAGGGTGACCGCCAGATAACTGTAGACGCCGAAGTCGAACCACTCCATGGCGTTACCCAGGGCCGCGGCGGTGACCGCGCGGCGCAGCATGCCCGGCTCGACGACGGTGACCCGGCCGGGTGCGGGCGGCCCGGCGGCGGGCGCGGGGGCGGGCGGGCCGGGTGCGGGGGTGGGCGGGGTGGCGGTCGGTGACGATGGGCGCAAGGGTCCGCTTCTTCTGCCGGGGACGGTGGACCGTCCCCGCCTGACCGCTCACGCCGGGCCCAAACGCCCTGGCCGGGGCGGTGAGAGATCACTCACACCCGGCCGGGCCGGGGCGGGGGGTGCCGGGCGGGCGCCGCCGCACGCCGCGCCCCGGTGTGCCGTCCGGCCCGGTCACCCGCTCGACCAGGTCGCCGCGCGGGCGCCGCCGCCAAACTCGGGACTGCCCACACCGGCCACCGGCAGCGGGACGGTCCAGGCGTTCCCGGGTACCCGGCCCGGCGATGGCGGTGGAGCCGGGCCAGCGGTCCGACGGACGCACCGGCCGCTTCCAGAAACCGGCGGACCGTCCGAGCCCGCTGCCGGACGGTGTCTGCGCGAAGGTCACAGCCCACGAGAACCGGGGCCGAGCCCGCGCGATACGGTCACCCCATGACAACGGGAGCATGGGACATCGTGCTGCTCGGCGGAGCGTCGGGCATCGGCAAGAGCCGGGCAGCAGCCCGGCTCGCCAGGGAATCGGGGGCGTTCGTGGTCGAGCTCGACGACGTGGTCAGCGCCATACAGGAGATCACCACCGCCGGACAGCACCCGGACCTGCACCACTTCAACACCCTGCCGGACAGTGCCGAACTCCCCGCCACCCGGGTGCTGGACCTCCAGATCGCCACCGCCCGGGCGCTGGAACCCGCCGTGCTGGGAGTCGTACGCAACCGGCTGACCGTGAACGTACCCGCCGTCATCGAGGGCGACTACCTCACCCCGGCCGCCGCCGCACGGGCCATGCACGAAGGCACAGCAGCCGGCCGACGGGTACAGGCAGTGTTCCTTCACGAGGCCGACGCCGGACAGATCACCGCCAACTACGCCGAGCGGGAACCGGAGTACGGCGTCCAGGCGCACCGCGCCGAAATCAGCACCCGCTTCTCGCACTGGCTCGGCGACCAGGCCCGCCGGCACGCCCTGCCCGTGGTCGACTGCCGCCCCTGGGACAGCCTGCCCGCCCGTCTCCACGCCGCCCTGCACGCCGCCGGGTAGGGCCGGGGCCCGGGACGGCACCCAAAGAACGGGGCCCGGGGCGGCGAACGTTCGCTGGTGCGGGGACATCACGTACCTGCCGGTCGGTGGGTCGTGGATGTACCTGGCGACGGTGATCGACATGCACTCGCGGGAGGGTCGTGGGCTGGTCGCTCGCGGAACACATGCGCGCCGGCTGCGGCCCGTTGGCGCCGTGGCTTCGTTCACGTGAAGTAGCAGTGATTGGTCAGCGGTTTGGGCAGCAGTTGGCGATCTTGGGTGCTGCGGATGTTCACGAGAATTGACGGCGGTGTCGCCTCATGGCGGTCAAATTCCGGTGCGTGACGTCCGGCTGGGTCTCAGACTGCGGACATGGATGAAACCACCAATCCCGCGGCCGTCGCGCCTGCAGAGCAGTCGAGTCAGCTACTGGGGTATCCACCTGGTGCGCGGCTGCTGATCGTCAACTGCGATGACTTCGGGATGTATCCGGCGATCAACGCGGCGGTGATCGAGTCGATCGAAGAGGGCATCGCGAGTTCATGCAGCCTGATGGTCCCGTGCCCCGCAGCGCCGCAGGCCTTGGAGATGCTCAGCCGACGCCCTTGGATCCCGTTCGGAGTCCACCTCACCCTGGTGTGCGAGATGCCCGACATCCTGTGGGGGCCGCTGACCGCCAAGGAACGAGTTCCCTCACTGCTGGACCCTGCAGGCGAGCTGTTCTCACCGTCGCCCGCCGGACGAGCGGCCTTGCTCGGCCAAGCTCGGCTCGATGAGATCGAACTTGAGTTCCGCGCCCAGATCAACGCCGTCGCCAACGCCGGACTCGCGCCGACCCATCTGGACTTCCATTGTCTGGCCGATGGCGGCCGCGACGACATCCTCGACCTGACCGTTGTGCTGGCCGCGGAGTACGGCCTCGCGGTCCGGGTCTGGCTCGAACCCGGGCGCCGGACGATGCGCAAACGCGGGCTGCCGGTCACCGACAACGACTTCTTGGACAGCTTCTCCCTGGGCATCGAAGGGAAGGCTGCACGATACGTTCGGATGCTGCGTGACCTGCCTGCGGGACTCAATGAATGGGCGGTGCACCCCAGTCTGAGCGACGAGGAGTCGCAGGCCGTCGACGGTGGCTGGCCCGTGCGCCGGACAGACTACGAGTTCCTGACTTCGCAGCAGGCCCGTGATGTTCTCCAGCAGGAGGACATAGCCGTCATCGACTATCGAACGGTCCAGCAAGTCTGGTCCCTGGGCACGAGCTTCGGATGAGCGGTCCGGCCCGTCACCCGTGCGGGTGACGGGCCGCGCTTATCGGGGTGCTGAAGTCAGCCGGCCTTGGCGGGTGCTTCGGCCCGGGCCCGGGTGCTGGCGAGTCGGTAGAAGTCGGTGCCGGTCTCGATGATGGTGCCGTTGAAGGTGAGGCGGTCGACGATAGCCGCGCAGAGGCGGGGGTCGGTGAAGGTCTTGGTCCAGCCACCGAAGGACTCGTTGGAGGCGATGGCGACGCTGTTCTTCTCCTCGCGTTCGGTCAGGACCTGGAAGAGCAGTTCGGCGCCGCGGCGGTCGAGTTCCATATAGCCGAGCTCGTCAATGCAGAGCAGGTCGACGCGGCCGTAGCGGGCGATCGTCTTGTTCAGCTGCTTCTCGTCGGCGGCCTCCACCAGCTCGTTCACCAGCTTGGTGGCGAGCGTGTAGCGGACCCGGTAGCCCTGCATGGCGGCCTCGGTGCCCAGGGCGATCAGCATGTGGGACTTGCCGGTGCCGGAGTCGCCGATCAGGCAGAGCGGCTGGCTCTTCTTGATCCACTCGCAGCTGGCGAGGGTGTTGATCACGGCGGGGTCGATGTTGGGGTTGGCGTCGAAGTCGAAGGTCCGCAGCGACTTGTCCCGGGGGAAACCGGCGGCCTTGATCCGCCGCTCCGAGCGGCGGCGGGCGCGGTCGTCGCACTCGGCCATCAGCAGCTCGGCGAGGAAGCCGCGGTAGGTCATCTGGTCCTTGACTGCCCGGTCGGCGATGTCGGCGAACTCGCCTCGGATCGACGGCAGCCGCAGGAGCCTGCAGGCGGTGTCGATGGCCGTGGTCGCGGCCTGCTCGGTCAGGTTCCGCTGGCGGGGCAGCATGGCGGTCATGGTGCTTCTCCCTCTCGCAGGTCACCGCCGCTGGCGCGGCGGTGTCGGAGCAACTGGTCGTAGGGGGTCACCGAGGGCAGCGGCCTGGTGTCCGGCGGCAGGTGGCTGAGCTTCCACTCGTGCAGGAAGGTCACCGTCCCCGCTCCCAGTCCGGCAGTCGGCCGCGGTGTGGGGACGGCGACGACGGGTTCGTCCTCGGTCTGTGCTGCCTTGCGGGCCTCCAACGCGACCGCATCCGCAGTTAGGGCCCCGGCCCGCAGGGCGGTGGCCAGGCCCGCGACGATGTGCTCGTGCGGGAGGTGACGGCCCAGCAGCAGCACCTCGATCAGCGCCCGGGTGCCCTCGGCGTCGCCGTGCGCCCGGATCGCCGCGGCCCACCAGGCGTCGTGGACCGGGGTGAACTTCCCTGCGGAGCGGGCCTGGTCGAGCGCGGTCGCGCCGGGGAAGGCGCCCGGCTTGCGGACCAGGGCCTCCAGGTAGTGGTCCAGCTCCAGTCGGCAGCCGCCCTTGGCGATCAGCCGCTCGTGCCGGGCCACCTCCACGTTCTTGTCGTAGACCACCAGGTGGGAGGCGTGCAGCAGCACCCGGACGCGCTTGCCGATCAGCCTCACCGGCACCGAGTAGCGGTTGGTGCGGACCGCGATCTGGCCGTAGCGGTCGACGCGCGGGGTGAACACCCGCCCGGTTTCGAACGGGTCTTCCGGCAGCGGCAGCAGCCGCGGGCGCTCGTCCTCGAAGTACTCGTCGACCGTCCGGGCCCTGGACCCGATCCGGCGCCGCCCGTCGTGCCGGTCCCACTGCTCGACCAGCTCGTTCAGCTCAGCCAGCGACTCGACTTCCGGCACCGGCGCGAAGTGGTTGCGGCGGAAGTAGCCGATCTGGCCCTCGACGCCGCCCTTCTCGTGGGCGCCCTCGATGCCGGGCCGGCAGTAGAAACTTTCGATCCCGATCTTCCGTGAGTTCAGAGATTCTGAAGTGTCGGCAGGGTGAACCCACGGAAGCTCAGGCGCCACCGAGGTGTCGGTGTCCGCGCGAGATTTCAGTCGGCCACGCGAACCTTCAGTCGCCGTTTCAGTGGAGCCCCACTTGGAGGTGACAGGGGCCACCCCTGCCAACCGCTCCCGAAGCACGTGAGACAGACTGATCTGCGAACGTCAGCGCCCAGCAGCGAAGTTGCCCCCCGGACAGGAGAGCACGTGCAGCCCGAACCTCCCACCTCGTCCCCGGCCAGCTCGCCGCTCGACCCCGCCTCACCGACGGAGATACGGCGGCAGTACCAGCTCGTGAGGAGCCTGCTGCACGAGGAGCTCACCGCCACCGACGACCCGGACTGGCGCCAGCAAGTGCTCAACCACCTCGAACTCGCCTCGTTCTCCGCTGGGTACCTGCTTGCTGCCGCTGACCGCGATTCGCTCCAGGTGGCAACCGCGGCGCACAACCTCACCGCCCTCGCGCTCACACCGCTGCGCCGACCGCAGTCGTAGGTGACCACCAAAGACTTCATGTGACCGCAAGTCCTCGCAGGCCAGAGGACTGTGGCCGGTCCGTGCTGCCAGCTGGGGTCGAAGTGGCTGCTCAGGGCTTCTCTCCGGTCTGTTCTGCGGCAGACTCGGAGGCTGCATTGGCGTAACGGAGGCTGGCCCTGGCGCTGAGTGAGAAGACGTGGGCGAGGTGTAGGGGATCGGCTCCGGTGACGGCAGCCTCTTCGAGGATGCGGTCCTGTCGGAGCCGGTCCAGACCGACGGGCAGCCGTTTGACGAGGCGGTCGAGCCAGAAGGTGCCAACCGTTGTCGTGGTGGTCGCCGTGTTGCGGCTGATCAGCAGGTGCGGGTTGGTGCTGTTGGGCCAGCGACGGCGACGGTAGGCCAGGTAGTCTGCGATCGCCTCAGCGGTGTAGTCGTCCAGCGGCCGGTCGAATCCGTCCGAGTCGAGGCGACGGCCGGGCAAGTCGACCTCGTCCAGCTGGAGCGCACGGATGCGCCTGGCGGGCAGTGCGTGGACGCCCGCGAGGGCGACGACCACGCGCAGGGCGGGATTCTGCCAGGCAGCAAGGGCGACGGCGTCGACTTCCTGGTCGGTGAGCGGAACCGGCACCGAGGTGTGGTTCTTGCCGGTTGTCACCCCTCGCATTGGGTTGGCGAAGACGAGCCGTTCCTTCTTCAGCACGTTGAACAGGCTCCGCAGGGCACTGGCCTCGTGCACCCGGTTGGGGCGGGCGGCCAGCCAAGTGGCGACGTCGTCGCGGGTGACCTGACGCAGTGTCGTGTAGGTCGACGTCCGCTCGCGCAGGAACGGCCGGACCAGCCTGAGCTGGGTAACAACCGTGGACCGGGAGCGAGGGAGCCGGCGCCGGGTGCCGTTGCGCGAGACCGCGACCCAGGCGTCGACCTCGGCCCGTATCCCGGCGGGAAGGAAGTCCAGGTGCTTGTCGCACCAGGTCTGCACGGTGTCGGGCCGGTCGTCCAGCAGCACGTCCAGATCCTCGAAGACCTCCAGGACGTGGTTGGAGGGGATCGCATTGTGGGTGAGCTGGGCGATCGTGGACGCTCGGATCGGCTCGCCGATCCCGTGGACCGCGCAGAGGATGCGGATGCCCCTGCGGACGGAGCCGAGTGTGCGCGGAGGCCAGCCTCTCAGCTCCGCGATCTGTACGGCACGCGCTTCCAGGACGGCGGCCAGGCCCGGGTCCAGGAGCGGTGCCAGGCTGCTGACTCCGCGCAGGTCACGGGCCATCTCGAACAGCGGCAACTGCTTCCAACGCGACCGCACGGAGTGCAGCCGCCGGTCCGGTGGCCCGTCTGCGGTGTTCTGCGGACGGGGTGGCAGGCCGCCGCGAGGACGCAGGGTGCCGATGATGAACAGCTGGTGACCTGTGTGGGCAGCGACCGCCAGGTCGACGCGCGTCTTATTCTCCGGTCCGGCGATCAGGCTGGCCTGCCGGCGGCAGAGCCGGCAGACACCGTCCTGGGCGGCCACCTCGCGGTCGCAGATCTCGCAGTGATCGCCGGTGGCCTTGGCGACGAAGCCCCAGCAGGCCTTGCAGCGGGGGCGGTCGAGCCATCCCCAGCCCAGGCAGTCCCGGCAGCTGCGGGTGGCCCAGGGACGGCGTCGACGTATCGGCGCGCTCACAACGGCGGACCGGACCGGCCCAGACGGCGACGAAGCACGAGCGGGCTGCCGCCCACCACCTTCCGCTCGGCCTGCTCATCCACGTTGTCTGGCTGCCGATGGTCGATCGGCTCGGGAACCAGGAGGTCGGCGGGTGTGCACTGCAGCACCGAGCAGATCACGTCCAGGTCGTCGAGGCGGACGGTCAGCGGGCGGCCCGACCACAGGTGCGACATCTTGCCCGCCGAGATGACCAGCCCGGCGTCCGCGAGCATGCGCTGCAGCTCGGACGCCTTCCAGATGTCGCGCTGGGCGGCGACCATCCGCAGGTTCCACTTCACCGTGTCCTCCCGAAGCGTGCGGCGGCTCGCTGGCCAGCCCGGACCCACGCGTCCTCAACGTGGGATTGCTCGACGTGAACGTAGATCATGGTGGTGTTGAGCCACTCGTGGCCGAGGATTTCCTGGATGGCCACGACGTCCATGCCGCTGCGGTAAAGGTCCGAGGCCGCGAAGTGCCGCAGGACGTGCGGGGTCAATTGGCCTATCTGGTGCGGGAGATGGCGCGCGACGACCTCGGCGAGGCCGGACCGCAGCGCGTCGTCGGTCACTGCCCGGCTGGAGCCGTCGCCGTACCGGCGCTCGGAGGGAAACAGCGGGGCCATGGGGTCCTCGGCTCTGTCGTCGAACTCCCAGCGAGGGCCGGTGACCCACCACTCCAGCAGGTCACGCGACCCGTTGATCAGCGGGACGAGCCGTTCCTTCTTTCCCCGGCCAACGCTGCCCTTGCCCTTGAAGAGGATCTTGCCGAACCGGCCAAGGTCCCACCGGATGTCGCCGATCCGCAGCAGGCACAACTCCGAGATGCGCGGGCCGATCAGACTGGTCAGACGGGCGGCGGTGTAATTCCGCGCGGCCGGCGCGTACTTGCGTGCGGCCTCCATGTCCGCCCGCCACCCGGAGAACAGCCTCGTCGCCTCGTCCGCCGAGGGCGGGATCCGCAACCGCGAAGCGGTGCCGCCGCGAGGCCGGTTGACCTCGTCCAGTGGCGACTCGACGACCACACCGGTGGCCGCGTGGATCGTCGCCTTGTGCCTCAGCTCTAGGAACTCGAAGTAGACGGCGAACGCGGCGGCCTGGCGGACCTTGGTGCCCGGCGCCGAGCCGCGGCGATGTCGGCCGAAGTACCGGTCAAGGTCCTGCGGCTGCATCTCCCACAACGGTCGACCAAACCACTCCCGCAGCCCGAGCACCCCGCCGATGTCCGCACGGATCGTGCCATCCAGCACCCCGGCGGAAGCCCGGGCGAGCACGAACTCCGCCAACAGGTCCTGCTCGAACGCGGCGACCTCCTCGGCGGACTCCAGTCGCAGATCGGGCCGCAGGTCGCGCACGACGGCCAGCGCCATCCGTCCTCCCCTTCAGCTTTCAGGCGGCCTCACCATAGCAGCTGATGATACTTCAGGAATCCTGAGGGATGTACGGAATTCGCCAGCGCGAGTGTGACCTCGCTAGACCTGCAGATCAAGCTGCTGCCGAGGCCACCAGAGGGCTGGATCGGATCAACGAACCCACGGGAACATGGACAAAGTGCGATCTGAAGGCGATCCACCGGTCGGCCTCCACCCGTGCCCGGCTCAGCCCCAGCACCCGGGCGACGGCAGCCTTCAGGTTGTCGTAGCGGACCTTGCTCCTTGGAACGCCGCCCAGCGTGCGCATCGCGTGGACGTGGCCCTCGAAGAACGCCTCCTGCCCGCAGGACGCGGAGACGCGGTGGACGGCCTTGCCCGAGTAGGACAGGCGGAATGAGAACAGGTAGCAGGTCACCAGCTCGCCGGCGAGCTTCACCGTCACGTCGCCGAAGTCGACCTCAGCCTCCATCCCGGGCTGGTGGGTCTGCGGGACGAACGCCTCGATCGGGGCCTTGCCCGACTCCACCAGGATCTGCGGCTTGCGGTCGGCGACGTAGCGGCGGACCTGCTGGTAGGAAATGTCGGCGCCGTGCTCCTCGACCAGGCGGTGGAAGATCCGGGTGACCGTGTGCCGCTGCTTGCGCGGTGCATCCAGGTCGGCCTGCAGGATCCCGTCGATCACCGCCTTGTACGGGTCCAGCGCGGTCGGCCTGGGCGGGAGCTTCTTCCGCGGCTCCGGCCAGACGGAGTCCACGGCCTTCCTGATCGTCCGCCACGACACGTTGTACTTGCGCTCGATCTCCCGCAGCTTCATGCCGTCGCGGTGGTCGCGCCGGATCGCGGCGTACAGCTCGACCTTCGACATCTGCGGCATGACCAGGGCCTTTCACCAGGAGCACTCCCGATGCTGGCCTGGCAAGTACCCCGGTGACGTCAAAACTCGTGAACATCACCCATCCGTGGTTCGGGGTGCCTCCCAAACTCGTGAACAACTGACGTCACGACTCGTGATTAAAGCCAGCGCCGTCCAGGCCGCCGTCGACGCCCGGGGCGGCGACATGCGCGGGGTGGTGTTTCACCCGGACCACGGCGCCCGGGGCAGATTCAATCGGTCGTCGCAACACCTCGTCCTCGGAGGTGTTGATGGGCAGGCCAGCAGGGTGGATGGCGGCGTTGACCGGGCGGTCGCCGATGAA
>NZ_JBIVRD010000068.1:0-24253 GCF_044755565.1 Kitasatospora sp. NPDC092286 | reverse complement strand
GTTGCGCTCGCGTCACACACCACGGTCTACCGGATCAGGACCCGCCGCGAAGGTGAATCACACAGATTGATCACGACCGAATACGCGCCCTAGTCTCTGGTCCAAGAGCGTGAGAGCCGAGTCCGGGGAGAGCGCCGTGCCGTCCATTCGCAACCTCAACGCGCGCACCGAGTCGGCCGTGTACAAGACCGTCCGGCTGCGCGGCGGCGGCTTCGAGGCGTTCGGCTGCCGCGCGGACAGTGCGGAGACCCGAACGGAGTTGTTCTACCTGCCCGGGGCGGAGGCCGGATCGCTGACGCTCGGGGTGGTGCTGTGCGTACAGCGGGCTGGCGATCGGTTGCTTACTCGCCCGGTCTTCCTGCCTGCCGACGCCATGGACGACGCCTTCCACTATCTGCCAGGCGACGCGTGGGCCATGTTCTGATCAGGCAGTTCTGCTCGTCACTGCACGCCGGTTTGGGAGGTGTGGGTGGGGGTGGATCTCTCCTGGGTGAGGAAGGTGTTGAGGCCGCTGTAGGTGAGCGGGGTGTCGTGCTCGTCCATCATCCGGGCCCAGATCTCTGTCGTGGTCAGGCCGCCGGCGGCCATGGACCTGATGAGTTCGCGGCGTGTGGTGTCCCAGCGGGGGACGTTGCGGGAGAGCCGGCGACCCGCCGGTCGCGGCGGCCGGGCTTGTCCGTGGTGGGCGCGGGTGAGGAGGGCGGCGACCGCGTCGGCGATGCTTGGCGGCGATGCCGGAGTCCTGGCGGCGGAGCGGGTCGAGTTCGGGGCTGTCGTAGACGCGGTGCTTGAACTTGATGCCGTAGTCGTTGACCGCTCGCCGCCACCGTCACCCGACCAGCCGGCCTGCGAATACTGCGGACGTCTCCCGAAACCGGAGACCTCTCCGGGGCCGCCCCCATGGTGGTGTTCAACCCGCTGCCGGCGCCGGAGCACCTTGCTGGCCACCGCCCCCTCAAGCCACAGCATCCTCCCAGGCCAGCGAACGATCACAAACTGCCCCGGCTGCGGAGCCATGATCGTCCGCGCCGCCTACCGGCCACGCGCCACCTGCTCAAAGCGATGCCACGCCAGGGTCATTCGCGCAACGCAGGCGGAACTCGCCCTCTACAAGAACCCCAACACCATCGAGGACGAAGCCCCCTGAGTGCTTGATGCCGTTGGGGGTTCTCGAGAGCTACTCGCCTGGTCCGGTCACAGCCCCTGGATCTCGGTCCGCCGCATGTGCAGCTCGGAGCGGACCAGTTCGAGGAGACGCCCCGTCCAGTTGCGCCCTCGACCGGCGTTGTCGCCCCAGAAGGCCGAGTCCATGTCGTCGTAGATCACGGTGGCGTCGTCAGTCGCCAGCAGGATCTCGGCCAGCTCGGGGTGCTGGTCGTACTTGGCCCGCAGCAGGCGCGTCATGACGGCGGTCCGGACATGTTCCCAGCCCTCGCGGCGAGGCGCCTCGGCTGCGAGCTTGCGCGCCGCGAAGGCAGTCTCCGCCGTGGCGATCGCGCCCCGGACCTCGGGCTGAGCAACCGACAGAGCCCAGTAGGCATGGGCGACAGAGGGGTAGCTGGCCTCCCCCACGATGACCGGGGCAGGGTAGTCGTTGCGCAGGCCGACCATGCCGGGATCGTCCACCGGCTCCTTTGGGAACGTCTGGACGACGTGGATTGCCGGAGCATGCGACGCCACCGGTCCGTCCGCAGGGACGCGCTTGGACCGCTCGGCCCTCCAACGGGCCCGCTCCTCGAAGTACGCGAGGGCACTGTCGTAGGCCTCCTGCGTGACCGATCCGTCGAACGACAGGTAGGTCTGGCCTCCGGGCCCGGCCACCAGCACCCGCAACGGCCAGTCCTTGCGGTCCATGTCGCCCAGCGCGTAGCGGCGCTGCGACTCCGGGATCGCAAGGAACGCGGCGCGGGCCGCGGCCCGGTTCTCCTCGGTCCGGTCAGCGAGGAAGGTATCGACTGCTTCCAGGCAGCGGCCGGTCGAGTCGGGCCGCCCATTCAGCTGGTCGATGGTGTCGCGGACTTCGGCGACCAGCAGCTCGGGCGTCTGCCAGCTCTGCGGTTCGCTGAACTTCCAGTGCGCGAGTTCGAACGCGGATGCTTCCGCGCCCTCCGGGAGGCTGGTGGCCACCCAGCCGGTACGCAGCTTCTCCTCGAACTCCTCGATGGTGACCAGGCCCCAGCAGTCGATGAGCCCGTCGGCGTAGATGAAGAGGTCGCTGAGGTGGTACTGGCCGTTGCGGATGAAGACGTGCCGCCACGTTCCGGGTATGCGGACGCCGTCCGCGGTGCGATAGGTGATCCGGTTGCCGATCATCCTGAGATTGTGTCGCAGCGAACGCCCAGTCGACCTCAGTTTTCTCCGGGCCCGCTGAACCGCCCACCTCAAGGTACAGCCATCATCGGGTGCCGAACCCGGCGGTCAAACTCCGGTGAGACAACCGGCAACCAGTCAAACTCCGCTGAGACTGATGAAAGTTCGCTGCGACGGGTCACCCGGTCAATCCGAGCGGCTCGGAACCATCCTCACGGGTTAGCAAATCATTAGATCCAGGCTTAGAAACTGCACTACGATGGTGGCAGGAGGTACGTCATGACCGAGGGGATCGATCCGATCGACGCGCTGCTCGCGGAGATCGACGAAGAGGAGCTCCCGCCGCCGGCCGAGCGCAAGCGGCTGCGCCTGGCGGCGAAGCTGACCCGGGGCCGGGTGGCCGAGCGGGTCGGGGTGAGGGAGGAGACGATCTGGGCCTGGGAGACCGGGCGCAGCGATCCGAGGCCGCCGCAGCGCGGGGACTACGCCCGGCTGCTGCGGGGCCTGGCCGCCCGGTTCCCCGCGCCCGGCGTGCCGGCTGCTGCCGACGCGGCGCCGGTCGTGCCGGAGGCGTTCGCCGCCGTCCCGGTGGCCGAGCAGCCGGTCCCGCCGGCGCAGCCGGTGATGCTGGACCAGAACCCGGACGGCTCGCTGCTGATGCAGCAGCCTGCGCTGTGTGTGCAGTGCGGGCAGCCGTCGGTCTACCGGTGCCAGGGACTGCCGATGCACCTGGGAGGGTTCTGCCGTCCCTCCACCGCCCCGGCCGTCCAGCAGCAGCCCGCCCCCGTCGCCCCGGCCGCCGTGGCGGCGCTGGAGCCGGCTGCCTCGGTCGCTCCGGTCGCTGCGCCCCGCCAGGCCGCCCCTGCGGCCGGTCCGGTGGCTGCGCCGCGCCGCGCCGGGTCGTCGCGTCCGGCGGTGTCCTCGCGGGCGCGGAAGGCCCCGGCGAAGGCGGCGGCCGCGGCTGAGGGGCCGTCCGACTGGGAGGCCGCCGCGGCGGCCCGCTTCCCGGCCGGCCCGCTTGCCGTGCTGGACGTCGCCCCGTCCGGCCGGGCCCTGGTGGCCTACCTCGCCGACGGCACCCAGGCGCCGACCGCGCCAGCCGGGCGCATGCTCGCCGACGTGGTCGAGTGGGCGCTGGAGGTGAAGCTCGGCTCGCCGAGGTTGCACCGGCACGGCAAGGACGGCGACGCCCTGGTCGTCCTCGCCGACGCCGCCCTGGCGGAGCTCGGCTTGCCCCGGATGGGCCGGGACGAGAAGAAGGAGTTCGTCCAGCGCCTGGGCCAGCTGCCGAAGACCCACAAGGCCGTCAAGCAGGTCGAGAAGACCGGCTGGCTGCTCACCCAGCGGGGACTTGGCCCGTGGGCCCGGGTCTACCGCACCCCGGAGGACGGCCGGCGCCAGTGTGTGCAGCTGTGCATCCCCGGCTGGGGCGCGCTGGCCTCGGGCGGCTGGCAGATCCCGGACGGCCTCGCCGCGCCGGACCTGGCCCGCCTGCTCGGCACCTACGCCACCCGCGTCCTCACACCCCGCGGCTCCACCGCCGTCTCCGGCATCGAACTCGTCACCGCCCTGCGCCCGCCGACCATGGCGGTGCGCACCGAGACCGGCTGGAAGTCCGGGCCGGTGGAAGGCTCCCGCCAGCGGGCACTTCAGCCGGCGCCGCCCGAGGTGCCCTCGATCCACCCGCTCGCCCAGGGCCGCCCGGCCGACGGCGAGCTGGTCACCGAGGCCTGGGACTGGTTCCGCGACCTCACCGACCAGGAGGCCGCGGCGCCCTTCGCGGTGGGCCTGGACGTGAACACCGCGTTCCTCGCGGCGGCGGGCCGGCTCTCGCTGCCGCTGTCCGACGCGGTGCACGAGCTCAACCCCGTCTTCGACAAGAAGCTGCCGGGCTCCTGGTGGGTCGACCTCTCCCACGTGGAGACGGACCCGCTGCTCCCGAGCCCGTTCTCGCAGGACGGCGAGCGGCCGACCGGACCCGGCTGGTACACCACGGTGAAGGTCGCCTACGCCATCGAGCTCGGCTTCGAGGTGCAGCCGCTGGAGGGGTGGCTGCGGCACGAGCACGGCCCCTACCTCGACCCGTGGCACAAGCACCTGCGCCAGGCCTACGTCGACACGATGGCCGCCCTCGGCGTCCCGCTCGACCTGGCCGAGACCGACCCGGTGGCGTTCCTCGACGCCATGGCGAACCTCAAGACCGCCGGCGACCCGGCCGAGCTGGCCGTCCTGGCCGCGATCAAGCAGACCGCCAAGTCGACCATCGGCGCGTTCCGCCAGCGCCCTCGCGGCCAGAAGGGCTACAAGCCGGGCGAGCCCTGGGCCGCCCTGGAACGGCCGACCTGGGAACCGCTCACCCGCGCCCTGGTCATCGACACCGCCACCGTCAACCTCCACCGCAAGCTCCGCAAGATGGCCGCCGAGACCGGCCTGCGCCCGATCGCGGTGCTCTCCGACTGCGCCGTCTTCACCTCCCCGGGCCCCGACGCCCTCGACGTCCTCACCCGCCCCGACGGCACCCTCACCACCGCGCTGCGCCTGGGCGTCAGCCCCGGGCACGTGAAGTTCGAGGGGAGCCGGCCGATCGCGGAGATCGTCGACCTGCTCGCGGACGGGGCGAACCCGGCCAGCAACATCAAGCCGGGCGGCGTCGTCTCCGACGACGAGTAGCACCGTGTGCGGCCGAGTCCAGGGCGGTCCGACCGCACACGGCCACCAGCACGGCCGCCGACCGGCGGCCGCAACGACAGGGAGGGACCGCATGGACCAGGACCCGCAGGCCGGGCAGCTCGCAGTCGACCACGACGCCGAACGCATCGCCGCCGCGCTGCGCAACAGCCCGCACATCGCCACCGCCGCCGCCGAACCCGGCGACACTGTCCGGTTCACCACCACCGAGGGCATCGCCTACCGGATCAGGCTGAACAGCACGTCGCCCCTCACCGACGCCCCCATGACCGAGCCGATTCCGACGGAGGCGGTGGCCGCGGCGATCCTCAACGACCCCGCGTTCGTGGTCGCGCTTCCCGACGAGGACGTCCCCGTCTTTCCCCGCCAGGAGCCCCTGCCCGATCCGCTGCCCGTGCAGGGCATCACGGTCCAGAGCCGGGAGGGCTTCTTCTACTACCTGGCCCTGGAGCTCGACCCCACCCGGGCCACCACCAGGCGGGAACCGCCGGCCCCGGCCGCCGACACCACCCACGCGCCCGACCCGCGCGTGGAGCAGCTCGCCGTCGCCTACTGGAACCGCACCAGGACGGGCGGGGCCGCCTGGATCCGGTTGAAGCCGGAGATCCGGGCCGAGCTGACCGAGAAGGCCGGCCTCTGGCTGCAGGCGGCCGAGCAGGCCGGCCTCGTGCCGGTGGCGACCGCGCCGAGCGGCGAGCACGCCGCGGTGCTGCTGGACGAACAGGGCACCGTCTGGGCCCAGGTGCCCACCAGCGACGCGGGCGAGGACCTGGTGCTGCCGCTGGTCTACGCCCGGGAGGAGGCATCCTCCCGCCGCGACCTCGAGGACCAGGGCCACCGCCTCACTCACATCGGCTGGACCCGCTGACCCCCGGCCTGCCCGGCGCCGACCCGCCGGGCAGACCGCCCACCACCACCGTCACCACCGCACCGCCACCCTCCACGGAAGGAGACCCACGTTGGGGGAGATCGACGAAGGCCTGGAACGCGCCGGGCGCACCCGCCCGATCCCGCAGTCCACCGCCGCCCGGATGCGGTTCCTGCTCAAGGGCGCCAAGGGCTCCACCCGGCAGCTCGCCCAGGAGCTCGGCGTCAGCCAGCGCACCGTGCAGCGCTGGCTCAAGGGCCAGGGCACCCCCAAGCCCGCCGCCGCGAAGAAGGTCGAACAGCAGGTCCGCTCGAAGTGGCAGCCCAGGGTGAAGGACCGCACCCGCAAGGCCGCCGAGAAGAACGGCTTCACCCTCCACATCAGCGGCGCCTTCGGCTTCACCTCCTCCGCCGGCTCCACCGACGACCCCCGCGACCGGGTCCTGGAGAACCTCAAGATGCCCGGCAGCGTCGCCCAGGCCCTCTACGAGCTGCGCGACGCCGGAGCCACCGAGGCCGAGCAGGAGGAGCTGCTCGCCGACGCCCTGCGCGAGCACTACTTCAAGGACAACGGCCACCGCGCCCGCGGCGTCTCGAAGGTCGAGCTCAACAGCGTCAACTGGATGGACATCGAGCTCTGACCCCTCCAGCCACCATCCGTGTCGCCAAAAATACCGGGGCCCGGCCGCTGAAAAGCAGCCGGGTCATCCTTGTCAATTCCCTCGGAAACCCACAGAGGAAAAGGAATTAAGAAATGCACGACGAAATCGAGAACAACGACAACCCGCCTCTCGTACCGGTCCCGGCGGCGACGGCCCGCTTTACCGGCACACCCTCCCCCGAGCGCCGCGCCGCCGGCCTGCCCGGCCACTGCGACAGCTGCGTGCTGACCGGCCACCAGAGTGCCCACCCCGACCTGGCCTGTGCCGACGTCGGCTGCACCGACACCCACGGCACCACCGCCACCGGCCTCCACCAGTGCGCGGACTGCGGCCTGCCGATCACCGGCCACTGGCTGTCCGACATGCCGCTGCCCGGCGAGAAGAGCGACGGCCAACTGCGCTACTGGCACACCAGTCCCTCCGCCTGCGCCCAAGCCGTCCAGACCGCCGCCGAGACCGGCTGACCGACCCGGGCCCGCCGCCCGCGCGACGCCGCACCACCGGACCCACCAGGGCCCGCCCCACCCGGGGCGGGCCCTTTTCCATGCCCGGACGAAGGAGACGCCTTGCCGACGCTGCACTACGCCCCCGCCGCCGCCCGCACCCTGCACTGCCTCGAACGCGGCCGCCGCGCCGACCCCGGCCGACTGCGCCGGATCCGCCGCGCGCTCGACCGGCTCGCCGCCGACCCCAGGCACCCCGGCCTGCGCACCCACCGCTACCACGCCCTGCCCGGCCACCTCGGCGAGCGGGTCTTCGACTCCTACGTCGACCGGGGCGCGGGCGCCTGGCGGCTCTTCTGGACCTGGGGCCCGGCTGGCAGCACCGACGAGCACCAGGGCGACGAGGACGGCGGGGTGGTCACCGTGCTGCTGATCGGCCCGCACCCGTAGCCGACGGGCGCTTGAAGCCGGAAGGTCAGGGTTCGAGGTAGGCGATCGGGCCGCCGGAGACCGCAGCCTGGACCCGGGCACCGAGCAACTGGCCGGTGAGCGTCGCCAGGGCGGGATCGGTGGCCAGCACCCGGTAGGAGTTCGGGTCGTCGAGCAGGCCGACCCGGCCGGCGACCTCGGCCTTGAAGGAGTGCCGGATCTCGGTCCGGCCCACCCGGGAGTCCTCTCGGGCGTGGATGGACAGGACACCGGTCACCCAGCCGGCCACCGCGATCGCTAGCACCCCGGCCTGCACGATCCGTTCGGCGTCGCAGCGCCACCACATGCGGTTCGCCTCCAGGAACTCGAGGTCGCTGATGGTGGCAGAGTCGCCGAGAAAGGGCCGCGGGTCCTCGGCAGGGTCGGCGGGCGGTGCGGCGGCGGCGGTGCGCAGCACGGGCAGGTACCCCGTGGTGACGGTGACCTGTGGGGCGCGGGAGAGCGCCAGGACCCGGGAGGCGCGCAGGTCGGGGAGGAAATCGCTGTTCAGAAGCTTGGTGACGGTGTTCGGGGACAGTCCCAGGAGGCTGGCGGCCTGGTTGCGGGTCAGCACGTCACCGGCTGGCGGCAAGGCGGTGGGGCCAGGGATATGGAGGGCAGCATGGAGCACCTGAGTCTCAACGGGGCGTCCTCGTCCGAGGGGACGCCGAACGGATTCACGAATCCTACAGTGTGTTGACTTCAAGGCACTGGGGAGTTCTTCCGGTCGGCGTGGGCGCTGCCGGATCTGTCCACAGGCATCCGCCCGCATGCTCTACTCCCGTCCCTGCCCGAAGCCGCCCTCGCCGGCCTGCGCACCGGGGACTGAGGCAGGCGGCCGGCGCTCCCCAAACTGCAGGCGTCGGCGGCCCTACCCCGCGTGGTGGTGGCCGCTCGCTCTTTCCGGTGAAGTGGGTCCGGAGCGGGGCGGGGCGGTGGGAGGCTGGTCGTCGTGACAGACGAAACGGGCGAGACCGACAAGAGCCAGCTGCTGGAGGAGTACAACCTCGCGCACTCCGGCCTGATGGGCGGCATGCACGGCATCTCGGACGCCTTCCGCGAGCTCGGCTCCGGCACGGGCCGTGGCTTCGGACCGATGGCGCGCTTTAGGGAGAACCACCTCAACACCGGGCGGCCGGTCGCCGAGCTCGCCCAGGAGCTCGCCGACTGGGCGGCCGACCTCGCCGAGGAGGCCACGGCCTACGACGCCAAGCGCCACAAGCTGGAAGAACTCGGCATCCTGCCCCTGCCCCGGTGACGGCAACCCGCTGCGCCCGGCCGTACCGGCCGGGCCGGTCCTGGACAGAGAGGTACTGGTGATGGGTGAGCAGGCACAGCCCCCGGCGGGCCCGGAGGAGAGGCCGATCACGGCGCAGGTGACGGTGGCCGGGCTGGAGGCCGCGGTGCTGCGCGAGCTGGCCGGCGTGCTGGGCCGCCCGGCCGAGGCGCTGGCGCTGGAGTACGCGGCCGGCACGCTGAAGCTGCCGACCACCACGATCGGCGAGTCCGCCTTCGCGGACTGGGCGCTGTTCGACGGCCCGCCAGACCTCGCGGCCCACGCGGACGACTACCTGGCCGAAGGCTTCGGCCAGTGACCCCCGCTGCCCTGGGACCGGCCGCCCCGCTGCTCGCGGTGGCCGACACCGGAGTGCTGCTGGCCGCGTTCAACGCCCGCGACGTACTCCACAAGGCCGGGGTGGAAGCACTGAACGTCCCCAGGATCCTGCTGATCTCCCCGCTGGTGCTGGCCGAGCTGGACCACCTGCTGCACACCCGCGCCGGGGAGCGGGCGGCGGTGGACGCGGTCACCCGGATCGGCGCGCTCGCCGGCCAGGGCCGAGTCCAGATCGCCACCGTCGACCGCCCGCTGCTCGCGGAGGCGGAGGAGCTGATGCGCCGCCACCTCGGGGTGCGGCTCGGCCTGGCCGACTGCGTCAACGCCGCCCTCGCCTGGCGCCTCACCCGCCCGGCTCTGCTCACCTTCGACAAGCACTACAGCACGGTGCTCGCCCCGCGTCGCCCTGGTGAGAAGCGGCTGGAGGTCCACCCCGGCCCGTGACGGCCGAACCGGCCGCGCCTGATGCTCGGGGCTCTTGGCCAGGGACGCTTCTCCTTCTGGGACCTCGAATGAGGTCCCAGAAGGAGAAGCGGACACGACAGAGCTCCCGAGGAGCTCCGTCCGCCGGATCTCCCCACTACGTGGGTACGGGCCTGCGACACTGACGATCATGAGTGCCGACCGCCGCCCGCTGTGGCAGCCCTAATCCGTAGTGAAGGCGGTTCCAGATCACTCTGGGTTGGTCCGATCTGGAATGACTTCGGGTGGCGGACACCTTGGACCGTCCTGGCCCGCGAGGCCTATCGCTAGAGCGGTGCCGTCAAGTTGGTGAGTTTCGTGGTAGTCGCGTGGGTGTCGGGCTGACGCCTGTGGCAGCCCTGACCTGCGAGGTCTCAGGAGAAGAGCGGCATGGCCCGGCGTCCTCGGGCTGCCGCGAAACCCACCGGTGATCGTGTTTCCGTGGTCGTGGTGCGAGCCCGTTCCAGGGCTGACCCCTTCTTGAGTCCGCGAGCCTTCGAACTCTTGTACAGGCTGGGGCCCCTGGGGCGCGCTGGTGTCATGAACGGCTACTGAGATGGCGGACCGAAGAGTCCTGGGATTAGGGCGCCGCGTGACCCGCATGTGCTCGCCGAACTGCAAAAACAGGCAACGTTGGGAGAGTACGTTGAAGATCTTCTGCGGCATCGACTGGGCCGAGTCCCACCACGATGTGGCCTTGGTAGACGACACCGGCGAACAGCTGGCCAAGCGCCGGATCACCGACGACGCGGCCGGCTACCGGCTGCTGCTGGATCTGCTCGCCGAGCACGGTGACACCGAAGCGGACCCGATTCCTGTGGCGATCGAGACCAGCCACGGCCTGCTGGTCGCCGTCCTGCGCACAGGCCACCGGCAGGTGTTCGCGATCAACCCGCTCGCCGCCGCCCGCTACCGCGACCGGCACGGCGTGAGCCGCAAGAAGTCCGACCCCGGCGACGCCCTCGTGCTGGCGAACATCCTGCGCACCGACATGCCCATGCACCGGCCGCTGCCCGCAGACTCCGACCAGAGCCGGGCCGTTACCGTGCTCGCCCGCGCCCAACAGGACGCCGTTTGGAACCGGCAGCAGCTCGGCAACCAGATCCGCTCGCTCCTGCGCGAGTACTACCCCGCCGCGCTGGAAGCTTTCCAGAGCAAGGCTGGCGGCTTGGCCCGGCCTGAAGCCCGCGCGGTGCTCGCCGCTGCCTCGACACCGGCCCGGGCAGCGAAGCTCTCCGTGGCCCAGCTGCGGGCCGCGCTCAAGCGCTCCGGCCGCACCCGCGGCATCGATCCGGAGGCAGAACGGCTCCGCGACGTCTTCCGAGCTGAGCACCCCCGCCACCCCGACGCGGTCGAGGCCGCCTTCGGCCACCAGTTGCTCGCGCTCCTGAAGCAGTTCGACGCGGCCTGCCAGGCCGCCGATGATCTCGCCCAGGTGGTCGAGGCCGCCTTCCGGGAGCATCCGGACGCCGAGATCTACTTGAGCTTCCCCGGCCTCGGCGTCCAGCTCGCCGCTCGGGTCCTGGCGGAGATCGGCGACGACCGGACCCGCTTCGCCGACGCCCGCGGCCTCAAGGCCTACGCCGGATCCGCGCCCATCACTCGGGCCTCCGGCAAGAAGAGCCACGTTGGCAGACGCATGGTGAAGAACGACCGGCTCATGCACGCCGGCTTCCTCTGGGCCTTCTCCTCACTCCGCAACTCGCCGGGCGCCGACGCGCACTACCGCCGCCGGCGCGACCACGGAGACTGGCACGCCGGAGCCCAACGCAACCTCCTCAACCGCCTCCTCGGACAGCTCCACCACTGCCTTCAGAACCGCCGCCCGTTCGACGAACAGCTTGCCTTCGCCGTCCCACAGCGGCCTACCTCAGCGGCGGCGGCATAACTACTGGATGGTGAGCGGAGCACCATCAAAACGGAGGTTCGCTGGACCAGGTACCACTCCATTGACCAGTCGGACGAGGGTCGTGCTGCTGGAGAAGTTCCACGGCGTGGTCGGTCATGTAGAGGCTGATGAAGTAGCCGGCCATGTCACTGCGGTTGGCCGGGAGGTGCCGGTCGAGGAGACCGATGGCCTCTTCGGTGCGGCCTGCGTCGTGCAGCACCCGGGCGATGTGCTCGGCGGCGTACGCGCTGTCGCCTTCGGGATGGGCCGATGCCTGCCGGAGCGCCGCGTCGGGCCCGGAGCTGGCGGCGATCAGCGGCAGGCGGATCCAGAACAGGTCCCACTCCTCCTCACCGCCTCGGGCGGCCTTGAGCTCGTCGAGGTGGGCCAGGCCGTCCTGCGGCCTGCCCTGGTCGAGGCAGAGGCCGGCCAGGGTGTGGAGGATCCAGTCGTCGCCGGGGCGGGCATCGGCCTGGGCACGCATCACGTCGACTGCCTCGCCGCCACGTCCGTGCCGGGCCAGGAGCTGCGCGAGGTCGTACGCCGCGTTCGGGCCGCCTGCCACGGCCCCGTCCGCCTGCCGGTAGAGGGCGACCGCGCCTTCGACGTCACCGCGTTCCTCCAGCACCTCGGCCAGGCGCTGAGTGGCGTGCCCGTGGACGTCGGTGGCCGCGTACTCGCGCAGTTCGTCGAGCCGGCCGTGCCTGGCCAGCAGGTCGGCGAGCTGGTCGCGGCCATTGACGGAGGTGATGTGCCGCGTGCGCAGCAGGGCGATGGCCTCGTCGGTGCGGCCTTGCCGCTCCCGGATCTTGGCGAGCAGGCCGAGTGCGGTATCAGCGTCCAGGCCGCCCTGGCAGCACCACGGGGAATCGCAACGGTGGTCGTTCGGGACGTGCTCGGACAGCAGGCGGGCAGCGTCTTCGTCCAGGCCGGCAAGCTCGGCGACATCAACCAAGGCGGTGGCAAGGACCCAGTCCTCGATTCCGGCGCTCAACAGCTGATAGGCATCCGCAGCATGCCCGTGCCGGGCCAGCAGGCGCGCGAAGAACTCCAGCGCGTGTCCCCCGGCCGCCGCGTACGGGCGAGCCAGCGTGAGCGCCTCCGATGCCCGGCCCCAGCTCTCCAACAGCTCCGTCTGGGCCCGGGCGGCCGGCCACCATCCGGTGGAGACGTACGGAGCCAGCACCGCCAGTGCATCGTCCCGCCGGCCGCGCTCGCCAAGGAGTTGGGCCCATGCCCGTGCGCAGAACCACTCGCCCTGGCCGGCTTGCAACGCCACCTCGTGTTCGTGGCCTCGCTCAAGGATCTGCACGACGAACTCGGGCGGGATACAGCCGGACAGAGTCCTGGCCTGACGATCAAGATCAGCAGCGTCCACGGCACCGCACCCTAGACCCCACCACCGACGAGCGGCCCAAAATCGGCACACCGCACGGCCAACACGGCCTACCGCTTGCCCCCTGGCTTCCTGAGATGTCTTCTCCTCCCCCGCCACCGACACACCCGTCCAGGCCGCCGACCAGGCCCGACTGCTCCCGGTCGGCCAAGCCCCGTTCCTGGAGCCGCCCGCCGACAACGCGCCCGACGACGCGCCGGTCGCGCCGCCCGTCGTGCCTGGTGCCCGCCGTCGGCTCGGCCCCGGCCATCTCGCCTCCGCCCTGGACGGCCAGGGCTGACCGCACCCGCCGCCGGTCCGGCCAGCGTCTCGGCCGACCGGGCGGCACTGCAACACAGGGGTGCAATACGGTGCAACGCGAGGTGCAACACAACGACAGCCGTTGCGCCGTGTTGCGCCCCTGACCTGCGATGATGCCCGGAAATGGGGCCTGATGTCTCGTGTTGCACGCCGCGTTGCACCTTGCTTCGGACCAAGCTCCCGGTCCTCTCGTCCGGCATTCGGCTGACGCCGGTCCGGGCAGCGGGCCAGGATGACCGGATGACCACCCCCAGCCCCTACGGCCCCGACCAGCTGGCCGCCGACGCGGCCCTGGCAGCCCTCGCGCTGCTGCGCGCCCGCCTCCAGGCCGAGAGCCCGGCCGCTGCCACGGAGCACCAGGTGGAGCTGGTGGACTCCTGGACGGAGCGGTACGGCGACAGCAGCCTCCTCGTGCTGCTCGCCTCGGTGGTCGAGCAGGCCCAACTACTCCGGGGCGACCCGGCCAGGGCCGACGAGCGGCTCGCCGAGGCGGAGATGCTGCTGCTCGGCCACCGCCCGGCCGGGAACCGCTGACCCGCCCCTTGTCCGGCTGGTCCGCCGCCCGATCAGGTGAACCGGCCCCGGCCGTGCCCCGGCCGGACTGGCCGAGGAGCACCCTGGACAGCAGACGGGTGCGACGGAGGGAGCAGCGGGTGGCCGGCCGCGAAGGCGAGCACGTCGAGCAGCTGCGGGAGGCTCTCGCCGTGCTGGGCGCCGACTGGCGGCCCGACCGGGTTGCCGACGATCCGACCCGTGCGGTGATGCTGGCCTACGCGCTGCTCGGCGCGGCCGAGGCGCACCTGGTCGGCGCCGAGATGGACGCGGCCCTGGCCGGGATCGACCTCGAGGCGCTGCGCGCCGCGTACGGGCCGGTCCGCACCGAGGTCGTGGCCGCCACGTTGCCCGCCGCGAACGACGCCGAGCGCCTGGTGCTGGTGCAGCGCCTCGGGCTGCTGGTGACGGACCTCGACCGGCTGGCCGGCCCCGACCAGATTGCCCCCGACGTCGAGAGCCTGGCCGCCGCGCGCGAGCTGACCGCCGCCGCGACCGCGCTCGTCACCCACCACTACACGCCGTCCTTCGACGACACCCCCGGCCTGCCCAGCACCGAGGAGTCGCTGGGGCTGGCCTTCGCGCTGCTCACCCAGGCCGCGGGGCGGTTCCGCCGGATCGCCGGGGTGCCGCCCGAAACCGACGACGAAGGCGATAGCGAGGGGCAGTGACGGGGTGACGGAACAGGTGTCACAGGTGTCACAGATCGCCCAAACGATCTATGACACCTGTGACAACGGTGCGCCCGATTCACCCAGTTATATCCGATTCGACCTGTGTCACCTGTGACATCAACCCCCCATTTCCCCTGATAGGAGAGCCGACCTGTGACACCTGATGCACCTGTGACACCGGCCCCCGACGACCTGCGCTGCTCCCGCTGCGGCACCCTGCCGGAGCCGCTCATCTGCCTCGGCCACAACCCCGACGGCACACCCGCCACCGACACACCCGCAGCGATGCTCGCGCTCGAAGCCGAACTCGGCCTTGCCGATGACGTACGCCGCCGGGCCGCCGGCACCCTGCTCACCGACGCCCAGACCGCAGCGCTGCTGCGCGCCCTCGCCGCCGACCCCGAACCGGGCACCGGGGAGCGCTGACCGAGCACCCCGAACGCGAGGCACCACCTCCCCGGCCGGCCGACGGTCACCCGGCCTCTACCCCGCGCTGCCGTCCGCGGTCGACTCCAGCCCGAGGGCGCGGGCGGCGTCCATCGTGGCGGCCAGCGCGGGCAGCTCCCGGCCGAGGTCGCCGAACACCGCCCCCGGCATCGACGCGGCGACACCGCAGACCGTGATCAGCGCGATCCGCTCGCCCATCGTCAGCTCCGGCATCCCGGCCGCGTACGGGCTGCCGGTGACGATGTCGGCCGCCAGGTCGTAGGCCAGCTCCTCGCGCAGCTGCCCGTCGCCGCCGGGGACGACCTCCCGCCCGCAGGCCTGCTCGACGGCGTCGGCCGCCCGCCCCAGCACCGTGCGGTGCGCCTCCTCCGTCTGCCGTCCGGCGAGCTCGCGCACCCACCCGGCCGCCCGCCGGCCCGCCTCGCCCGCCTCGGCGAGCAGTCCGTTCACCACGTGCCGCTGCTCGCGCTCCTGCTGCTCCCGGTTCTCGTCCTCGAGGTCCACCTCGTCCACCTGGACGGTCATGTTCGTCATGACCGGTGAACTCGCCAGCACCACCACGGTCACGGCGGGCCGGTGAGTTTCCGCTCGGCGACCGGTGAGTTTCGCCCCGCCAAACTCCCCACCCCAGGTCACAGCGGTGGCCCGCCCCCAAAACGCAGGAGCGGGCCACCGTGCGGACCGGGGCCCCGCTACGCCTGGAACTCCTTGCTCCTGACGCCGTAGAACGTGGCGTTCGCCGGCCGGACGGTCATCCTCCTGGCTCTGTTCACGAGAACGGACGGCAGATGTTCACCACTTCGGGAGGCACGGAGGAGGGTCGATGTTCGATTCTCTGGGGACTCCGCCAGCCCTGACAGCGGGGGCCGGCAGATCGGATGTCTGTGTCGGGCGTAGATGACTACACGGCCCGCCGACAGCGGTAGCCTGGCGCGAAATCAGCAGCGTTGAAAGCATCACGGGGGGCGATGTGGCACTGCGCGGGGAGCCTGGCCGACTGGTCGGCGGGCGGTACCGGCTCGTAGAGCCACTGGGCTCGGGCGGTTTCGGACAGGTGTGGCGAGCGGTCGACGAGAGCCTGCGGGTCGAGGTCGCAGTCAAGGAAGTGTGGCTGCCTCCCGCAGCCTCGGCTCGGGAGCAGGCCGACCGGCTGGCCCGGGCCGAGCGCGAGGGGCGCAACGCGGCGGCGCTGCGAGACAACCGCAACATCGTCACCGTCCACGACATCCTCATCGAGGACGACATGCCTTGGCTGGTCATGCAGTTGGTGCGCGGGATGTCGCTGCTGCAGCGCATCGACGAGGACGGACCGTTGCCTGTTGCGGAGGCCGTGGGCGTCGCCTTGGCCGTTCTCGACGCACTTGGCGCCGCCCATGCGGCGGGGATAGTGCACCGGGACGTGAAGCCTGGCAACGTCCTGCTGGCCGATGACGGCGGAATCCTCCTCACTGACTTCGGCATCGCCACGCACGAGGCTGACACGCGGCTCACGGTATCCGGGTCGGTGATCGGATCGCTGGAATACATGGCGCCGGAGCAACTGAACGGGGATGCCAACGGCAGCGCGGGGGACCTCTACTCGCTGGGCGTGACGCTGTATCACACGGTCGAAGGCGTCTCCCCGTTCCGCCGCGCGACCGCGGCGGCGACGATGGCCGCCGTCATCCTGGAAACCGCCCCACCGTTGAGGCGGGCTGGTGTGCTGGGGCCTTTGGTCACCGCCCTGATGGACAAGGACCCGGCCCGGCGCCCGACGGTGGCGCAGGCCCAGGCCATGACGATGTCGAAGGTCCCGCCTCCGCGCGCACCGCGCGGGCCGAGAACGGGGTTCCTCGCCGCCGGGGCAGCAGTCGTCTGCGCCGGACTGATCGCCGGGGCGATTCTCCTGAGTAGGGGCGGCGACGTGGACAAGAGCGGCAAGTCCATCACCCCGCCCACCACTGCGACGAGTGGCGCTCAAGGAACCCCGAACCCGACAGCCTTCGCCCCGGTCGTCATGGACGACGCGTCGACCGACCCCGTGCCGCTCACTGCGGCGGCGATGCTGCCGCCGACGTACGTCAACCAACTCGGGTCCGTGTACGTGCTCACCTCCAGCAGCGTGCACGGGTGCGAAGCACAAGGCATGTCGCCCCCCATCCAGAGCGCGCTGAACGTGGGAGGCTGCAACAGCACCCTGTTCGCGAACTACATCGGCCCGGGCGCCGGAGGCACCAACACCCCCATTATGGTGTCGCTGGAGATCTTCGTTTTCGAGAACGCGACCGACGCCCAACGAACGGCCGACGCCCTCAAAACGATCACGCACAACAGCAAGTACGCATCACTTGGCATGCGCTGCCCGGAATCCGGCACCGGCACGAATATTTGCCGCGACGGCTGGCGCAACACCTTCGACACGTACGTCGCCGCCCAACACCGCTACGTGCTCGCGGCCACAGCCCTGTACGCCGACGGCACAACCCCGGTCGACAACTGGACGAACACGGCCACCGGCTACCCGGTCAACAACTGCGGCCCGAAGTACTACATCAGCACGCGGACATAGCCGCCCGGTCGCGTCGCAAGCGGCCGTGAGTGGAGCTTCGAGGCGAGGTCCAGCTCTGAGCCTTGGGGCGGGCTCAGAACCTGAGCGGTGCTGAAGAGCAAGGCGCCGATGTTCGATTTCTCGGTGCCTCCCGAAGCGGTATCCAAATGCTGCTCAAACTCGTGAACAAAGCCAATCCTCCCGAACTCGTCGGCCATCCCGCTGAAGCCGGGGCTGCGCCGCACCACGCCGAGGAACTTCTCCAGGGCCTCCTTGTCCTCCCACAGCTCCTGGACCGTGCTGATGATCAGCGACTTGATGTTCTCGGACTCGCTCACCGCTTCTCCCCTCCGGGTCGTTGGCCAGGCGAGCCCTACCCGTCCGTGATCGACTCCGAACGCCACGTCACCGTCTAATTCGCCGTCGCGTGCCGGCCGGTCTTCGGCGAGCCAGCTGCGGCTACGATGCCGCCGGGGCGCCCGCCGGACCCGGGACGCACAACCACGGGCCATCGCCGGCGGGCGCCTCCGAAGCGGGCAAGAATCTATAAGCCACCCCCGGCTGACCTGCTCTCATGACACCGATCGCACGGCCCGGTCGCAGCGCGGGCAGACGTAGCGGGCGAGGTCGGGCGGGAACCAGCGCTGCCCCGGCGTCGCAGGCCGCCACGGGTCGACGGCCATGCCCGCGGTGTCGAGCCCGCAGACGGTGACCGCCGCCGGGTCGCCGGGCACGTCCGGGTCGGAGCCGGCCGCGTGCACGGCCAGGCGCTCCGGGTCCTCCGGCTGCTCGACCACCACCACGATGCCCACCACCCCACTCTCCAGCCCACACCGCCGGCCGCGCACCCGCAGAACGGCCGCCAGGACTACCCGGCACCTGCCGGTGAGTTCTCCGCCACCCCGGTGGTTCCGCCCCGGGCGGCCGGTGAGTTTCGCCCCGCCGACCTCACCAGCGCAGGTCACAGCCGTCCGCGCAGCGCTGCTGCTGCACCGCAGCACGCCGGTGCAGCAGCAGGACAACCGGTGCAGCAGCCCTGCTACCCGTTGGCGAGGTTTCGCCCCGCCCCGGGCAGCGAGGCGTGATGCGGCCGGTGCGTCGGGCCCGGCGGCTACGATCCCGGGCATGGACAGCGCCCCGCCGACCGCCGCCACCGACCAGCCGGCCACCAACGCGGAATCGGCCCGGTGCTGCGCTCGGAAGGGTTGCTCGAGCCCGGCGCTCAAGGGTCCTACCGGGCGGCCGCGGACCTACTGCTCGCGGTCCTGTCGCAGCAAGGTCGACCGTGCCAAGGCCAAGGCCCGCGACGAAGCAGCACAAGCAGCAGGCGCCGCTGCACCCGACCCGACCGCTGCACCGACCGGTGCAGCAGCCGACCCCGCCGCTGCATTGCCCAGTGCAGCACCTGCTGCACCCGCTGCACCCGCGGCCGTCGTAGGGGCCGACGATGTCCTGGCCCGCTGGGGCGAGGACGGCCGACACCTCCTCGGCATCGCCGAGGCGATGCGCCGCCGGCTGACGCGCTTCTTGGAGGAGACCGCCACCGGCGATCCGGTCGCCGCGTTCGCGGAACTGGCCAAGGTGCTGCCGGGCTACGGCACCCGCGCCTACATGGCCGCGCAGGACATCCGGGACAAGGCCCGCTGGCCGCACCTGGACGAGCACGAGCGCCTCATGGCCCGCTCGCGCGAGCGGATCGACCGCTGGGACCACGACGAGGACCCGGACGACGACGCCGTCCCGGCGGAGACAAACGCCCCGCGAGGCGAAACCCCCACCCCCACCCCCGCCTCCGCCCCGGTCGAACAGCCGCCCGCCCCCGCCTCTGCCCCCGACCCCGCCCCCGCTTCCGTCCCTGAGCCGGACGCCGAGTCGGTGCCGGCCTGGCGCTCGGCGGCCGAGGCGGCCGAGCAGGCCCGGCGGGAGGCCTGCACCGACCCGGAGATCCGCTTCGACTTTCCCGACCTCCTGGACGACCTGGAGCCCACCTTCGGCCCCGGCTGGGAACTCGGCTCCTGGCTCACCCCCGAGGCGAAGGGCGTCCTCCAGCTGCGCCTCGACAGCACGCCGATCGGCTGGACCGCGCCCCTGCCGGACGGGCCGTGGGGACAGGCCGGCTGGATCGCCTGCCTCTACCAACAAGGCGGCGCCCGGCTCCTCGTCGACAACCTGTCCCGGCCCAGGACCCTCCCCACCGCGGACCTGGCGCTGGACGCCATCCTGCGCGCCCACCGGACCAGGTCGGCTGCTGCCCGCTGACCCGGCCTCACCAGGGCGCGGGGCCGCCGTGGTGGTGCCGGGCAACGGCTTCGAGCAGGGCCTGCCGCGCGCCCCACAGCCGGCCCTGCTCGGCGGCCAGGGCGTCGGCCGCCCACACCGGCAACGGCCTCCCGAGCGCCGCCTCGTCCACCGCCTTCGCCAGCGCGGCGTCGGCCTGCTTCCAGTCCTCCAGCTGCCGGACCAGGCTCCGCACGAAGACGTCGACGGCCCCGGCCGGGTCCTGCCCGTCCTGGCGGGCCTCCTGGGCCACCTCGCCGAGGACGTCCTCGTCCAGGTCCTCGAACGCCGCCTCCCACCGCGCGGCCACCAGCCGCTGATGGCCGGCCAGCACGCTCTGCAGCCCGTCGTCGACCGACTCCTGCGACCAGGGGAGCGGGGACCGCGGCGCCCGGCCCACGACGGCGAAGGCCCGGCCGCCGACACCCGGCCCCAACCCGGCGCCGCGCCGAGGGCGGGGAGTGGAAGTGCTGCTCACCCCCGCTCCAACGCCGCCGGGCCCACGTTCGTCACCCCGGACCGGCCGCCCCGGCGGGGCGAGGCCAGCCGATCCGGCGTGCCGAAGGCCGGCCCGGGGTAGTGTCCGATCAGAGCCTGAGCCGCCGTAACGGCGCGCTGGCGAGGCGAAAGAGCCCGCTGGAGTTCCCCGGGTGTCTCCCCGGGGCCGTCCCCGGGTGGTGCCCCGGGGGGAAGCATTCGCCGACCTTTCGACATTTCCCCAGCTCAGCCCCAGGATTCGGGCCACTCAGAGTTGCCGACAACCCTCTCCCTTCCCTTCTTTGAGCTGTTGGTGGTTGGTGGTTGGTGGTGCAGTTGGGTAGGTCGGGCTCGGGTTCACCGCCGGGTCCAGTGCTGCCCACCCGCTCCATCGCCGCTGGGGCCTCCCCCTTTCCCCGGCCGGGGAGGCCGGGCGCCTCCCGGTGGTCGGCGCGCGGTGAGGCGGGCGGCGAGCGGCGGGCGAGCAGGCGGGCGGGCAGGGCGGCCCCGATGTCGGTGGTGTGCGGTACAGCAGAGAAGATCACCACCACGAACCACCAGGGGGCAGGGCATGGACCACGACCAGGACGACGGCCACGGCGGCCAGGGCGAGCGGCACGACGGCGAACAGCCGGCCCGGCCGGGCCGGCTGCACTTCCGCCGCTCCGCCCGCAACCCCAACGGCTCCACCGCCCCGCTGCGCGCCGACGTCCTCGCCGCGCTGGGCGTGCTGAAGATCGCCACCTACAAGCAACTGCACGCCCTGATCGCCGCCGACGAGTACCGCGCCCACCACCGCGTCGAGCACGTGGCCGAAGCGGTCCGGGACCTGGAGAAGCACAAGCTGGTCGACGTCCGCGGCACCACCTCGCCGCCGGGCCGCCGACCCGCCCCCAAGACCGCCCCGGCCGCCGAGGGAACGGGCGCCAAGCCGAAGCCGGGCGGACCCGGCGCGCAGAAGATCGTCGGCCTCACCCCACTCGGCCTGGCCGCCGCCGCCGAAGCCCTCGGCGACGACCGCGACATGGGCGGCCACGCCCGCGGCGCCGGCCTCACCGGCGCCCCGCACGCCATGCTCGTCAACGAACTCATCATCACCGCCGTCACCGGCACCACCACCCACGGCGCCCCACCCCGCACCGACACACGCCAAGCACCCCCGCGCCGCGCCCTGCCCACCGGCCCGCTCCCGGGCGGCATCGAGGCCTGGGCCACCGAGACACCCCACACCATCACCGGCAAGTTCACCGTCATCCCCGACGCCGTCGTCCGCCTGCCCGAGCTCGGCATCCCCGTCGCCTTCCTGGAACTCGACCGGGGCACCATGACCGACATCCGCAAGGTCGCCGGCAAGGTCGACAACTACAAGCGGTACTTCGACCGCACCGTCCACGACGGCGGCCAGGAGCGCCTGGAGGTCGAGGTCCGCTACAACGTCCCCGAACCCGCCTACGGCTACCGGCACCGCCGCGCCGTCCGCCCGCCCG
This sequence comes from Kitasatospora sp. NPDC092286, assembly GCF_044755565.1. Taxonomy (NCBI): domain Bacteria; kingdom Bacillati; phylum Actinomycetota; class Actinomycetes; order Kitasatosporales; family Streptomycetaceae; genus Kitasatospora; species Kitasatospora sp. NPDC092286. The sequence continues at coordinate 2,713 of NZ_JBIVRD010000068.1, read as the reverse complement.
TCCTGTTCGTCCTGGACCAGGGCACCCGGGGCAGCCGTCCCCGCTACAGCCCCGAGGCCCTGGAACAGCGCCTCGAAGACCTGCGCAACGCCACCTGGGAGCACTGGCAGGGCCAGACACACGAGCAGGAGGGCGTCACCTACGCCACCTTCGACGGCAAGATCCCCGTGCTCGGCACCACCGTCGAGCGCCTGCGCGAGCACGGCTGGCAAGGGCCCATCTGGTGGCGCTTCGGCCGACCCGGCCGACACTCCCTCACCGACGCCCTCAACGACGAACCCAACTGGGACCTCATCGCCCAGCGCCGCCAGGAACGCGAGGACCAGGAGCAAGCCGAACAGCAGCGGGCCCAGAAGGCCAAGCGGGACGCCGAGACGGCGAGGCTGCGCAAGGTGATGCTCGCCGCCCGCGCCCACAACGACGCCCTGCACCCGTGCCACACCTGCGAGGGCCCGCTCGGCGGCGCCCACGACTCCGAGGACGAGCTCGACGAGAACGCCCACCCGGACCGCCTGGAGTGCCCGCCCTGCGACCGCCGGCGCCGCACCACCAAGAGACGGCCGATCATCCTGGAGCTGCCCACCGCCCGCGCCCTCCGCCGCGCCGAGAAGCACGGGCCGCCCGACGACGACCCCTGGTGGCAGGTGCGCCTCCTCCAGGCACAACGCTGGCCGAAGCACACCAGAACCACTGGAGAACTTCCCTTCAGCATGACCCAGATCCCGTACGGGCGGTCCATGCCATAGAAACTCCTTCCCGGACCGTCTTCGGCCCGCGAAGAAAGAAACCATGATCGGAACATCCCACTAATCGGAGAGGCGGCGTCCGCGCACCCCGCGCGGGCGCCGTTTGCATTCCCTCCGAAAACCCTGCTAAAAGATTCCTGACTGGTGAAGTCGAAAGGGAAAAGCCATGAGAAGAACCGTCAACTCGCGCGAAGCGGTCCGCCGCAAGGCCACCGGAATGACCCGCGAACAGATCACCGAAGCAACCCAAGACGCCGCCATGTGGGAACGCCACCGCTCACGCGTCTGCGAAAACCACGACGACGAAGCCATGATCAAAGACGCCATCGCCCGCCACAAGGAATGGCGCCGCATCGGCTACGTCATGGCCGAAGAACACCTCACCACCTACGACCCCGACCGCGACCCCACCGTCCAGCGCTGGAACCGAGAGGCCCGCGCCCACGAACTCGCCGAAGCCACCGTCCAGGCCCAGGCCGCCGAGCGTGCGAACCAGGAGCAGCAGCTCGCCCCGGACACCGACCCCAGGATCCAACCCCTCCTCACCGCCCTCGCCCGCGCCGGCCTCCACCCGACCGAAACCGACCACCACACCGTCGGCCGGCTCACCCACCTCGATCACGACACCATCACTCGCATCGCCAACTGGATCGAAGCCGCCCACGACACCGCGCTGCGCCGGTCTGCCCCTGCGGCCGCCTCCAGGCCAGCCTGGCGCCGCCCCCAAGCCCTGTAACAGCGGGCCCGCTCCGCGGCCTTCCAGCTGCCGGCGGCCTTGCGCGCGATGACCGGCCTGTGACCACCTCGCACCGGGCCGTCGCGCGCTGCCGTACGGTGTCTTGGGCACCTGAGAGGGAGGTACCGATGAGCGCCCAGCCGATCCATGGTCCCGAGCTGATCCCACAGCCCGCCCGAACGCCCCTGGCCCTGTACGAGGCGGTCGCCGCCCTCATGCCCAGCCGGTTGACCGAGATGACCGAAGACCAGGCCCGTGCCATGACCGAAGCCGTCGAGCGCCAGAGCCTCAAGCCCCTGCTGCGCTTCACCACGAAGTGGGCGGTCGACGTCGAGATCGCACGCCACCCGGAGACGCTCGCCGAGCTGCACCGCGCCGAGTACCTCGCCCACCACGCCCAGAGCCCGCAAGAGCGCAAGCAGCAGGCCGCCCTCGCCGGTGCCATCGTCAACGCCGCCGCCGAAGCGGTGCGCGGGTGACCTGGGCCTGGGAGTACAACCCGGACGAGGACAACGTCGTCGCCGGCGCGCCGCTCGCCTTCGTCGCCCAGGTCGAGAGGAAGGCCGACGAGATCGTCCGCGCGGCCGCCGCCTTCTACCTGGACGGCACCACCTACCAGGGGTCCGGCGAGAAGATGAAAACCGCCGACGTCGAAGACGGCATTTTCTGGTACATGACCGTCCCGCGCGACGAACGCATCTATATTCTCCGCGTCCAGTCCCTGTAGGGCCACCGGCAGGAATTCACGGCAGGCCAATTCTGAAACACCAGAAACTCGCGCTAGACTGGAAACTAATTTCGGCGGGTGCCCGAAAGTCGGGATCCGGACCCCGCTCACGACGGGATCGTCTGACGCTCGTAGATTGATACAGTAAGGACCACTGCTCGCCCTGCAGGATCGACCACCTCGACCCGCCGAGAGTCGAAGCAGTGGTCTGGTAGTGGTCCAGACCAATCTGCCGTGAGCGACGCAGACCCGCACGCACCCCCGACATCCACCCCTCCCCCTAGTCAGCCTGTCGTGAGTTCAGCCAAAATCCCAGTTCAGCGATGTGAACGGGCATCAGCCCGCCGGGGCCATGGAGCGGAGCGGAGTGGCCCCGGGGCCCGAGCGGAGCCGGGCCGGCCTGACCGAAGGGAAGGCCACGGACACGCGGAGCGGGTCCGCCGGCCGTCCGAAGGACGGCCGCGAAACGGAGGCCCGAAGGGCTGGAGGGACCCGCTCCGCGGG
>NZ_JBIVRD010000067.1:0-24286 GCF_044755565.1 Kitasatospora sp. NPDC092286 | reverse complement strand
ATCAGGCACAAGATCATCCGACACGTGGAGCACTCTGCCGCCCGAACACATCAACTGCCAAGCCCCTGAGCTGAACTCATTTTGAAACGATCAGTTATGCTCACCAGTCCAGATCACGCAGGTCAGGTCGTATCTCATCCACTCGCCATGACGCCTAATACCGCCTCGTGACACCCAGTCCGTGAGAGCTGCGTGAGAGGTGCGCGAGCCGCAGTGAGCTTCCTCACTGCGGCTCAGCGGTGAGCACGTGGATGCCGACGAACCTCTGCTGTCTCGCAAGCGACGATTGTCCCAGCGGTCATCGAGCGCGAAACTCTTAAGGCCGGTGTCCTCGCCGCCCCCGAGGGCCAAGTCGGAGGAGGCCCCGCCAGGACGGGGCCTCCTCGTCGCCGCCCTCGCCGACCGCTACGGTACGGAGTCGCCCCCGCCTGACCGCACGCCGTCTGGGCCAAGGGGAGGCTCCGCTATGGAATTGCCGGGGAGAAGCGCCCCCGCCTCGGGGTCAGCCCCTGGAGCGCCATGCACCTCCGGAGCAGCGGTTCCAGGCGCAACTGGCCTCCCTCGTGGTCGAACACCTGGAGGGCGTCAAGGCAGGTAATGATCCAGCGGGCCTCGTCCTCGTCCTCAATCCGGACGGCCACGGCGGTCACCGCGCTCTCCAGGTCGAACGAGTCCTCCGTGAATTCTTCGGCAAGAGACCGGTAGCCGGTCACGAGCAACGGATCCGCGTACACGCCGGTCGCCTCGGCAAAGGCGCGAGCTTCGGCCCGGTCCTCGCGCAGGCCGGCCAGTCTGTGCAGCACCGCATCCGGGTCGCCCACTTCGCCGTGGAGACGGTGGGCCCGGTCGACCAGGATCGGCCAGCCTCCGGTCAGTTCATGGAGACGGTCCAGGCGGTCCTCCGTATGGAACTTCTCGACCCGCTGGGCCCAGCCGCGTAGGCTGCGACGGTCGTGCCGACGCAGCACCACCGGAGCCGCCGAGGTGGCTTCGGTGCCCGTCAGCAGGGGACGCCACAGACCCAGCTGGGAAGGGTCTGTGACCACGACCACCGCGCGGGTCACCCCCGGTGTCACAGGCAACAGCGTATCGGCCAGGTCCACAGCCTGCCGGGGGGCCTCGGGTCGGGCGTCCGGGTACCGAGCGAAGTCACTGATGACTACACGTCGTTCACGCGGACGCCCACCCGTGAGTTCCTGCTTGTAGACACTGGGCCTGCCGACAGGCGGCAACGTCCAGTCGGCGATACGTCCGGCAACCGTACGAAGGGTGTCACCGACGTCGCCGACACCGGTCGCGGTGGTACCGAGGACGACCCTCGTCTGGTTGGCTCGCTCGCCGAGGAGGTCGTCAAGCTGGGTGATGGTTAGCGGGGCCGACCGGCCATCGGGCAACTCGGGACGCCCCTCCTGCACGATGCTCTCCTGGAGCTCGCAGTCCTGTTCGGCTCTGAGCAGACGGGCGTCCACCTCATGAGAGGTGCCGATCATGCGAAGGGCGTTCGGGCCCCTCAGATGCCAGCCCTGGCCATCGTGGTTGGGAGCGAGGATACCGAGGCCCACCATCTCGGAGAGATATGCGCGGAAGCCCTCGGTGTCGAGTTGTTCGAAACCCTTGCGCCAGAATGTCTCGCACTCTTCGCGCAGTTCGGCGTCACTCAGCCGCACTTCCAGACCGCGGTGGCGCGCGTGGTAGGCCAGCACGTTGGCGATCACGTCGTAGCGATGGTCGAGACTCAGGGTGTCCTTGAACGCCGCCGAGATGCCGTCCCTGAGGCCGGTGTCCGACTCCACGACCTCGATGTCGGCGATTTCTACCGCGTAGGGGGGTCCCTCGACCCCGCGCCTCGTCCGCTTGCGGTGCATCACCTCGACCAGCCGGTGACCGAACATCTGGAGCAGGAAAGGCTGGTAGGAGCAGTAGCCGAGTACCCGGTTGACGAGGTCTATGTCCTGGAACTCGAAACCGAGCGCCCGCATGGGGTCGACCAACAGTTCGGCGGCGGACTGGGGAGCGAGCGGGCCGATCACCTTCGGGGTCTGCGCGAGGTGACCGAACGGCCCGTTGCTGGCGAGCTTGGAGAACCGCTGCACGGAGTGCAAGCCTGCGAAGACGACCTTGGCGCGGTCCTTGGTGTCGGAGCCGAGGCCCTTGAGCTTCTTGGTCTGATCGAAGCGGGGAGCATCCGCCTCGAAGAACTGGTCGCACTCGTCGAGCAGGACCAGCAGCCGCCGACGGGAGTCCCCGTCGAGCCAGGCGCAGATGCCCGCGCGAACCCGTTCGGAGATGTCCTTCCCCGACTTACGGCTCGGCTGTCCGCCCAGCACTTCGGTCATCCTGAGCTTCTGGTCGAGGACACTCCACAGCGCCTCCGGTCCCAACGAGCTGCCCTTACCGATGTTCTCCTGGTCGAGGTTGACGTACACCGCCAGCTGGTAGCCGGGGCGCTGCTCCTCGAACCGCTCCCCGGCGTCACTGAGCAGGGCGGACTTGCCAAGTCCCCGGCCGCCGAAGATGACCTGTGTGCCGCTCCGGTCGAGAACGCTCTTGCGCTCGACGTCGCGCCCGTAGAACATCTCTCGGCCGATCCGTCCGCGCTTCTCCCTGATGTAGGGGTTGACCCCCGAGAACGGCAGCAGGGTCTGCGTGGCCGTGCTGACCTGCCGGTTCCCCCGTGCCGCGAGATAGGCGAGGGCTGCGTCGTCAACGACCAGCATCGGCTGCAACCGGGCTGATCCGACAGCGAGTTCGGCACGGGCCTCACGGCCCAGCGTGCCGAAGTAGAGGGCGAGGAGGCTCGCACCGCTCGTGTCGCCCTCCGCCAGACTCATCACGTACTTGGCGGACGGACGGCCCCAGACCATCAGCACACGCAGGTTGCCGCCCTGCTCCCGGATCTCCGAGCCGAACGCGGGCGCCTTCGCTCTACCGTTGATCTCCACTTCCGTCGCTTCGAACAGACGGTACTCGCGTCGCCGGTGGGACTTCTCGTCCAGCGGCTTGGCGCTCTTGGCCTCGTAGCCGAGGAGCTTGAGAGCTGGGAGCAGCTGCCGCCGGGCGGACACTTCAAGCCGGTCCTTCGGCTCGGTCGCACCCAGCTCCCGCCATTCCTCCACGGCGTCCGCCGCCAAGGCCGCCTCGTCGGTCGACAGCGCGCTGTAGTCCAGGATAGGGATGTTCGGGTGGGTTCCGCCGGATCGGATGAGGTCGACGAGGGCGTGGTCAATTCCCTTGGGCAGCCCGTCGGGCACCGCCGGAAAGAACTCGGTCAGGTGGGACTCGCCGCCGTCGATCTCTGGAACGTCCTCGCCGATCTCCAGGAAGTAGACCAGGTCCGCGGCCGTGGCCAGGCCACCGGTGTCCAGGTGCCGCAGGACCTGTGAGCGCAACTCCTCTGTGGGATCCAGGACGTCGAGCCGGGCTCGGATCCGGTCGGCCGCCTGCTGCCGGAAGGTGGGCAAGTCGTCCCGCACGGTGTCGAGCGCCCGTCGTACGTCGACCAGGCCGTGCACGTCGATGTCGTCAAGCCGGCCCCTGGCGTCGGCAAGGAGTTCTTGGAGACGCAGGTCCTGGTCGTCGGTGATGGCACTGTCGGCCTGTGCCCGGTGCAGTTCCGCAACGAGGTCGTCGTGTTCGCCGTGCAGTTTCGTGCGCCGGGCGGCTGCCAAGGCCTCGATCTCGGCCACCGCGGGTGGGGTGAACTCCCCGGGCTGTGCGCCGGGCAGCAGCCCTCGTCCCGCCAGGTCGACGAGGGTGCGAGCTGCGGCGAAGGCATCGTGTGCGAGCCGCTCGGCGAGAGCGTCCTGCCAGCTCCGGTCGACGGCGGTGAGCAGCTTGCCGAGCGCCGGACGCTGGCCACGGCGGTCGCATACCTTCAGAAGTTCCGCGTCCAGCACGAGTTCGGGATCCACGGGGCTTCCGGGACGCGTGGTCACGGTGCCACTTTCCAGCAGGGCAAACAGCTCCTCCATGGAAGCGAGTGCCGCCCAGGCAGTAGCGGCCTTGACAGCGCCGTAGCTCCGAGTCAACTGCTCCAGTTCGCCCAGTGCCGCCTCCCGGCCGTTCAGCAGGGAACGACGCAGGGATGAGATCTCCTTGACCGCGCGGTTGCTGTCGGAGCGATCACCACGACGGATGGTGTCGACCGCCAGGCACCACTCCTTGGCCAGGCCGACGGTTCGTTCCACGAGATGCACCAAGTCTTGCCGCCCGGAGCCCTGGAGCGGCTTGCCACTGGACGCGCGGTGCTTGCGGTCCATTCGGTCGATCTCGTTGTTCACCTCGGGCAGCTTCGACAGGCGTTCGGCCTGCTCGCGTACCTGGGCCGCCCCGTCACGGTGGTCGCGGACCACGGTGGTGAGCATCGATCCGAGGAGGCCATCGTCGGACAGCCAACGCTTGGCGATCTCCGTCGCCCGCACGAACCGAAGCCGCGGTGGCACCAGCAGAACACGACACTGCTCCAGTAACTCCCGCAACCGCACCTCCGCCCCGGAGACATCGGCGCTGACCGTCAGCGGCGAGGCCGTCATCAGGGCACCGCTGAGGGTACGGTCGGCCACCGCGGTCGCCGCCTCCGCCAACCGTTCCGGCAGCCGGGGTGCCAAGGCCTTCAACTGGGCACCCGCCAGGTGGTCCCCGGTGATCAGCGCCGTACGTAGCAGGGCGGGCAGCAGAAGGAGCTCGCTGCCTTCCATGTCTCGGCCTTCGTATCCGCTGTACTGCCGGAGCAGGTCCGCGGTCAGCCGGGCTCGCTGGCTGTCACCCGACGTCAGCAGTGCGGCGGCACCGGCCAGACGAAGCGCCACCACCTGCGCCTCGGCGTGACCGGCTGCCTTCGCGACATGGTGGGCGAGCCCGAAGCGTCGCTCCACGACCAGCCTCGTCAGTGCCTGCTCCGTCGCGACCGCGCCGAGGTTCTCCTTGGTGGTGACCGGGGCGATATCCTTCGGAGCCGGCTCTGCGGACTGAGTGTCTTCGTCGTACGCCCCGGTGGACACCGACGCGGACACAGGGGCTAGCGCTGCCGGGAGGCCCGCCGTCAGATCCGTAGTCGCTGCCACCGTCCCGTCCGTGGATGCCATGGCCTGGGGCTCGTCAGTGTCGGGCAGACCGGCCACCGGTTTCGGGGCGGGAGCTTCCGGCACGGTTACGGCGTGAGGCTGGGATCCCTCGGGGGTGCGGCCACCGGGCTTGACCGTGAGGCCATCGTCCGGCTCCTTGGCGACCTGCTCCCCCTGCCCGGCGGTCATGTCGGCGGCAGCTGGCTCGTCGGCCGCTCCGACATCGCCTTCAGCAGCCTTCACGTCCGCCTGGATCTCCACCTTGGCCCCGACTTCAGCCGATTCCGCGAAGGCTTCCTCCGGCTGCGCCAGTACCAGCTCATGGGCCATGACCACCGCCATGGCACAGGTGGGCAGTAGCCGCACCATCTGATCCTGCAGAGCCAGAATCTCCGCCGCTGCATACAGCTGCCGCCCGTCGCGGATCAGCCGCGCGAGATCGGCGAGCGTGGCACCTTCCTGCCGTTGGGTCTGCTCCCATACGGCTGTGTCCAGCAGCCGGCGGGTCGCTCCTCGCACGGCCTCGGCAGCGGATGCGGCGGGGCTGTCCGGTCGGCATGCGACGTCCAGCAGTTCCCGCAGCGTCTCCCGTACCTGGCGGTCATGGTCGTGTACCGTCCGGTACTCACGTGCGGCTTGCGTCATGTTCTCCAGTCGGCGGGGCACCCCGTTCATCCCCGCCGCACGGAACACCGCGTCGGCCGTGTCGAAGACGGCGCCGAGCGCGCCCAGTGCGGCCAGGTCCTCGTCATGCGGAGGGCGCCCGTCGGCCACCGTACCGGTCACGTTCTCCGCGGCCTGCCGGGCCAGTGCGAGAGCCGACTCCAGTTGTCGGCAGACTCCCTCCGGCTCCGTCTCCTGGTGGGCACGAGCCTCTTCGGACGCGGCCGACAGCACCTCGTGTGGCGCGCTGGAGTCCGACACAACGTCCTCGGAAGCTCGGGCCGTCCCATCCGACCCGTGGGTGACGGCAACCGCTTCGCCGTCTCCGTCACCCGCAGACAACCGCTCGCGGCCTTCTCGTATGCCCTTGAGGTCCGGGTACGCCGCTACTACGGAGCGGGCCTCGTCAGCCACGGAGGCCAGCCGTAGGGACTCCTCTTCGTCGGCCGTCTCGGTGAACCAGTCCTGGCCGGCCGCCCAGGCGAGCACGTAGGCATCGGTGACGGAAGCGTTGCACCAGGCAAACACCGTGGCCCGAACCAGCGTGCCGCCCCATCGGGAGACGGGGTCGGAGACGGTCGTGTCGTCCTGGGCGAAAACGGCCTCGGCGATCTGGTTCACCACAGTGGGCGTGAGGTCCCTGATGCCGCAGGTGCAGGCGTGCTGCCGAACATCGCGCCGTAACCGGGAGAGGACGTCCTGACACAGGGCCCTACCCACCCGCCGCGGGGCCGCCATGCGGATGCCCAGGTTGCCGAGCAACCGCTGCCGCTCCCTGGGCGCCAGTGAGTTGAAGGCGAGTTCCACCATGTCGACCGTGAACCCGCTCATGGTGGCGTCGACCGGGTGCTTCAAAGCGTTGAGGGCGGTGGCCAGACCTTCGAGGTCCTCGGCCGAGGCGACCGGCGGGGACAACGGCGGCCCCGTGATGACGCGGTAGCGGTCGTGCATGTACGCCTACTCCGTTTCTGCGGCTGATTCTGCGGGATCGGCTCGCTCGACGCCGAGGAGCCGGGAAAGTGGGGACAGGACGGCGGAAGGAGAGATTGGCGGCATGGATTCACGGATCAGCGGCCGCGAGTGTGCTCAGTTACGAACGTGTAGCCGAAGGGCAGTTCCCAGCCGTCCGCCTTACCAAGCCGGCGGCAGTGGTCGCGGAAGGCAGCTCGCTGCGCTTCGCTGGGGAAGCAACCTGGCCGAAGGCGCCGAAGGTGACCTGCAACGAGCTTGGAGGTGAGCAGCCCCACGCTCTCCAGGTCCGCGCCGCCCCAGGGGCGTATGACCCGTCGTGGTACGGGGCGGTAGCCGATGAGCGGGATGGTCGGCTGCCCGTCGCGCGCCGGGTAGTGGGGTTGGCCCCCGCCATCCCGGCTGCCAAGGGCCGGCTCCAGAAGTCGTTCCCCGATCAGCTCCGCGACCGCCGACTCCAGAGCGGCGGTCTGGGAGCGCGCCGGCCGACGTCCGTAGGTCGCACTCGGCAGAACCGAGCGGTCCAACAGGGCATGACCGTCCGGGGTGAGCAGCCCGCAGCGGCGCACGGTGCGCATCACCAGCTGCCGGGGGCCGAGGCCGGCCGCGCTGTCCCCATGGCGATCGCTGCCCGGAGCATCCTCTCTGGTGAGCACGCGGGGGTCGTAGCGGTGCCCGATCACTCGGTCGCTGACGTACAACGGCTCCGGGAGCTGGGTCGTGGCCAAGCGGACCACTGTTTGACCGCGGAGCCAGAGCAACTCAAGCATCAGACCGGGGAAGAAGTCGCGGGGCCAGTGGATGCCCGTCAAGCGACCGGGTTCGGCGCCGAGTTCGGCGGTGACATCCTGAGCCGCCTCGCTTTCGAGCAGTATCCGCCCGGCGTGACCAAGTTCGAGGTGAGATGTGAGACGTGAGCCGTGGGATGAGCGGAGTTCGCGTGCGACATGCGGGGGCAGGGGGAACCAGCCGCCCATGAGATGGGCCAGTCGCAGGGGCGACCGCCAGGCGATCTCTGTGTCGTTCCGCAGAAGTTCACCGGCGCCGAGTAAGGCATCGTCGGCGAGGGGTGGATCGACCGGATCGACGTCCGCTTCCGTGTCCATCCCTGCTTCCGGATCCGGCGACTCAGGAAGAGTCGATGCCCAACCACGTCCTGCCGGGGCCAAGGGGTCGCCGGGCGCTCCGGCGCCACCAGGATAGTGAGACCGCCAGACCCCCCCGCTCTCGAAGGCGTCGTCGTGCGTGATCAGGGAGCCGTTCTCGAACAGGCCCTCGTTACTGTCCCCTCGGACAACGTCGGCGATCGTCAGGTTCGCCCGGCAGACCGCCGCGGCGTATCCCACTCCCCTGAGCAGTTCCGTAGCACCGGGGAACTGGCGAAGCCGCGGTCCGACCGCCGTGTACACGGTGGTCGGGGCGACAAGGCCATGGCGCCGCCGCCTCGTCGGGGTGGCTGCATGCTCCACCGCAGCTGCAAAGGACCTGAGGTCGCCGCCACCCAGCGGGCCTGTATCTCCCCAGCACTGCGCGAGGGAGGCCCGGGTCATGGCGTAGTGGCCCCATGTGCGCAGCGCAGCGCTGGAGCCGAGGACGCCCCGTACGGTGTCGAGCAGACCGAGCAAGCCCGCTCGGAGTTCGTCATCACTTGTGCTGCCGATGAGTTCGGCCAGCGATACGGGCACGAAGGGACTGAGCAGCTGATCCCGTGCCGTAGTCAGGAGATGGTCCGTATAGGCCGTCAGGTCGTCGCACCGGGCCGCTTCCGGGGACGGGTAGGAGACATCGACGACGACATGTCCGTCCTCGTTGATCCAGCGCCGTCGTGTACGTAAGCGGTGGAGCTGGGCCGGCGAAAGGCTCAGGGCCGGGCCAAAGGCATGGAGGTCCGGGACCAGAAGTTCTCTTCGGCGAAGAGCCGCGCCAGTCGCCGTCCGGCCTGGGCCCACTGCACCAACAGGTGCCCCCGACACCCAAGCTGGTACATCCCCGAGAGCCCCCACTTCCGGGTGTGCTCCCTCGCGGTGGACGATCTCTGCGTAGATCGGATCCGACCCTGTGGCCACGCACACCATGGCGCCGACAGGAAGCGGCGGAGCCCACTCCCCGAAGGTGATCACAGGGAAGTCGTCGAGCCGCAGGGGACTGCCACCATAACCATCACCTCCGAGGTTGTACCCGAAGTACGCAGCGTTTAAGGCAACGGCGGTGTGCACTGGTGCCCTTCGGGCGGCGACCACTGCTTCGAGATAGCGCAGCAGCAGATCCCGTTCCTTGCCGGGGGTCGCGTCGTAGCCTTTCGTCATGGCGGGGGTCAGCAGGTCCTGTTCCCCGTACGGATCGGGCACCCCCGGATGCCTGTGGTCGCCGCCCATCGCTGACATATACAGATCCCCACCCATGGCACTTCCGCCACATCACAGGCCACCCGGCCCGCTGGCGGTAATTCCGGCAGACTACGCCGAAGTGTCGGGTCCCTGTGGCAGCTTCCTCACTTTGTAATCGTCAAATATCCAGATACGCCCAACTTGCACGATCGTTTACGCCTGTCATGGTCCGTCCACCAAGGAGCAGAGTGCTGCTGGTCGGCCGCTGGACCGGACGCGCCAGTATCCTCGACCCCTACTAGCCCTACCTCCGGCAGCGCAGCTTCCCCGGTCAGGAGCAGATCGTCCGCGTCTATGTGCGCCTGCTGAGGGAGGCGTTCCGCTACCAGGACCCGCCCCAACGCAAGCCCTTTGTCAGGGACGTGACCAGCTGGATCACCCGCCGCCCCGACCGCCTCCGCAACGAGGACGCCCAGCAGCTCAATGGGGTCCTCGCCCGCGTCCCGGCGCTGGCCACCACGGCCGAGCACGTCAGGGCCTTCACCGGGCGGATGAACGACTGCCGCGGACGAGAGCTCAAGGACTGGATCGCGCGCGTCCAGAACGACCAGGTCCCGGCCCTTCGAAGCTTCGCAAACGGCCTCCTGCAGGACCTCGATGCGGTCGTCGCCAGCCTCACCCAGCGCTATAGCTCCGGCGCAGTCGAGGCCACAACAACAAACTCAAAATGCTCAAGCGCCAGATGTTCGGCCGCGCCGGCTTCGAGCTCCTGGGCTGCACCAGGCTGAAGGACTGTCGGCCCGGGCCGTGGTCCGGCAGTTGGGGATCCCAACGTCCGCTGAAGGGCTCGGCGGTGGACTCGGTCGAAACCCGCGAACTGGGAGCTGCTGAAGCAGACCCCCTGCTTCGGCTGCCGCCGAAGGAGGTACGGCAACGGCCTGACACCGGGACCAGGAGCGGCCGCACACCGAGCCGCGCGACAAATTGAGATGCGGCCACCTCAGCATCTCCTGGTTCATCCGCCGCTGGAACAGCCGCAGGACCTGTTCGGGCTCACTTGATCGGCGCCGGAGAGCGTCAAGTGCCAACGCGTCAGACCGAGGCCGCAATGACGGCGAGCAACCATCGAGACCATAGTTGCGACCGACAGAGCAGACAAAAGGGAAGGAACGATGCAGATACTCACCAGTCCGCGACGCCAAGCGGTCTTCGCCCCAGGTATCGAACCGTGAAACCGTGAGACGAATGTGAGAGGCAGGCCCCAGAACGCACCAGAGGCCGCTTCCTCGCGAAGGAGAAAACGGCCTCTGACCTGCGACAATGGAGCGAACTCCAGTCGGGACGACAGGATTTGAACCTGCGACCCCTTGACCCCCAGTCGCCTGGCCATAACCATCGCTACACGTCAGACGGTAGACAGCCCGCGCTGTTCGTTCACCGAAAGGCACCTCAGACACGATGGTGAAGGACGGGTGGTCCCCGGCAAGTCCCCACCGATACGCCTTCCGCTGCGGCCCCTCAGCCTCGCCCGGTGGGAACCGTATACAGAGGAGTGGAGCTCGGGACACACGTCCACAGGTCGTACTCGCTGTAATGGTGCCGCACGGGAATGGCGCGGAATGACTTCCAATCAGGTCATGACTCAGGTCCAAATAGGCCGCGCAGCGATGGTGCTGCACCTGGGCAGCACGGAGCGACAGGAACCGGCATCTTGTTCAGGCTCCGGAGGTAGGTGCTGCGATGGTGCCACACCGGGATGTGCGGAGCGGCTCCCGCGTCTTCGCGCCCTTGGGGAGGGCGAAGTAGCTGTGATGGTGCCGCACCGAGGTGGTGCGGAGCGACCTCGACTACAAGCTCGACAGGCAGATCCTCACCGGCCTGCGATGGTGCCGCAACGGAACAGTGCAGAGCGCTCCGGCCTGGCCCTCCTCGGCGGCCAGGCACCGGATGCTGCGATGATGCCGCACCGGAATGGTGCGGAGCGGCGCTCTGGGCAACAGTTCGTCAAGGATGCTTGGAAGCTGCGAGGTGCCGCGCCAGGATGGTACAGAACGGCTTGATGTCGATGTACCGGGCCGCAGCAAGGATCACGCTGCGATGGTGCCGCACCAGGTGGTGCGGAGCGACGCGAAGGCGCCGTGACCGTCTACGGGACCCGACAGGGGCTGCGATGGTGCCGCACCGGGAGGGTCCGGAGCAGCGTGACCGCCGAGCTCCAGACTCCCGGCCCGCCGAAGCTGCGGTGGTGCGGAGCGACCCGGCGGCCGGCTGACCTTCCGGGTCACCATCGGCACCCTGCGATGGTGCCGCACCCGTGAGGTGCGGAGGTGGATGTCGTTCCCGAGCGCTATGGGCCTGGGCCTGTGGCTGCCGTCGAGGTACGGAGGAGCGACCGGCCCTCGGCAAACGCCTTGTTCGCATTGATGCTGCGATGGTGCCGCATCGAAGTGGTGCGGAGGTACGTACGGCGCGAGAGCGGACCTGTCCTCGTCGTAGCCGCTGCGATGATGCCGCACCAGGACGGTGCGGAGCGACCCAGACGTCATTGACGATCAGCGGCAGCGTGATCGTGCTGCGATGGTGCCGCACCGGGAGGGTCCGGAGCGACTCCTCAGCTCGACGTCGAACGGGGGCACGGGCATCTGGCTGCGATGATGCCGCACCGCGAGGGTACGAAGTGACAGCCGGACGCCGCGGCAACGACCGACATCGCCTGCTCGCTGCGATGGTGCCGCACCGTGGTGGAGAGCGACCCGGGCGAGACCCTCACCGTCACCCCTCACCACATGGTCCTGCGACGGTGCCGCACCAAGAGGGTGCGGAGCGACCTGGCCTGGCCCTCCTCGGTGGCTATGCACCGGATGCTGCGATGGTGCCGCACTGGGGGTGCGGAGCGGCCCGTCAGTGTGGCCTCAAGGGCGGCTGCCCGACGTTCCTGCGATGGTGCCGCACCGGAACGGCGCGGCACCACAACCGTGTCGGTCACCTGGAGCTTGCGCGTCTCCAGACTGCGATAGTGCCGCACCGGGACGGTAAGGAGCGACCCTGGCGATGCCCACTGCGGCGTCGACCGTGCGGACCTTGCTGTGATTGGGCGACCTCGGGTCGGTCAAGTCCGTCCTGTCTACCGACTCCATGCGGGTGACCCGCTGCGATGGTGCCGCACCGGGATGGTGCGGAGCGCGACGCTCGGCCAGGTATGGCAGCATCCGCCGGTACGAGCTGCTGCGATGGTGCCGCACCGGGAAGGTGCGGAGCGACTCCGACCTGGTCGGCCGGTACGGATGGGAGCGAGCGCTGCGATGGTGCCGCACCAGCAGGGTGCGGAGGAACCACTGTCACTTGGCGTGGGTGTTGTGGCCTTCCTGGCTGCGATGGTGCCGCGCTGGGAAGGGTGGGGAGGGGCAGTACTCGCGTCCGAGCCGATGAGCGTCTGGTCCGCGCTTCGATGGCGCCACACTAGGATGGTCGGGAGCGACGATGGTCGTCGGCCGGCCGCTGCAGACGATCGAGCGGCGACGATGGTGCCGCACCGGAAAAGTGCGGAGCGACGAGTGAGTGACCGTGGTGACGTACGCCTGGAAGTCGCTGCGATGGGGCCCGCTGCGGAGCGACTCGATCAGATCGTCGACCGGGCCGGTTCTCGTCTGACGCTGCGATGGTGCCGCACCAGGGACGGTGCGGAGCGACCGGACGTAACCGGCGTGATAGCCATGCAGGACGCGGTGCTGTGATGGTGCCGCACGGGAGAGTGCAGAGCGACTTCGTGACGGCCTGTACCCCAGACATCGACTTCTCGCTGCGATGGTGCCGCAACTGCATGCTGCGGAGCGACCACCGGCGGCTCCGGAGTCGCATGCCTGTGGCTGGCTGAAATGGTGCTGTACTGAGATGGTGCGGAGCCACCGGGCGGGTTAAGGCTGGTGACGCTCGTGATGGCGGTGCTGCGATGGCGCCGCACCGAGAGGGTGCGGCGCGACTCGCCCGTCGTCCAGGACACCCAGCTCGACAGCGTGGACCGGGTAGGTGCGGAGCGACCCGCGGGGCCACCAGGCCGGTGCTCCATCGGCGGTCGCTGCGATGGTGCCGCACCGGCGAGGTGCGGAGGGACGCCGGCGGATTCTCGTCGCCTATAGAATGGGCACCGGGCTGCGATGGTGCCGCACCGGGATGGAGCCCGCGTTCCGTGACCATCCCGCTCGGCATGTAGCTGCGATGGTGCCGCACCAGGAGGGTGTGGAGCGACGAGGTCGAGATGAGCCCGCCCGCGATGGTCCTGCGGCTGCGATGGTGCCACACCGGTGAGGTACGGAGGGAATCCTTGCCGCGGGAGAACGCGACGTATTGGGTAGGTGCGGAGGAGCGCCCTGACGCTTCCACCAGGGCGGACGAACAAAGATTCTGTGATGGTGCCGTGCCGGGATGGCGGAGCGACAACCGGCCATGTGGCTGGCCCTGGTCGCGGTGCTCGCGCTGCGATGGAGCGAGGGAGTGGTCCAAGTCGCACTGGTGGCGCACCGCCAGGACGCCGAGGCACTTGCCTGCGTTGAGGGCATTGGCGATCTGCATTGCCTTGCGATGGTGCCGCACCAGCGCGGTGTGGAGCGACGGGGTCGGTGGTGGTCGGGTTAGCGCTGCCGAGGCTGTGATGGCGCCACACCGGCACTGCAAAGAGGAGCAGCTCGCTCATCTCCTCGTTGGGCCCGCGACGGCCCTGCGATGGTGCTGTATCGGGGTGATGCGAAGAGACGGGTGCGTCAGCTGCCGTATGGCAGTCGAGCAGGGGCCGCTATGGTGCCAAATCGGGACGACGCGGAGCGACGGTCACCGTGGACTGCCGGCGGCTCGGCATGCTGACGCTGCGATGGTGCCGACCCCGTGAGGTACGGAGGAAGCTGGTGCGCTCACCAACGGGGAGCCCGAGTGCTGGCTGCGATGGTGACGCACCAGGACGATGCGGACGCCGATCGACTATCTCAAGGGCGCGAGCCGCCGCTACACGCTGCGATGGTGCCGCGTCGGGACGGGTGCGGAGCGACGCCGTTGCCCCCGGGGTAGGTCGTGCCGCCTGTGTTGCTGCGATGGTGCCGCACCGGGACGGTGCGGAGCACTCGATCAGATCGTTGACCGGGCCGGTTCCCGTCTGACAGTGCGATCGTGCCGCACCGGGATGGTGCGGAGCGACGGCGGTGGAGCCGTCGGGATGGATGACGGCGGCGTGGCTACGATGGTGCCGCACCGGGGTGGTGCGGAGCGATCACTGGGTGCCCATCACTCGGCAGGCCACCGACGAGCTGCGATGGTGCCGCATAGCAGGGTGCGGAAGAACCTGACGACGGCTCGCCGCCCTACCCGCGCGGCCGCAGCTGCGGTGGCGCCGCACCATCGGGGCGTGGAAGGCCTACGACATCCGGTTCCTCGCCGGCAGCGCCGAATGGCTGCAATGGTGCCGCACCGACAAGATGCGGAGGAACCTGGCCAACCGTGTTGCCCGGGTCAAGGACTGCGGGCTGTGATGGTGCCGCACCAAGGTGGTGCGGATCTACCGGATCGCGGTCCAATCGTCGAGGTCGCATCCGTCGCTGCGATTGTGCCGCCCCGGAATGACCATAGGTCCGAGAGCCGATGACCTCGCCGACACCTTGCTGCGATGGTGCCGCACCGGGGGTACGGAGCGACGCTCGGAGTGGTCTCCGCGTCCCTGCCGGGTGAGGCGCTGCGATGGTGCCGCAGCGGGAGAGCTCGGAGCGGGCCTGACGTTCTCCGCGGGGGCGGTTCACCATGGCGAGGCTGCGATGGTGCGGAGCGACGTCGATGTACTGGTCGACTATCCACAGCGGCGGCACACTGCGATGGCGCCGCACCGGCATGGTGCGGAGCGGCGAGGCGATCAACCCGCCCATCCGTGCACTGTACGAGCTGCGATGGTGCCGCACCGAAATGGCGCAGAGCGGCCGAACGTAGCCGGTGTGAAAGCCATGCAGGACGCGGTGCTGCGATGGCGCCGCACCGGGAAGGTGCGGAAGGATCCACCCAGGCCACGATCGTCATGGCGCGCAAGAAGGGGCTGCGATGAAGCCGCACCGGGACAGTACGGAGCGGCCCTGACGTCGGCTGCTCTCCTCTCTGGAGGGTGCGCTGCGATGGTGCCGCACCGGAGGATGCTGAGCAGCGAGGTAGAGACTGCCCCGCCCGCGAGGTCCTGCGACTGCGATGGTGCCGCACCGGGACCGTACGGAGCGGCAGGCGATGCTGCCGGGTGGGAACCGGGCTGCCCTCTGGCTGCGATGGTGCCGCACCGGGTTGGTGCGGAGCGACTTAGCCGGCCAGGCGGCCGGCCTTGTCGAACGCGCGGCGGCGATGGTGCCGCACCGGGGAAGTGCGGAAGAGCCGATATTCGCCTTGATAAACGCGGCGGTGGTGTCATCCCTGCGATGGTGCCGCACCTGTGAGGTGCGGAGGTACCCGACTGTGCTGCTCGCGCACGAGGTCGGGGCAGGGCAGCGATGGTGCCGCACCGGGAAGGTACGGAGGGACCACCAATGCCCGAACCGACATCTTCTACGCCCAAGAGCCGCGACGGTGCCGCACCGACACGGTGCGGAAGGAGCACCGCGCCGTCGAGGTGATGGACGGCAAGCTGTGGCCGCGATGGTGCCGCATCGATTTGGCGCCGAGGAAACCGCGAGGATCCAGCCTTGGCGGCCCTTGCAGCGGCCACTGCGATGATGCCGCACCTCTGGTGAGGTGCTGGGGGCGCAGAGGCTACAGGGAGAACGTGCTGCCGTGGCTGCGATGGTGCCGCACCGGGGGCGGTGCGGAGCGACGTGCACGTGGTCCATGTCCTCGGCGAGCTGGCGCCTGTGGTGGTGCCGCACCGGGACGGTGTGGAGCGACCGCCGGTGAACTGGGGTGTGTGGTTGAGCTTGAACGGGCTGCGATGGTGCCGCACCGGGATGGTGCGGAGCGACCCTAATCGTCGGCCAGTACCACTTCCGGCATGCCGAGCAGCGATGGTGCGGTGCGGAGCGACGGCAGGCGAGCTGCTGGTTCGGTCGTTCAGCGGGCCAGTTGCTGTGGCTGCGGGGGCGCCCTTCGGGGCAATTCGGACTTGTTACTTCGGCGCGGTGGGGTGTTTTCGTGTGTGCTTGTCGTTCCGAAGTCATCACCGACCGGGGCCTCGGTCTGCGTGTTGGCGCTGTGGAGTTATCAAGGACCGGGTGTTGGACGGGTGGCCAGCGAGGTGCGATTCAGGGCCAGAGGTGGCGGCTGGCGGCGAGGGGGCCGTTGGATTGTTTGAGGCCTGTTCGAGGTGCGGTGTAGAGGGCGGTGACGCCGAGGTTGGTCAGCATTCTGGCATTGCGGTTCATGTCGGGTTCGGTGGCGCGGACGGCGGGGTGTTCGAGCAGGACGGTCACATCAGTGGTGGTGAGTGGTGGTGTCCAGGCGGGCCAGCGTAGGGCACCGCGGCTGTCGGCGGTATCCCAGCCGGTGGCAGCTTGGGTGCGGCCGGCGGCGGTGAGGCGGAAGGTGCCGAGGGCATGGAGGGCGAGCCAGGTAGGGCCGGGGGCACCGCGCTGGTATGCCTTGCCTTCGGAGTTGGTGTGGGCATCGCCGAGAGAGCGGTGGTCGAAGTTGGCGGAGGCGTAGTCGGGGACGCGGCGCCAGCCGTCCAGGGCCGAGCGGATCTGCCGCGGGTCGTTATGGCAGCCGAGGACGGCTTTCTGCATCAGGCCGGTGATGGTCATCTGGCCGGCGGCGGCGATCAGCGGGGTGACGGGGGTGCGCCGAACCGCGGCGGATCCCGGCTCCTCCGTGGGCTCCGGGTCGTTCTTACCGGTCTTGGGCTTGGTGTCTTCGAAACACATGACGTTGGCCAGGGAGGTGAACCAGCGGGCTTGGCGGTCGCCCGTCTCGCGTTCGGACTGGGCGAGCTCGCGCAGCGTCTGGTGCGCGGTGTCGACGCGCATACGCAGGGCTTCGTTGGGGGCGGTGGCGTCCTCGCGTGCTCGGGTCAGGAGTCCGGGAACGTGCGGGAAGGAGTCCCAGACTTCACCCTCCGTGCCGGCTGCGTCGGCGTCCTCGTCCTCCCCGTCCTCCGTCTCGGCGGCGTCTGCGGGCTCCCCGGTTCCGCGGGCCGTCTTGACGGGCTTGGGCGGGAGGTGGGTGGTGAGGAGCTCGGTGAGGGTGCCGAGCGTGAGGGGTCGGTCGGTCGTGAGGACGGCTGTGCCAGCCGGGCCTTTCCAGTGGAGTCGGGGCTCAGTGGGCAGGGTTGCTGTGGCGAGTTCGAGGATGCCGAGGGCGGCAAGGAAGCCGAGCGGGTCGTCGGAGCGGAGTGCGGGGAGTTCGAGCTGATGCATGGTCAGCTTCCTTCTTCGGAGCAGGCGATGTCAGCAAGGCGCAGGACCGTCTCCAGGAGGGCCAGGCCCCAGAAGCCGTAGCGCCGGTTGAGATCACGGAAGCGGCGAGGGCCGTCCCAGTCGTTACCGATCACGGTGCTGGAGACGGTGACGGTGGTGTCGTCGGGCATGGTGCACTCGACGAGGACCGGCTCGGGGTCGGCGAACGCGGGCAGCATCGGGCGGGCGTAGCCGTGGTGGGCGGCGACGAGGTGGGTGATGAGGTCGTGGTCGAGGCCTCGGGAGGCATCGGGGTTGGTGGCGAGCCAGGCTTGGACGGCGGCGGCGCTGAGGGCTTCGTGGCGCAGGTCCTTGGACCAGTTGGCCAGGCGGGCGGCGCGTCGGCGGGCGGAGCGGTCGGCGGGGTCCATGCCGGACTTGGCGAGGGGTTCGGGCAGGGATTCGGCGAGCAATCGGTCGCCCGAGCAGAGCATGCACAGGAACCGCGGGTGGTGCTTTCCGCAGTCGTGGGCCCGGGCTGCCAGCACAATGGCGTCGACCAGGTCGTCGGGCAGTCCGACGGCTTTGGCGAAGTCGCGGGCGCGTTCGCCGACGGCCTGGTGGTGGTGCTTGAGGGTGACGGTGCGAGTGAGGCTGCTGCTGTCCGGGTCTTCGTCGTCGACGGCGATCCGGTATTGGCCGGCGTCGGTGAGCCGGGGCGGGACGAGGGTGATCCGGCCCGGGCCACCGTGGTTGAGCAGCACCACCCCGGCCGCTGCCTCCCGTCCGGTGCGCCAGGCGGGGACTGCCAGCAGGGTCTCCAGGCGCCGGCGCAGCAGGGGGGTGTGTCGGGTGGGGCTGTCGGGTGCGGTGTCGGTGGGTAGGGCGGCGAGGAGCCGGGTGATCGCGGCGCGGACGGCGTCGGTCGTGCTCAGGGCGTCCGGGTCGTCGGGGTCTGCGGTGAGGTCAGTGATTACCTGTTTGGTGATCAGGGTGAACTGGTCGGGGGCGGTACCGGTGGTGCTGGCCAGGACGACGGGGTCGAGGCGCAGTGGAATTCGGGTGTTGTCGGCGGGGTGGTCGCCGAGGTCGGGGACGGGGGTGTCGGGGTCGGCGGTCCAGCCGTAGGCGTCGTGGCCGCCGGCTGTGGTGGGCAGGATGAGGGTGGTGCCGGGCTTCAGGTCGTCGGCGGCGCGTGGAGTGGTCCAGGTGCCGTCGGTTTCGCGTTGGAGGACGGTGGTGCGTAGGCGGGTGGGTGGGTTGCGGGGTTCGGGGGTGGTGTCGGCGTTGGTGCCTTCGAGGTCGCTGGTGTCGGGGGTCGCGCGGGGTTGGGTGAGAAAGCGGCGTACCGCAGCAAGGGGTAGGGCGAGGGTTTCGCCAGCGTGGACGGGGGTGGTGCGGATGTGTTCGGCGAGGGCTTCGGGGTCGGTGGCGTCGGTGGGGAGGTCGGCGCGCCACAGGAGTTGGACTTCGGGCTGACCAGTGTCGAGGCCGTGGAGGAAGGGGGCGGGTGACTCGTCGGGGACGGGGATGGGGCTGGTGCGGGCGAAGGCGGCCAGGCGTGTCTGCTCGACTGGGGGGATGTGTTCGCCGGCCCTGGTAAGGGGTGTGGTGTCGGTGCCGTCCAGCAGGTCGGGCAGGGTGGCGGGGTTGAGGATCAGGCCGCCGAGGAGGTGGGGGGTCAGCTCGGCGGGGTCCTGGTCGTCGTGGGTGGGGGTGTGTTGGGTGAGCCACTGCCAGGTGTGTGCGGCGGCCGGGCCGTAGACGGGGATGCGTTCGGAGTCTTCGGGGTTGTGGGTTCGTACGAGGATCGCGGGCACGGGGCCGAGTTCGCCTCGGCGGTCGAGACGCCCGAGGCGCTGCAGGGCGGACGCCCAGTCGCCGCACTCGCTGACCATCGCCCCGAACGTGCAGTCGATTCCCACTTCGAGGGCCTGGGTACTGACCACGACAAGGGGGCGTTCGCGGTCCGGGTCGATGCCGGTGAGGAGTTCGGCCAGCGGGCCGGTGACGAGCAGATCGCGCTCCGCGGGCCGACAGCGGCCGGTCAGCAGCAGCACGTCCACGTCGGTACGCCGGGAGAGCGCTTCGTGGGCGGCGCGAGCGTGGGTGATGGTGTTGGCGATCACCGCGACCGCGGGCAGCCGCAGGATGGGCAGGACGGCGTCCAGGCCGGTCTCGGCCGCGAGCGCGAACGCCTCGGCAGGCTTCTTCGACCAGCCGCCGGCGTCTAGCAGCGTCACGTGGCGCTCGGCCGCGATCCGCCGCCCGGCGATCGGGTGGGCGCGGTCGTCTTCACCGATGCCCAGGCGGGGCCGGCCACTAGTGGCGCTGGTCGCCGACAGGCTCACCACCCGAAGCGCCCGCGCCGCCAGCTCCGCGCGGGCCGCCGTCTGCTGGTAGAGCGCAGTGTCGGCGGCGGTCGCGAGCAGGGCCTTCGACAGGTGGGCCTCGTCCAGGGCGAGCAGGGCGTCGTGCCCGGTGAGGGCGGCGTCGATCGGAGCGCGCTGGGGGGAGGTGTGGTAGCCGCGGAACAGCAGGCGGCTGCCGTACTGGTCCACGGTCGAGGTCACCACCAGCGGCTGGGCCGGGCTGCTCACCCAGTTCGACTCCCAGCTGGTGCCGCCGCGCATCCGCACCACCTCCAGCGGCGACTCGCCTCCGCCGAGGTCACGAAGCGATGCGGCCACCTTCGCCCGCACCGAACCGGCTGGCGCCCCGGCGAGCGCTGCGGCGAGTTCCGTGGAGTGCTGGTGGGCCTGGTCGACCACGAGACGTCGGTCGACGCAGAAGAACAGCCGCAGCGGCACCGTCCGGTGCTCGCGGCCCAGCCCGCGGGCGTGTTCCCAGGCCAGAAGGAAGACCCAGATGTCGATGAACGTGGTCTTGCCCAGGGCGGTGGGGACGTCGAGGTCGGGCCAGTCGGCGCCGTCGGCCACAGCGTCCAGGTAGACGCTCTGCCAGGGGAACGGCGCCCAGCCCTCGCACCCGTCGCACACCACGGTCGCGGCCCCGTCGGGGCAGTGGGTGTGGTGGTGGACCTCCCGGAAGAACGCCAGGAACTCGGCTGCCTCGATCTCCGGCAGCCGCTCAGTGCCCGTCACTGGTCGTCCTCCTGAAAGCCGGGCTCCGGGCGGCACAGGCCCAGGCCGAAGTTCTTCTTGCTGCCCAGCACCACCGGCCCCGTCACCGGGACCGGGAAGGTCAGGCGCACGTGGCAGCTCGGCAGCGGCCTCTCCCCGTCCTTGCGGCGCACCGGGAACCCGTCCACGCCCCGCGCACCGGGCACGAGCGCGCCGCGCGGGCTCACCTGCACCTGCACGGGTTCCGGCAGCCCCGCCGCGGCGCAGCTGGCCGCGACCGAGTCCGCCCACGCGGCTTCCTCGTACTTCTTGGGGAAGCGGTCGAGGACCATCGGCAGCACGGTGGTCCACACGGTCGAGGGCCTCTGCCAGGCCCATGGCTGGACGGTCTGCGGCCACGAGTCCTGGTCGGCGGGACTGACCCGTACCAGGTCCAGCGGTTCCCTGTCCGCGAACCGGATCCATCGCAGGCCCCCGTCGTGGCGAAGGAGGGCGGCGAGCAGTGCCTTGCGGTCCTGTCCGGGCATCTCGCGGGGCAGGGCGATGCCCAGGCCGCGCAGCATCCCGTCGGCGTGGTGGTGGCCGGTGAACGGGAGCGCGAGGTAGGCGACCGGGCGCGGGCCGTCCGGGCTGTTCTTGTGGCCGTGGACCGTGGTCATCGCCTCGACGTCGTGGCCCATCGCCTCCAACGTGCCCATCACCATGCCCCGCAGCCGGCCGGTCAGCTCCAGCGTCCACCGCGGGTCCAGCGCCACGCCCGGGGCGAACGAGAACGTCAGCAGGTCACCGAACGGCCCCTCCGTTACCGGCGTTTCGGGCCGGTCGGTGTGGTCGGGGTCGAGGTAGTGGTGGGTGAGCGACTGGCTCCAAGCCGGCCGCTGCTCCTCGAACGCCTCCTGGAGCCAGGCCAGATAGCCGCGGTAGGGGATCCGGATCGGCCGCGAGCCCCTCGGGTACTCGCCGGTGGCCGCTGGCCTCCAGCGCTGCCGCCACCCGTCCTCGTCACCGGGCTCGTCGGGCCCGCACCAGGCATCCAGCAGCCCGGACCCGGTCGAGCGCCCGAAGTACGGCACCCGAAGGGCCAGTTCCTTCAGCGTCGGGGCGAGCTCCTCTCCCGGCTCCGCGGCCCAGCTGAACACCATCCGTGTCCCGGACAGCGTCTTCTGCGCCCACGCTCGCGGCACGCCGCCGGCGGTGCGTCCCGGCAGCAGGCCGTGGGTGACCTTCTTCGGGTCCACGGTGTTGGTGACCACCCACGCCGCGCGCGGGTGGTCCGCCTCCAGCGGCCTGGCCGGCACGGTGACAACGGGCGGCTCCTGGGCCTCCAGCCAGGTCAGCGCCATCCGGTGCCCGGCGTCGTCGAGGTCGGCGTGCGCGACCAGCGCGCAGAACAGGCGGGCCGGGTGGGGCGGCCACTCGGCCTGCTCGCCGTCCATCGCGGTCGCCTGGTAGAGCGGCTCCAGCAGCTCCACCGAGATGTGGAAAGGCATGACGCTCTACTCGCCTTCCGCCTCGCCGATGCCCTCCAGGCGGAAGGAGCGCTCGATCGCCTGCTGCACCTGCGCGTTCGGCCACAGCCGCACCGGCTCCTTCGACCACTTGAGGCCCGCCTCCTCGGCCCGCGAGCGCGCGAACTCGAACAGCTCCAGGGCCTGCCCTGCGGTGTCCAGCTCCAGCGGCTCCGTCACCGCCACGCCCTCGCGCCCGCGGCCGACCCACTCGATCCGCTCCGACACCAGCAGCAGGTCGCAGCCCGACCGAAGCCGCACCGCCGGCGCCGCGAACGCCAGCCGGTCCCCCAGCAGCGCCAGCGCCGCCAGCAGGGCCCTGCCTGCCCGCACGTACTCCTTCGGCGCGTCGCCGAAGCGCAGCGCCCTCAGGCCGGCCATGGCCAGCGTCGCGTTCCGCTCGATCGCCTGCACCGTCACGCCGCCCATGCCCTCGACCGGCGGGATCATGCCGTGCCCGACCGCCGACGCCCTGAGCGTCTTCCCCTTGCCCTTCTTCCCAGTGCCCTCCACCGGCCTCCAGCCGTCGGCGGTCAGCTCCACGTGGTCGCCGGGGAAGTTCCACTTGTCGAAACGCCCCGCCGCCCGCTTCCCGGACAGCGGGTGCAGGCCCACCATCTCGGAGGTGTAGGTGCGCGGCACCTTCAGCTGCACGCGGCGCTTGCGGTGCGAGTCCCAGATGCCGAACACCAGGTCCGACGGCGCCGACTTCAGGAAGGCCCGCACGTCCCCCGTTCCCGTGTCACGCAGCGCCCGGCCCGTCTTCGTGTCGTCGAACTTCGCACCGGACTCGTCCAGCGCGTCCCGGAAGTAGGCGTCGCGGGAACGGTGCGGCGCGTCCAGGTTCGTCATGCGAAGCTCCCGGCCTTCCGCAGTCACGTGCAGCGCCAGATGCGGCAACACCGCCTCCCCCAGATCGACGGCCTCCAGCAGGGCCGTCTCACAACGGTTCGCCTGCGACTGCCGCTGGTCCAGCAGCACCACCTGGACCGTTTTCCCGCCGATCCACCGGTCCTCGAACAACTGGCCCGGACCGTCGCCTTCCTTCTGCTTGACCTTCACGGTCGGCGGTGCCACCGGCGCCCCCACGCCGGCCACCGGCTCGTACTGGGCCACGACCCGGATCGCACCGTCCGCCGACAGCCCACTCGCCGCCCCGGCCAGCCGCTCGTACAACGCTTCCATGGAAACCCTCCTTGGGCAGAACCTCTTGGACAGTTCGCATCGAAGCAGCCCCCACCGACAGGCCTCACTCGTTCGAGTGATAGATCGTCAGAAATATTTGTTGCCGCACGAGTTGCTCTATGATTTGCCGATTTCTACGGCCGGACATAGTGCTCCTTCGCAGTCTCGAGTTGGCGACAGACCTCCGAAGCGCTCTGCCAACCAGGGAGCAGCGCCCGTCGCCGCGAGTGATGGAGGCAGTGAGATTCGCCCCGGCGCTTCCACCCAAAGACGGCCGCAGAGTGATCCCACTATTTGTCGACCAGTAACAATCAGCTGCACAGGCCAGGTGCGGAACATCCCTGAGACCCAGGTGCCCTCCAGCAGGGCGCATCGCCCAGATGTAGACGCCCCCACATATCCCGAACCGCAGCTCCGTCTCGGTCAAGTAGAAGCAGGTCGAGGTCACCGAGACGTGCTCAACCAGAGGCGTCGAGCAGCAACTCGCCAGCAGCGAGGGCTCCCGGTCAGAACCTCTAGATCGGCATCACACCACGGGCTCCGCCAGCGGAGCTCGACAGCGCATCGGTCACGGCACGCGAGGCCGCGCAGGCAGAGGATCCGGTCTAGCCATCGACGGCACGTGTCCCCAAGCGCGTGGCCAGCTCTGCGGAAAGACGGTGAGCTGGCCCCGTGCGGTCCGTGTCTACCGATAGTCGAGCCCGAACGGCAGCGAGGAAGCCCCTCGGCTCATTTCCTCAGACGTTCGACCACGAGCCAAGACCACCCGTTGTAGGTTTGGCCCTGTCATCAGCGCGGCCCGCCGGGCTTCCCTTCAGGGACATGCCCCCACCCGCACGATTCACTTCGTGCTGCCTGGGAGCATGTCTTGCTGTTCCGCGACTCCGCGTCCGCGGTCGCCGCCGAGAGCCTGGCCGGATCACTGTTCGTGCGTCTCATCGACCAGTTCGTTCACAAGCACGGCCACAAGCCGAGCCCGTCCGAGGTGCGTTCCTGGGAGCGGAGCATCCCGGTTCTGACCAACGCGCTGCTGGACGCCGGGCTCGGCATGGTGCGGGCTTTGCCCTATTTTGTAGACACTTGCCTGTTATGCGACCAAGTCCAGGTTAATGACGCTCGTGGCGTGTTGCCGTTCATAGTCGACGGGGC
>NZ_JBIVRD010000066.1:0-25456 GCF_044755565.1 Kitasatospora sp. NPDC092286 | reverse complement strand
GGTCCGATATCCGCTCATCCGCAGGCGACTTGACCTGCCCCACCCTCGCCACACCACAACCAACGAGACACCGACCACAAAGTCACCGGCATTGGGCCTAGGGCTTGTCCGACAGTTCCCGCCGCGCGGGCCACCGGCGGCGCGCGGCAGCCTTCGGGGTTCGAGTGCGCTCGAACCCCGAGGCTTCTCACCTGCGATGCAACTGCCTCCGTACGCCCGGGAGATGATCCTTCGTCAGCGCGCAGGAGGACGCCGGGCTCCCCCTGTGAGGCGATGCCGGGCCCGGTCCGGCCGCCTAGCGTGATCGTCATGACCAGAATCCGCCGTACCGCCCTGGCCGTCGTCGTCGCGCTCGCCCTCCCCCTGCCGCTGATCGGCGCGAGCGCCGCCTTCGCCGCCCCCGCGCCCGCCGCCCCGGTCACGTCCGCCACCGCGTCCGCTGCCTCGGAGGTGTCCGACCCCTCCGCCGCGCAGGCCCGGCTGCCCCGCCCGACAGGCCCGCACGCCGTCGGCCGCGGCACCCTGCACCTCGTCGACGAGCAGCGCCAGGACCCGTGGGTGCCCGCGGCCGGGGCCCGGGAGCTGATGGTGTCGATGTACTACCCGGCCCGGCCCGGCACCGGCGGGCCACCCGCCCCCTATCTGACCACCGAGGAGGCGCGGCTCCTGCTCCAGGAGAAGGTCCCCGGCTCGGCCTTCCCGCCCGAGCGGCTCGCCGCCGTCCGCACCTGGGCGCACCCCGACGCCCGCCCGGCGCCGGGCAGGTTCCCGCTGGTGGTGCTCTCCCCCGGCTTCACCCTGCCCCGGGCCACGCTCACCGGCCTCGCCGAGGACCTGGCCAGCCGCGGGTACGTCGTGGCGCTGGTCGACCACACCTACGAGGCCGCCGGCATCAGCTTCCCGGACGGGCGGACGCTCACCTGCGCGATCTGCGAACAGCCGCCGGCCGGCGGAGAGACCGCCATCACCGGGAGCCGGGCCAAGGACGTCTCCTTCGTGCTCGACCGGCTCACCGGCCGCCACCCGGGCTGGCAGTACGCGCGGATGATCGACACCACCCGGATCGGCATGGCCGGCCACTCGGCCGGCGGGGCCGCCACGCTCACCACCATGGCGGCCGACAACCGGGTGCGGGCCGGGGTGAACATGGACGGCACCTTCTGGGACGAGGTCCCCGCCCAGGGCCTGAACGGCCGCCCCTTCCTGATGCTCGGCGAGGAGACCAGCGGCCAGGACCAGTCCTGGCAGCACACCTGGACGAGCCTGGACGGCTGGCGGCGCTGGCTCTCCGTCAACGGCACCAACCACGGCAGCTTCACCGACCTGCCGGTCCTCGCCGCGCTGGTGGGCGTGGGCGACCCGGACGAGATCTCCCCGGAGCGTGCGGAGCAGCTCACCCGGACCTGTGTCGCGGCCTTCTTCGACCAGTCCCTGAAGGGCATCGCCCAGCCGCTCCTCGACGGCCCGTCCCCGGCCAACCCGGAGGTCGTCGTCCGGCTGCCCTGACCGCCCCGTGGGGGCGGGGCCCCGCCCGCGAGCCGCCGCCGCGCGGCGGGGCCCGCACACAACATCATGTCCGTCCGTGAACAGTTGATTTCATCGGTTGCCCCGCCCCTCCCCCGCTTGCAGGATTGGCGAGTCCTCACAGCCCTGCTGACAGGAGGCGCTCAACCGTCATGCCCGGCAAGCAGATTCACCTCGCCGCGTTCTTTCCCGGGATCGGCACCACCACCGTCTGGTCCGATCCACGCTCGCGGAGCCAGATCGAGTTCGACTCCTTCCTGCACCTGGCACGCACCGCCGAGCGGGGGAAGTTCGACTTCTTCTTCCTCGCCGAGGGGCTGCGGCTGCGCGAGCACAAGGGCGCGATCTACGACCTCGACGTGGCCGGCCGGCCGGAGTCGCTGACCGTGCTGAGCGCGCTGGCGGCCGTCACCACCCGGCTCGGGCTCGCCGCGACCGTCAACTCCACCTTCAACGAGCCGTACGAGGTGGCGCGGCGGCTGGCCAGCCTGGACCACCTCAGCGACGGGCGGGCCGCGTGGAACGTGGTGACCAGCTTCGACACCTTCACCGGCGAGAACTTCCGCCGGGGCGGCTTCCTCGCGGAGTCGGACCGGTACACCCGGGCCGCGGAGTTCCTGCACACCGCACGCGAGTTGTGGGACAGCTGGGCGGCGGACGACCTCCGGGCGGACGCCGCGGCCGGCCGGTTCGTCGCTCCGGGCGCCGGCGAATTCTCCCACCGGGGAAAGCACTTCGACATCGCCGGGCGGTTCAACACGCCGCGCCCGCCACAGGGCCACCCGGTGATCATCCAGGCCGGCGACTCCCCGGAGGGCCGGGAGTTCGCCGCCGCCGACGCCGACGTCATCTTCAGCCGGTACAGCAGGCCCGAGGAGTCCCGCGCCTTCTACCGGGACGTCAAGGGCCGGCTCGCCGCCCACGGCCGCGCACCGGAGGACCTGACGATCCTGCCCGCCGTGACGTACGTGCTCGGCGACACCACGGAGGAGGCGCACGAGCGCGCCGCCGAACTGCGCCGGGCCCAGATCGGCCCGCAGACGGCGCTGGCCTACCTGGAGGCGGTCTGGGGCCGCGATCTCTCCTCCTACGACCCGGACGGGCCGCTGCCCGCCGTCGAGCCCGACCCGGAGAGCCTCCTCCTCAAGGGCCACGCGCTGTTCCGCACCGACCGCGTCGCGACCGCCAGGCAGTGGCGGGAGCTGGCCGAGTCCCGCGGGCTGAGCATCCGGGAGCTGGTCACCGAGGTCACCGGGCGTCAGACGTTCATCGGCACGGCCCGCGAAGTCGCCGACGCGATGGACGAGTTCGTACAGAACGACGGCTCCGACGGCTTCGTCTTCACCCCGCACCTCACCCCGGGCGGGCTGGACGAACTCGTCGACCGGGTCGTCCCGCTGCTCCAGGAGAAGGGCGTGTACCGCACCGACTACACCGGCACCACGCTCCGCGACCACCTCGGGCTGAAGCCGCCGCGCACCGCCGACACCCGGGAGACGACCTCGTGACCCCGCCCCCGCACCTCGCCGTGGCCCTGGACGGCGCCGGCTGGCACCCGGCCGCGTGGCGCGCACCGGACGCCGACCCGGGCGGGCTGTTCACCGCCCGGTACTGGGCCGGTCTGGCCGCCGAGGCCGAGCACGGCCTGCTCGACTTCGTCACCTTCGAGGACACCCTCGCCCTGCAGTCCGGCAGCCCGATCGGCCCGGACGACCGGACCGACCAGGTCCGGGGCCGGCTGGACGCCGTGCTCGTGGCGGCCCGGGTCGCCCCGCTCACCTCGCGGATCGGGCTGGTCCCGACCACCAACGTCACCCACACCGAGCCGTTCCACCTCTCCGCCGGCATCGCCACCCTCGACTTCGCCAGCCGGGGCCGGGCCGGGTGGCGGCCGCAGCTCTCCTCCCGCGCGGACGACGCCGCGCACTTCGGCCGCCGGACCCTGCCGCAGCTCACCGCCGACGACGTCCGTGACCCGGAGCTGATCGCGGCACGCCTGCGCCCGCTGTTCGACGAGGCGGCGGACGTGGTCGAGGTGGTACGGCGGCTCTGGGACAGCTGGGAGGACGACGCGGAGATCCGGTCCGCCGCCACCGGCCGGTTCCTCGACCGCGACAGGCTGCACTACATCGACTTCACCGGCGAGCACTTCGACGTCCGCGGCCCGTCCGTCACCCCGCGCCCGCCGCAGGGCCAGCCCGTGGTCGCCGTCCTCGCGCACGCGGGGGTGCCGTACCGGCTGGCGGCGACCGGCGCCGACGTCGTCTTCGTCACGCCGCACTCGCGGGCGGGCACGGCGGCGGTCCTCGGCGAGGTCGAGGCGGCGAAGGCCGCCGTCCGGCGGCCCGCCGACCTGCCCCTCAAGGTCTTCGCCGACCTCGTCGTGTTCCTGGACGAGCGGCCGGGCGCCGCCGCCCTGCGCAAGGAGCGGCTGGACGACCTGGACGGCGCGCCGTTCACCTCCGACGCCGAGGTCTTCACCGGCACCCCGTCCGAACTCGCCGACCTGCTCCTCGACCGGCACGAGGCCGGGCTGGACGGCTTCCGGCTCCGCCCGGGCGCGCTCCCCCACGACCTCACCGGCGTCACCCGCGCCCTCGTCCCCGAACTCCGCCGCCGCCGGGCCTTCCGCACCGCCTACGGGACCGACACCCTCCGCGCCCACCTCGGCCTCCCCCGCCCCACCAGCCGCTACGCGAAGCGGGGGTAGGGGGTTCCGGGAGGACGGACGCCGACCGCACCCCGGTCCTGGCGGCGGGCGGCGGGGGCGGCCGGGGCGTACGCCGACGGCCCGGTCAGCGCTTGACGGCCACTCCGCCGTACATCGCGATGTCCTGGTCCCGCACCGGCGGGGCGTCCTGGTCGGGCCGCCAGTGGTGGACCAGCGTCACCCCGGGGTCGAGCAGGTCGTACCCGTCGAAGAAGGCGAGGGCCTCCTTCTTGTCGCGGATCTGCAGGGGGATGCCGCGCGCGTTGTACTCACGGCCGACGCCGCCGACGCCCACCGGGTCGGTGTCACCGGTGAAGACGGTCAGCGCCAGGACGCTGCCGGGGGCCAGTTGGTCCATGAACCGCCGCACGATGCCCTGCGGGTCGTCCTCGTCGAGCACGAAGTGCACGATCGCGATCAGGGAGAGCGCCACCGGCTGCGTCAGGTCCAGCACCTCGCGCAGCCGAGGCGAGCCGATGATCGAGTCGACGTCGCGGAGGTCGGCGTCGATGTAACAGGTCCTGCCCTGGGGGTTGCTCGACATCAGGGCCCGCGCGTGGGTCAGCACGATCGGGTCGTTGTCGACGTAGGCGACCCGCGACTCGGGGGCGATGCCCTGGGCGATCTCGTGCACGTTGGGCGAGGTGGGGATGCCGGTGCCGATGTCCAGGAACTGGCGGATCCCGTGCTGCTCGGTGAGGTGGCGGACCACGCGCTGCATGAAGGTGCGGGTGGTCCGCATCGAGACCGGGAGGGCCGGCCACGCCTGCACGGAGGCGTGGGCGGCCACCCGGTCCGCCTCGAAGTTGGTCTTGCCGCCGATGAGGTAGTCGTAGACCCGGGCCGAGTGCGGAACATCCATCCGCAGATCGACGGCCGGCCAGTGGTCGTCCTTCGGCGGCTGTGCTGTCGAGCCCGTGTCCGGCATCTTCACGCTCCTGTGTTCCCGGTTGATCCCACAACCAACTGCCGCATCGGCAAGCCGTGCTGGGCATGCTAACGGTCCTTCGGAAACGGTGGTGGAACCACCCCCCGACCCAGGACCGAACCAAGGCCGAACCGGGGCGGAACCAGGGCCGGACCGGAGCCGGGACCGGGCTACCGCCCCTTGGCCTCGAACCGCACGAAGTCCCGCCCGGCGGGCCCCGCCTGGGCGAACAGCGACTGCCCGACCACCGTCTCCGGCGCCCCGACCAGCGCGCAGAGCCGACGCAGAACGTCCTCGGTGCTGGGCCGGGTGCCGTCCGGGCCCGGGTCGTTGCGGACCTCGGCGAGCACGCCGGGCTCGGCCAGACCGGCCTTGCGGGCGATCTTGTCGCACTCCTTGGTCCAGGCGTCCCGGTGGGCGGCGAGCTCCGCCGGGTCGGTGGGCGGGGTCCAGTCGGCGGCCCAGCCGATCTGCTCGAAGCCCCCGCCGGGGAAGCACACCGTGGCGCAGGCGCCCCAGTCGGTCCCTTCCAGCAACCAGACCGCGGTCTTCGTGTCGACCGCGAGCGCCCAGGGGGCGTCGCGCAGACGACCGCGCGAGATCCGGCCGAACCGGGGCTTCGGCGGGTCGAACAGGACGGCGGTACCCGGGGTACCGGCGTAGAGGTAGCCGCCGGACTTGGAGCGCTTCAGCGCGGTCAGGACCTGGTCGGCGGGAGCGGAGGTGATGGCTGCGTACGTGGGCATGGAGGTTCTCTCGACAAGGGATGCGCGGGCCGCGCGGTAAAGGCCGGCCGGCCGGTCGGTCAGTCGGCGGGACGGAACGCGGACGCGGCGTAGATCAGGTGCGCGGGGACCCGGGCGTCGATGGCCCGGACGGCCGGGCCGAGGTTCGCGAACAGCTCCGGCACCACGGGGACGAAGCAGGTGCTGCGCCCGAAGACCACCCGGCCCGGGCCCCGCATCTCCACCCCCACGACCTCGTCGAACGGCACATGGTGGACCTCACCGTCCGGCTGACGCACCCAGACCCCGGCGTCGTCGACCACCAGCCGGGCCTTGCGCGCCCCGGAGTACCGCAGCCGGTCGGCCAGCGGCGGCCTGAACACCTGGCCGCCGGCGGGGAGTTCGACACCCTGCCCGCAGAGGTACCGCGGCAGCCCGGTGCCGTCCGGCTGCACCAGGTCCACCTCGGTGTCGCACGGGACCACCAGCAGCGCCGTACGCAGCGCGTCCGCCAGCGCCTGCCGCACCTGTCCCGGGGTCACCCCGGCCAGGGTGTCGAGCCTGGCCGCGGCGTCCTGGTAGTCGTCGCCGAGCAGGAGGTCGGCGGCGGCCTCACCGAGTTCGTACGCGGTGGAGCGGGGGTCGTTCCAGGCCTCGCGCGCGCCTTCCAGCTCCTCCGCGAGCTCGTCCTCGGTCACGCCGTCACGGGCGAGGCGCAGCGCCTCCCGCCAGAGCAGTTCGGTGACCCGCTGCTCCTGGCCCTCGCGGGCGTCGAGGCAGATGGTGCGCTCGCCGTGGCCGGGGCCGGCGAAGACGGCGGAGCTGTCGACGTCGTAGGAGAGGCCGTGCTGGTGACGGACGGTCTCCCGCAGGCGGTGGGCGAGGACCTTGACGGCCAGCAGCAGCGCAGGGTCGTTGAGGTCCCCGTGCAGGGCGAGTCCGGGGCCGGGGACGTCCTCCTGACGCCACGAGGGGCCGGTGTGCAGCGCGGTCTGGGCGGGGCCGCGGTCGGGGCGCTCCCCGGCGGGCAGCGGCAGCCTGAGCCCGGCCGGCGGGGGGCCGGTGAGTACGAGGGCCGCGTTTCCGGCGTGGAAGTAGCGGGTGACGGTCTCCCGGACGGCGTCGAGGGGGATCCGGTCGGCACCGGGGCCGCGGTAGGCGGCCAGGCCCAGGCCCTGCACGCCGTAGCGGTGGGAGAGCAGTTCGCCGGTCTGCGGGTCGGCGACCCGGCCGTCCTCGGCCGCCAGGACGCCGGACTCCTGCTCGATCCGTTCCACCGGCAGGGCGGTGAGCGCCTCGCAGACCCGGGCCAGGAACTCGACCACCTGTTCCGGCCGTCCGGAGCAGGTGAACTGGGTGAGCGCCAGGTCGACCGAGGCGTTGTGGTCGTGGTGCAGTCTGGGCAGGGTGCTCATCGCGAGGTGCTCGACCAGGTGGGTCACACCGAGGGTGCGCATGGTCTCGTCCCGCGCGCCGCAGCCGAACATCAGGATGGCCTCGAGCGGCCCGGGGGCTTCCGTCCAGAAGACGGGAATGGTGTCAATGACCTCGCGATTCACCGGTCGATCATATTCGCGATTCAGGCCATTCCTGCCAAGGTTTTCCGCCACGGGCCGGCCCGCTTCCTCCCTCGCCCGCGGAGGCCGCTCCCGGAGGAGAGGTCCACGCCTGACGGGTGTCGGCCGCGCTCCCCTGTTCCGTGCTGCGCACCGCCTGGGCGAGGAAGGCCTCGGTGGCGGGGTGTGTCGGGGTGCGGGGCCGGACCAGGTAGACCGTCACGGGATCCGCGTCGGTGAGCGGGAGATAGCGGATGCCGGGGTGCGGATGGCTGTGCCCGGTGCCCTCCGCGGTGACTCCGACGGCCTCGCCCGTGGCAATGGCGGTGAGCCATTCGGCGACGCCCGGGACCGCGAAGGTGTACGGGCGCCGGGCGGTGGGCCACAGATCCGCGCCGGTGGTCGCGGCCGTGGCGCACAGCACCACCGGCTGGTCCGCGAGGTCGGCCAGCCGCACGCCGTCCCGGCCGGCGAGCGGGTGTCCGTCGTGCACCGCGGCCAGGCGGGCCTCGCGCACCAGCGCCAGAACGGCCAGCCCGGTGTCGGCCGCCGGTTTCGTCCGGAGGAAGGCCGCGTCGGCCTCTCCCCGGCGCAGGGCGGCCTCGGGATCGTCGTGGCTCAGGACCTGGACGGGGGTGTCGGGGTGCTGCTCGCGCCAGGCGCGCAGCAGGGGGACGGTGTGGCGGCCGAGCGCCGCCCAGGCGAACGCGACCCGCAGCGGGCGCGGCCGCGCGGTGGCCTCGGCCAGCGCGTCGTCCAGCTGGTTGAGGATGCGGTGGGCGTGTTCCCACAGGCGCGTTCCGGCCTCGGTGAGGGCCAGCCGGCGGGTGGTGCGTTCGACCAGGCGGGTGCCGAGGCGCCGCTCCAGCTGGTCCAGGGTGCGGGACAGCGCGGGCTGACTGATCCCCAGGGCGATCGCGGCGTCGGTGATGGTCCCCTCGTCACCGATCGCGGCGAGGGCCCGCAGATGGCGCAGCTCCACGTTCGCCACCGCCGCGCCCTTCACCTCCGGCAAGCCGTTCATAACCGCCAAGCATAAGTACCGCGCGGCGGGTATTTCCCTCCCGGGACCGGCGGGACCTAGCGTCACGGGCATGAAGATTCTGCTCATCGGCGCCACCGGAAAGCTCGGCACGGCCGTCCGCGAGACCCTGTCCGGCCGCGGCCACGAGGTCGTCACCGTCGGCCGTACCGGCGGCGATCTGCGCCACGACATCACCGACCCGGCTCAGGTCACGGCCCTGTACCAGGCGGTCGGCCGGGTGGACGCGGTGGTCAGCGCCGCCGGCGAGGTCCCCTACAAGCCCGTCACCGAGATGACGCCCGCCGACTACCAGGCCGCGTTCCGGGGCAAGGTGCTCAGCCAGATCGAGCTGGTCCGCCAGGGCACCTCCCGGATCGCCGAACGGGGCTCCTT
Source organism: Kitasatospora sp. NPDC092286 (assembly GCF_044755565.1). Classification (NCBI taxonomy): domain Bacteria; kingdom Bacillati; phylum Actinomycetota; class Actinomycetes; order Kitasatosporales; family Streptomycetaceae; genus Kitasatospora; species Kitasatospora sp. NPDC092286. The sequence continues at coordinate 16,596 of NZ_JBIVRD010000066.1, read as the reverse complement.
CACCCTGATCACCGGGGTGCTGTCCCGCGAGCCCGTCCCCACGGCGAGCGCCGCATCGATGGCCAACGGCGCGGTGGAGGCGTTCGTCCGGGCGGCCGCCATCGAGATCGCCCCGCAGCGCGTCAACGCCGTCAGCCCGACGGTCTTCACCGAGAGCCTCGCGGACTACGAGTCCTTCTTCCCCGGCATGCCGTCGGTCGATCTCGCCCTGGTCGCCCAGGCGTACGTCCGCTCCGTCGAGGGCGCCCAGACCGGCCAGGTCTACACCCTGCCGTAGCGGGCGGCCCCCGGGGTGCGGGCGCGGCGGTGGGGACGTGGCCGTCCGCCCGCCTCCCGGGATCAGCCGGTGAAGGGGGCGATGACGGCCAGGATCTCGGCGAGCCGTTCCCGCAGGGCCTCCCGGTGCGGCAGGGTCACCACCGCCGCCTCCCGGTCCGCGCCGGGTCCACCTCGGCGCACAGCCCGAACGCGCCGAGCGGGTCCGCACCGTGCGCGACGCTATGCAGCCAGCCGAGAGCCGGTCGGGCAGGCTCGGGACCCACTCGGACAGCACGGTGAACGCCTGCCCGTCACGCACGAGTCGATCGGGCGGCCGCGGCATCCCGGCCAGTTCCCGGCCGAGCCCCTCGACCGCCGGCGCGTCCGCGCCGCCCGGAACCGGGCATCCGTCGTCGGCCATCATCCGCTGCCGGTTCGTCATGGCCGGTCGCGTGGCGCACGCCCGGGCCCGTCCCGTCACCGGTTCGACGGGCCAACCCCCGGGAGGCGTACCGGCGATGGCAGCCGCCGTTATCCTGCGGCCGTGACCGGTTCCACGCGCTCTTCGCAGCCGCTGCTCTTCCTCGATGTCGACGGCCCCCTCATCCCCTTCGGCGCGACGCCGGAGCAACTGCCGGACGGGTACCCCACCTGGCCGACGGAGCCCGACACGCCGGAGCCCAATCCACTGCTGGCCCGGATCAATCCCGCCCACGGCCCCCGGCTCGCGGCGCTGCCCTGCCGATTGATCTGGGCAACGACCTGGCTCGACGACGCGAACGAGTGCGTCGCACCGCGGCTCGGTCTGCCCCGGCTGCCGGTGGTGGAGTGGCCGGAGCCGTCCGCAGCCGACGACCTGGACGAACGGACCGGGCTGCACTGGAAGACCCGCGCCCTCGTCGCCCGGGCCGCGGGGCGCCCCTTCGCCTGGGTCGACGACGAGATCACCGACACCGACCGCGCCTGGGTCCGCGCCCACCACCGGGGAGACGCCCTGCTCCACCGCGTCGACCCCCCACCGGGGCCTCACCGACGCCGACTTCACCGCTCTCGCCGAGTGGTTGCGTCCCCACGCGGTACCTGCTGGCGACCTCCGGAAGTGCGGCTATGACGAGCTTCTTGATCACGGCTTGACGGTCCGGCTCTGCGCTGGCCCACATGGAGGTCTCCAGGCTGAGGAGGGCCCCCGTCCTGCGGCTGCGGGGGCAGCAGCAGGACGGGGGCGGGCCCGCCGCTGGGGTTGAGGGCAGCGGGGGTGCGAGATGGTCAGTGACGGTCGACAACGCGGACGTCGATGGTCAGCCCGCGCCGCCACACCTCCACGCTGCGGCGGTCCCCGACCCTGGCGCACCAGATCTTGTCCGGGTCGTTCTCGTGCCGGGGCGTGCGGTGGTACCGGAAGCTGGTCGCCATCATGACGATCAGGGCGAGGATGAGGAAGGCGCGGGCCATGGGGTACTTCGGAGGTGCAGGAGGTGTGGAGAGGGGCCGTCGGCCGTTTGCGGCGGCCGGATGGCGTAGGTCGTGAATCCGGCGTGCTCGCCGGTGGGCACGAAGCCCGCCTTGCGGAGGACACGGCCCGAGGCCGGGTTGTCCGGGTGGTGCTTGGCGTGAACCTCCGGCAACCCGAGGTGGCCGAAGGCGAGGGCGAGAATCTTGCGAACCCCCTCGGTGGCGTGGCCCCGACCCCAGGCGTCCGCGCGCAGGATGTAGCTCACGGCGGCGACCGGGCGGTCCAGGTGGAGCTTGACAACACCGAGCAGGTCGCCGTCCACGACGAGGCCGAACATGTAGAGCGTGCGCGGGGACTGTGCTGCGGACGCTGCGGCGTGGCGGGCGTAGTGCCGGGCCTCGGTGGCATCCATCGCCGCCCGGCCCAGGTGCTTCGTCGCCTCCACGCTGTAGATGCGCAGCAGTGCCCCGGCGTCGCCGGGGGCCAGCTCCCGCAGCTCAATCACCCGTCGACCGCTTCGACGAGCTTGGCCAGTTCGGCGGCGGTCGGCCTGTCGTCGGGCTCGGCCAGCAGGACGTACCGCAGCCGGGCCTGGAGGGCGGGCCAGGGCATCACGGCGGACATCGGGACGGCTCTGGTGGCGATGGCCTTCCGCATCTCCGCCAGGGGCGTGCCCTTGCCGAGTCCGGCGGCCTCGTAGTCCAGCGGCCACTTGCCGGTGACGCAGGTCCACAGGGTGCCGGCGAGGGCGTAGACGTCGGCGGGCTGCGTCGTGTTGACGGGCTGGGGGCCGGTGATGATCCGGGCGGCCAGCTCGGGGGCGGTGAGGTGGATCATCGTGCCGTCGAACGTCAGCCACGGCGTGATGCCGATCTGTCGGCTCCAGGCGAAGTCGATGAGCCGGACTCCGTCTTCGGTGTGGATACCGTGCTGGGGTTGGAGGTCCCCGTGCACCCACTCTTCGGCGTGGAGAGCGGCCACGGCGCGGCACAGCCCCATCGCGGCAGCCAGAGCCTCGTCGCGTCCGCCCTCGCCCTTGCGCCCGGGGCCGAAGACGTCCCAGGTGGACGGCCCCGTCAGCCACGGGGTGACGTACCAGACGCCGTTGTCGAAACGACCGGCGGTCACGGTGTAGTCGGGAAGCTGGTACAGGACGGAGGCTTCGCGTGCGGTGACCTCGGCGGCCTCGCCGGTGCCGAGTTTGATGCTCGCCGAGCCCCGCGGACCGCTGGCCTTCCACACCGCCGAGCCCCGCCGGTTGCTGATCTCCTCCAGTTTGACCGGCCCGCAGACGGCCTCCGCGGCCCTCAGCGCTGCTCTGGCCTCGGCAAGGAACTCGCCCATTCTCGAACTGCCTTCCACTCGCAGGGGATGTGCTCGAACACGTCGCGGCCATCGTCCACGGCCCCGGCCACCGCTGCCGCGAGGTCGGGTGTGTTCGTCAGGAACTTCGGGTCCAGCGGCCGGACGGCGGCCCGTACCGGGAGGAACGAGGCGGGGGCCGGCGGGATGTTGTGCCCGGCCCGGCTGGTCTCGGCAGCCCCTTTCACGAACTTGCCGAACATCACGCCGACCGGCCCGTACAGGTTCTTCAGCGCCCAGTGCGGCCACGCCAGCAGTTCGCGGTGGTCCGCGTCCGCGCACTGGCCGACGATCACCACGTTCTCGCACGCCAGCAGACCGTTCGGTCGGGCCATGAGCGGGCGAATCCACTCCGCGGCCTGCACGCCCGCGTGGAACAGCTCCGCTTCGACCTCGTACCGGTAGGTACCGGACGCGATCTCGTAGACGGTCCACCCGGTCATTCCGCGCGCCGTGGACGGCTGGAGGAACGGGCAGTACTGCTCCATCGTGGACAGGTAGCGGTTCACGTCCGCACTGGCCGGGTTCTCCGTCCGGGCTTCGGTGAGGCGGAGCGCCCCGGCGGTCGGCCGGGACGCTCCGTCGTGGGGTGCGGTGATCACCGGACGACCGGCTCCGGGGCCGCGTCCGGGTCGGACGGCGCGGGCGAGCAGCTCCACTCCGCCCAGACCTCGCCCGACTCGCGGTAGCGGGCCAGGGCCCCGGTGTTGACCGTGCCGTCGGCGTCGGCGAACCAGATCTCCGGCAGGGGGCCGTACGCCTCCTCGTAGGCGCTCACCCAGGAGATGAAGCCGGTGCCCGCGCTCTCGACGTGGGCCAGCTTTCGGCCGGCGTGCTTGAGCGCGAACGCCTCGTGCACGGCCGGGTCGTTGACGAGCTGGTGCCACGCGGTGTCGATGGCGGCGGAGAACATCTCCGGCGCGGCCTCGCCCGCGTCAATCCGACGCGCGGCGATCGTGAAGAACTTGCCCAGCTCGTCCAGCTCGGTGCCGGGCTTGATGGTGGTGGTGCTCACGGGCCTCTCCAATCCGTTGGCTCTGCTCGCCAGGGGGACGAGCAGCAATGCAGGGTGGTGCGACCCCGGCCCGGCAGAAGACCCTTTCCGACGGGCCGGGAGCTTGTGGGCGCCAGGGGCGCGATTGCTAGCTAGAAGATTCGGTCGCAGATGACCAGCGCCGTCGCCACGGCCATCAGGACGAGCAGCGCGACCGCGTAGGCGACGGCAACCCGCCTGGGGGCGGGTACCCCGAGGGCGGCCTCCTTCGCCGCGTCGCGGTAGTCGTCCTGGCCGTTGTCCACGGCGTCCTTCCTCCTCGTCGGCACGGGCAGGGACTACGCCGTGCGTCGGCCGAGCGCGGCCCGACAGGGCACGGCGACGGTCGCGGGTCTTGGCCAGGGTGACGCAGCCCTCACAGATGAGCAGGCAGGTGCTCGGGGGCCTGAATCGAGATCCGGCGCAGACCAGCGTTTCCCGGTGGCGGACCCAACAGGTATCGGCTAAGTAGCCCTCGGTCCTGTCCTCGGCGTACTCCTCGCCCTGGGGTCAGTCGTCCAGCGGATTCCAGCCGACCAGGGGGTTGACCCGCCCCGCCTTTGCGGGGTCCGTCATGACTTCGCGGTACACCCGTGGGTGGTACGCCTCGCCATCGCTCTGTCCTCCTTCGCCGCTCGAAGTAGCTGCATCCAGTGAACGGCCGAGGAGTTGTCCCGAACCAGAGCAGAAGGTGAGCACCTATCAGGCATAATCAACGCACTGTCCGGCCTGGCCTCGGGCCTTTCGATCTGAGCGGAGGCGCCTGTGGCTTCGAGGAGGAAGCGTCTCGCGGAGCGCCGTAAGGCGCTGGGCTACAGTCAGGAGTCGTTCGCCAACGAGCTGGGGGTGGCAGTCTCCACGGTTACCCGTTGGGAGGCCGGCGCGACCGACCCCCACGGGTACGTGCACCCCAAGATGGCAAAGGTCCTCAAGGTCACCCCTGAAGGGCTGGCGGACCTCCTCGCACCAGAGGTGAGAGTTCCTGACCGTTCGGTGGCCTACGCCGCTGCTCCTCCTTCTGGTGATACTGACGACATGAAGCGCCGCGATGTTTTGAGCCTGCTCGCCGTGACCGGTGCGCTCATTGCCCTGCCGGGCTCCGACAAGCCCTCGTCTCGCCCCGGAACGGCTGCGTCCCTGGCAGAAACCGGGCCTGAATTGAACACGTGCCTCTGGAAGGTGTTCGGCCTCTCCGATTCCAAGCAGGCCGTGTACCCGATGGTTCGGCACCAACTGGGTCTCCTGGCCAAGGGGCTGGGGGAGAGCCAAAACGATGCCTCGCGCCAGCAGCTCTGTGCACTGGCGGGAGACCTGTATCAGCTCGCTGGTGAGATCTTCTTCGACGCCAACAGATACACCGATGCTGCGCACTGCTACACACTGGCCGCCAGCGCCAGCAAAGAAGCAGGAGCTTTCGACATGTGGGCTTGTGCGTTGACGAGGCATGCTTTTGCAGAGCTCTATGAGCGCCGTTTTGCCGTAGCGGCTCCGATTCTGTCAGCGGCGTCTCAGGTAGCAGAACGAGGTGACAGTCAGCTCTCGACCCGATACTGGGTGGCGGCGGTCCAAGCAGAGGTACACGCCGGCCTCGGCGACCTTGATGCGACTAAGCGCGCGCTTGACGACGCCGAGAAGGTACATGGCCTGTCCGGGCAGCTTCACAATGATGGCTGGCTTCGGTTCGATGGTTCACGCCTCGATGAGGAGCGGGGGACATGCTATCTCGCACTCGGCCGCCCGGATTTGGCAGAGCAAGCGCTGACATCCGCGCTCTCGCAGCAGCTCTCACTGCGCCGCCAGGGGGCGGTACTCGCGGAGTTGGCGGCTCTTGGTGCCGAGCGCTGCGATCTTGAACAGGCGAGTCACTACACTCGCGCTGCTTTGGAGCTGGCCAGCCAGACCGGATCGGGCTACATCGGGAGGAAGCTGGAGGGCGTGAAGAGCCGCCTTGTCCCGCTCATGGCCGATGGCCGGGCCTCAGCGCTACACCAGCAGATTTCGGCGCTCGACAGCGCCGCCTGACCAAAGGAGCGATGCATGTCGTCCGAGGGGCGAATTTTCCGCGAAGCCTGGATCGCGGGCGTCACAAAGCACTACCCGGGCGAACCAAAGGCCGGCTACGTTGCCCCATGGGACGCGACACCGGAGTGGGAACGCGAGTGCGCCGCCGCCGTTTACGGCCAGGTCCGCGAATTCATCAGCGTGAGCGGTGGGAATACGTCAAAGCTCACCCGGGAGCAGAAGGGCCGGTTCGTCGCGACGTGCTGGATTGCTCAAATCCACAAGCACATCGAGAACCCGAAGCCGGGCTACGTCGCCGACTGGAGTGACTTGCCTTCCTGGCAGCGAGAGACCGATGCGGACATCTTCGAGGCGATCGAGCGCGCACACTCCTGAGCGGTCTGCGTCCGCCCCCACCCCCATCCGGTGCGGGGAAGGGGCGGGGGCGGGTTCAGGTCACTCAGGGTGGTTGAGTGGACTACTCGGCGTAGGGGTCTATGTCGGAATGTCTTTTGCATGCGTGTCCTTCGGGGTGGCTCGACGACGCGAACGAGTACATCGCAGCTCCACCGCGTCGACCCCCCACCGGGGCCTCACCGACGCCGACTTCACCGCTCTCGCCGAGTGGTTGCGTCCCCACGCGGTCCCGATCGGCGCCTCGGCCTGACCGCTCCGGACGGAGCCGGGGTCCAGCCGACCCGATAGGATCACCTGCTCATGAGCGCGCGCGCAGAAGCCGAGATGATCTCCGTCCCACCGGGGCGGGTGACACTGTCCGACCGGCGGACGGAACGCAGTTGGAGCGTCGACCTCGCACCCTACGAGCTCTCGGCGGTCCAGGTCACCCAGGCCCGGTACGCCGAGATCACCGGCCTGCGGCCGGGCACCGCCCGGGGCGACCGGCTGCCCGTCGAGGGTGTCTCCTGGTGGGACGCGCTCCGGTTCTGCAACGCCCTGTCCCGGCGCGACGCGCTGACGCCCGCCTACCTCCTGGGCCCCGACGGCGGGGGCGGCGAGAGCGACGGCAGCGGTGACGTTGTCGAATGGGACGCGTCCGCCGACGGCTACCGGCTGCCGACCGAGGCCGAATGGGAGCACGCCTGCCGCGCCGGTACGGCGGGACCGCGCTACGGGCCGCTCGACGACACCGCCTGGTACCGCGGCAACTCGGACGAGCGGATCCACGACGTGGGCGGCAAGCGGCCCAACCCGTGGGGCTTCCACGACATGCTCGGCAACGCCTGGGACTGGTGCTGGGACGTCTACGACACCGAGGTCTACGGCGCCTACCGGGTGCTGCGCGGCGGCGGCTGGTTCGACGAGCACTGGAGCTGCCGGGCCTCCGTGCGGCGCCGCAGCCACCCCACCTTCCGGGTCGACGACGTGGGATTCCGCGTCGCCCGTTCCCTCCTGCCCTGAGCCCGGCCCTCACCCCCGCGAGGGCGTCAGGCGCGCGGGCATCACACCGGGGCGAGCTGCCAGACGGTCGTGGTCTTGAGGTCGGCGTCCTCCAGGTCCGCGACGACCGGTACGTCGTAGGCGGCCAGGGCGGTGAAGCGGTCGCGCGGGAGGTACGCCCGGCCCGGGTCGCCGACGATGACGCGGGCGCCCCTGGCCCGGGCCCGTTCCAGGAACGGAAGGAAGCGCGCGGCCATCGCCCGCTCGTAGAAGACGTCCCCCGCGAGGACCACCTCGGCCGGGCCGCCGTCACCGTCGAGGAGGTCCTCGACCGCCGCGTCGATCCGGACGCCGTTCGCCTCGGCGTTGATCCCGATGGCGGCCACCGCGTAGGCGTCGATCTCGGCGGCCCGGACGGCCGTCGCGCCGCGCATCGCGGCCGCGATGCCGACCAGACCGGACCCCGCCGCCAGGTCGAGCACCGTCTTCCCGGCCACCGATTCGGGATGGTCCAGGACATACCGGGCGACGGCCACGCCGCCGGCCCACGCGAACGCCCAGAACGGCGGCGGCAGGCCGATCTCACCTCGCGCAGCCTCCGTCGTCTCCCAGAGGGCGATGGCGTCGTCGGCCATGTGCAGACGGACCTCGGGAACGAAGGGAACGGCCGTCAGACCGGTCTCCCGTCGCACGAAGCCGCTGTCCGACTCCAGGGTCGTGCCTGGCTGGAGGGTGCGGATCTCGTTCGGCATGCCCGCAGCATAGGACCTCGCCGGGCCACCCGAGGTGACGGAGTGCCAGCTCCCGGAGCCCGCCTCCCGCTCGGGCACCCGGCGGGAATCGTCAGACACGCCCTAGGATCGACCCCATGCCGCAACTCCCCAAGCTCTCCGAGCTCTCCGCGTTCTCCGCCTGCTCCGGAACCTCGTCGGCGCCGTGCGCCACGGACTCCTTGCTGTCGATCGGTTCGATCGGCTCGGCCCTCTCGATCGGTTCGGTCGGCTCGACCCTCTCGATCGGATCGGTCGGGTCCGTCCTGTCGGTGGGCTCGGTCGGCAGCGTGCTGTCGGTCGGCTCCGTCGGTTCGGCGCTCTCCCTGCTGTCGGCCGGGTCCTGGCTCAGCCTCGGCTCGCTGCTGTCCGCCCGGTCCCGGTGGTCGGTGCTGTCCTGCGGCTCCCGGCGCGGCGTGCTGGCCGGCGGTGTGCTGACGGCGGTGGCCGCCGCCGCTCTGCTCGGCGGGGCCGGCCGCAGCACCCGGTAGCCGTCCCGCCGGGCCTCAGCACCCCGGGGCCGGCGGACGCGGGTCGGTGATCCCGCCCGGGCAGGCCAGGGCGGCGACGTCCCAGCCCGCGCGGCGGGCCCCGGCCTGGTACGCGCTCTCGTAGAAGGCGAGCACCGCCGCCCTCGGATCGCGTTCGGCGCGGGCGTCCTCGTAGCTCAGGACGGCCAGATGGCTGCCGTTGCGCGGCACCCAGCGGGCGGCCGGGGGGCTGAGCGGCTCGGCGTCCAGCCCGGGCGGCTCGGGTGCGGTGTACGCGTAGAAGGCGGGCTCGGCGAAGCTGTCGTCCCCGAACCAGAACCCGAAGCTGATCACCTCCCGCGAGTACGCCTCACGGGTCACCGGGTCGGCCTGCGGCGGCGGCTCGACGTGGCGCTCGGAGAACCGGGTGTGGGCGACGTCGAAGGTGTGCCAGAAGTGGTGCACCGGGCTGGACTTCCCGGAGAAGCCCGCCGCGAACTCCTCCAGGACCAGCGCCACCTGGCTGAGCACCCGCCAGTAGCGGTTGGCGTGCGTCGGGTCGTACGTCGCGTGCTCGGTGTCCTCGGCGAACGGCCGGCCCGCGTCGGGCAGGCCGAAGGGCCGGGGCCGCGCGATCTCCACCCGGGCGCCCAGCGCGTCGAGGGCCGCCAGCGTGTTCCGGTGGAACGAGGCCACGGACTGGCCCGGCAGCGGGAAGGACACCTCCCGCCCGTCCGGCGCGGTGGCCACCAGCCGGTGGCCGACGAAGTCGAAGTCGAGCGTGAAGACCGGGCCGCCGTCGGCCCGCCCGGTCGGCCGGGTGGTGAGCCCCCGGCCGGTCAGATGGAACGGTACGTTCCACCAGTGGTTGCGGCGCACACTGGCGGCCAGCCGGATCTTGCCCACCACTTGCGCGAAGCGGTGCAAGGTCTCCTTGGTGTCCTGCCACTCGGCCAGCGGAATCGGCGGGAACAGCTCCATCGCACAGCCCTTTCCTGTCCGCCCCGTCCCATGATGGCCCCGGCGTCCCGCCCACGCGCCGCGGGGCTCACCCGCCCGGGTCCTGCCCGGGTGCCGCCCGCCTCCCGGTGGGCCTGGTCCTGGTTGAAAGCTGGATTACGCGCTGCCACCCGATGCGTACCATTTCGATACCGAAGCCCGGGTGAGCTGCGAAGATGCTCGCCCACCCGGCCCGGGCCCGGGTAGCATCCGGCACATGCCCTCCGGCCCTGGCGCAGGCGGCCCAGCGCTGTCGTGCCCGCGTTCCGGGCGGCGGACTCACGCGGGCCATCAGGGTGGTCACCGCGCACTCGACAACGCGCGCCAGGGCTGTCGCGCGCACGGCGAAGGGCATCGTCTTGGCGGATCGGCTCACCGGAGGAGACTCCTCACTGCTGCGACGGATCAACGCGGCGGTCACGCTCCGGGCGTTGCGGACCGGCCACGCGGTGACCCTCACTCAGCTGGTCGGGGACACCGGACTGTCCCGGCCGACGGTGGAGGGAGTGATCGAGGGACTGGTCGAGACCGGCCTGGTGGCCGAGGTCGACCAGCCGCAGAACGGCGGCCAGCCCGGCGGCGGCCGCCGGGGGCGGCCGGCCCGCTGGTTCCGGTTCCGCGCCGAGGCCGGGCACATCCTCGGCATCGAGATCGGTGTCCACGACATCCGCGTCATCCTCGCCGACCTCACCGGCGAGGTGGTGGGCAGCCATTTCAGACCCGTCGACGAGACCCTGGAGGCGGAGGACCGGCTGACCGCCGTCCGCAGCGTGGTCGCCGAGGTGCTGCGCAAGGCCGGGATCTCCCGGGACAACCTGTGGGCCGTCGGTGTCGGCACCCCGGGCATCCTCGACCGGGACGGCACCGTCCGGCTGGGCACCGCGATGCCGGGCTGGACCGGCCTGGACCTGGGCGCGCGGCTGCGCCGCTCGTTCCGCTGCCCGGTCCTCATCGAGAACGACGCCAACCTGGCCGCCATCGCCGAGCACTGGCAGGGCGCCGCGGTCGGCATGGGCGACGTCGTCTTCGTGATGGCCGGGCTGAGCCCGGGCGCCGGCTCGCTGATCAACGGCAAGCTGCACCGCGGTTTCGGCGGCGCCGCGGGCGAGATCGGCGCGCTGCACCTGCTCGGACAGGAGGTCACGCCCGAACGGCTGCTCTCCACCACCGGCAAGCCGCTCAACCCGCTGGACGAGGCGGCCGTCGCCCGGGTGCTGCGGCTGGCCCGGGAGGGCGACGAGGTCGCGCAGGTCGCGATGGACCGCTTCCTGACCAGGCTGGTGCAGAGCGTCGCGGCCCTGGTGCTGGCGATCGACCCGCAGCTGGTGGTGGTCGGCGGCTGGGCCGCCGGTCTGGACGGCGTCCTGGAGCCCCTGCGCGAACGCCTCGCCCAGTTCACCCTGCGCGCCCCCGAGGTGGCCCTGGCCGCCCTGGGCTCCGAGGTGGTCGCCATGGGCGCCCTCCGGGTGGGCCTGGACCACGTCGAGGAACAGCTCTTCGCCGTGGACCCGCCCAGCAGCGGCGGCGGCCGGAGCTGATCAGCGGCCCACCGCATGGTCGGGGCCGGTGAGGTCGATGGTGATCGAGTTGCCCAGATTGTTGGTGAAGCTCGCCACCGGCCAGTCGACGGTGATCCGGACGAACTCGTTGGACTCGCCGAGGTGCAGCAGCCAGACCAGCTTCCGGTCCACATCGAACCGGGCGAAGAGGCCCTCCGACCCGTGCGACCCCCCTCCACCGCAGAGGGAGCCCGAGCCGTCCGGCAACACAGCCTCGACGAAGACACTGACCGAGGTCAGGGCTTCGGGGTCTTCCTCCATCAGCTCCTCCAGGTCGACCTCCTCGCCGAGTTGGAAGCCGTCCAGGTCCGGGCCTGCGACGTCGGCGTCCCTCGACCGCCCGTCCGCCCGGAACAACCCCTCCCAGGCCGGTGCCCAACCCTCGGCCCACAGGTCGTCAAGTCGGCTCATCACCACCCCCTCTCCCCACGGCCATTGTCGTCCCGGCGCCTTCGCCCGCACAAACGGCCCAGGCCCGGGCGCTCGAGGAGCGTCCGGGCCTGGGCCTGAGGGTGTTCGGAAAAGTGGTTCAGGAAGCGGTGCGGACCTCGGCGGTCGCACCGACGGGGGTGACCTCGACGAGGCCGGTCTCGCCGAAGGTCAGCTTGCAGGTGTCGGCGCGGTAGGTGGAGACCGCGAGCGCCACCAGTCGGCCGGCCGAGGCGTACTGGGTGGTCATCACCAGGACCGGCGAGCCCGGCGGGCGCTCCAGCAAGGCGGCCTGCTCGGCCTCGGCGACGCCGAGCTCGACCGAGCGGGACTCGCCGTCCACCTCCAGGCGCTCCAGCTGGCGCAGCACCGAGCGGGCGCGGTCGCTCTCGGCACGGAAACCGGGCAGGTGCGGCAGCACGGCGGCGGGGACGTGCAGCGACTCGGTGGCCATGTTCTGGCCCTGGACGATGCGCACCCGGCGGACGGTGTGCACGGTGGCGCCCTCGGCGATACCCAGGCTCCTGGCGAGCTGGGCGGAGGCGGGGGCGGTGGTGCAGTCCACGCTGCGCCAGGCCTGGCTGCGGGCGGTGCCGGGCCAGCCCTCCTCGTGCCGGTTGACCGGGACGCCGACCCGGGGGGCGGCGATCAGGGTGCCGATGCCGCGGCGGCGAACCAGCCGGCCCTCCAGCTCCAGCTGGTCGAGCGCCTGGCGCAGGGTGGCCCGGGCCACGCCGAAGCGGGCGGAGAGCTCACGCTCGTTGGGAAGGACCTGGCCGGTGGAGAACTCCGTGCCGATGGCGCGGAGCAGCACCGTGCGCAGGTGCCAGTACTTCGGTTCCGGAACTGCCGTGAGCTGCCCTGTCGTCCCCACCGTGTCCTCCACCCTGATTCTTTCGCCCTGCCGCAGGAGGGCGGACCCGACCCGCTGTCCGCTGTTGCGGCAGGTGGGAGAGCGGGCTTTATCCGTCCTTCTTTATTAAAGGTCCTTGCAGTAAGCGACCCTAGGGGCTGCGTCCGGAGATGGTCAAGACCAATGGCCGGGTTGGTGCCGTTGTCGCGCAGATTCATGCCGCGTTCACGACAGCTCCACATCCGACGCGTCGGTCGTCGGACGGGGCCGTGGCGCTCGATAGGCTGCCCGGGTGATCGTGGTGACGAGTGTGAATGTGAACGGAATCCGGGCGGCGGCCAAGAAGGGCTTCACCGAGTGGCTGTCGGCCACCGAGGCGGACGTGGTCTGCCTGCAGGAAGTGCGCTCCGAGCCCGGGCAGCTGCCCGCCGAACTGCGCGACCTGGACGGCTGGCACGCGCTGTGGGCGCCGGCCGCCGCCAAGGGCCGGGCCGGAGTGGCGGTGCTGTCACGGCGGGAGCCGGAGCGTACGGCTATCGGCTTCGAGTCGGCGGAATTCGACAATTCGGGCAGGTATGCCGAAATCGACCTGCCGGGGCTGACCGTCGCCAGCCTCTACCTCCCCTCCGGCGAGGTCGGCACCGAACGCCAGGAGGAGAAGGAACGCTTCATGGCGGAGTTCCTGGTCCACCTCGGCAAGCTGCGCACCCGGGCGGCCGCAGCCGGCCGCGAGGTCGTGGTCTGCGGCGACTGGAACATCGCCCACCGCCCCGAGGACCTGAAGAACTGGAAGGCCAACCAGAAGTCGGCCGGCTTCCTCCCCGAGGAACGCGCCTGGCTCAGCCGGGTCTACGACGAGGCCGGCTACGTCGACGTGGTCCGCGCCCTGCACCCCGACCGCACCGGCCCGTACTCCTGGTGGTCCTACCGCGGCCGTGCCTTCGACAACGACTCCGGCTGGAGAATTGACCTAATCGTGACAACTCCGGGCATTGCGGACAAATCCATCGCGGCCTACGTCGAGCGCGCGGCATCCCACGCGGAACGGTGGTCCGACCACGCACCCGTCACCGCCGAATTCGACTTCGGCGGCAACTAACCTACAGGAAGCCACAGTTAGTAGATACCAGCGGTGCCCTGATGCCTGCGGGCGGCGCTCAGCCCAGGCCCACCCGCGCCAGCGAGCGACGCCTGCGATCTTGCCCGGCCGGTTTGACAAGTCGATTCGTTGCACCCACCCCGCCAGGGGCATCGCGAGCGCAGACTGACGGGGAGGCCTGTGACGCCCCACGCCGAACGGTGGTCCGACCACGGGCCGTCACTGCGGTATACGACGTGAAGAACTGATCCTCTCGACTGCGCCGCGTGATCACCGTCTTCGATGAGCACGCGGCGCCCGACGCCGACTACTTCTTATTGTCCGTCGGGGTGATGATCACCTTTCCGCTGTTGAGATCGATCCGGTTATTCGGAGGCGCGGACTCACCCTCCTCATCGCGGAGCATCAGCTCGGTCTGCTGCTGTTCCACCTGAACGCGCTTCATGCTCTGGAAGGCCGACTGGAACTCGTCCAGCCCCGCTTGGGAGATCGACGTCCCCTTTCGCTTGACCTTGGTCGCCCAGCGCCACAGGCGCTCGACCACCATGATGATGATCAGGAAGATGACCATTAATTCCATGTGAGTGCACCACTTCGGCATGGGTGAGCGGAGGGCAAACGGGACCCCGACGACGACCACTCTTCAACGGTCCACGGCCGGTCGGCGTTCCGGGTCGGCCCGGATACGCCCCGCATCCACTCGAACGGCGTTCATCCGGAAACGATCCTCCGGAAGCGGTCGTCGTCGATGTTCGCGCCGGAGAGGACCACGCCGATCCGCGCCCCGGCCGGCTCGACCCGGCCCGCGAGGAGCGCAGCCACCCCGCAGGCGGCACTCGGCTCCGTGATGATCCGACCGTACTTCCAGAGGAAGCGCATCGCCGCCTCCAGTTCACGGTCCGTCACCACGGCCACCCCGTCGAGCAGCCTCCGGTTGACCTCGAAGGTGAAGCTTCCGGGGGTCCGGTGGCGCAGTCCGTCGGCGAGCGTACGAGGCGGAACGATCTCGACGCGCCGCCCGGCGAGCAACGAGCGCGCCGTGTCGTCCCCCTCCGCCGGCTCGACCCCGGTCACCGTGACGCCCGGGTCCAAGGCCTTCGCCACGGTCGCGCACCCCGCCGCCAGGCCCCCGCCCCCGACCGGCATCAGGAGGTGGTCCACCCCTCCGGTCTCCTCGAACAGTTCCAGAGCGACCGTACCGTGGCCCGCTGCGACGTCCGGGTCGTCGGACGAGGGCAGCAGGACGAGGCCCCGCTCGGCCGCCAGACCCCGCGTGATGACGTCACGGTCGTCGTGCACGGGGTCGTAGAAGACGACCTCGGCGCCGCAGGCGCGCACGGCCTCCAGCTTCGCCCCCGGAACGTCGCGCGGCAGGACCAGCAGCGCCGGGACGCCGAAGCTCTCCGCCAGTCCCGCCACCGCCTTCCCGTGGTTGCCGGAGGAGCCGGCGATCACTCCCCGTCGCAGATCAGCGGGGTCGAGCATCAGCATCTTGTTCAGCGCCCCGCGGTACTTGAAGGCACCGGTGTGCTGGTACATCTCCGCCTTGAGGAAGACCGACGCGCCCAGTTCCGCGTCGAGTTCGGGCAGGCGGAGCACCGGCGTGCGGACCACCAGTCCGTCCAGCCGGGCCGCGGCCTGCTCGACATCACCGATCAGCATCTTCAGCACGGCTCCCCCTACCAGCCGAACCGGGAGGAGTCGATCTTCTGCCAGATCGCCGCCAGCACATCCGGTCGCGCCATCTCCTCGTGCTCGCAGGACAACCGGACCTCCTCGACGCCCTCGGAGACGAACGACCGCCACCGCTCTGCGGACTGCGACACGTCCTCGTTCCCCCCGGCGTCCGCGCCGCCGTCCGCCGTGAACACCAGGGCCTCGCCCGTGAAGGCCCGCGGCACGTGCCGCTGTTGGTTGCCCGCGTTGTTCCCGAAGATCTCCAAGATCGACCCGGCGACCTCGTCACTGAGCGTGCTCAGAATCCCGCCACCGGCACGGAACGCAGCCGCCACATCGGCGATCTCGAGCTCGTCCTCCCCGTTCCGGTCGACCTCGATGCCGAGCCCCTCGATCGCCAGCGCCATCAACTGCGCCTTGCTCAGTGGGGCGGCATCCTCGGCCTGGGCCTTCGTGTACGGGTCGAGCAGCACCAGCGTCTCCACCTCCTCACCTGCCTCCTGCAACTGGACGGCCATCTCATGGGCGACGATCCCGCCGAGCGACCAGCCCAGCAGGTGGTACGGGCCCGACTCCTGCACCGCGCGGATCTGCCGGATGTAGTCCGCGGCCATGTCCCCGATGGAGCCCGGTAGTTCGTCGGGCCCGGCGAGCCCGCGCGCCTGCAGCCCGTACAGGGGGTAGTCCGACGGCATGCTGCGGAGCAACGGCGAGTAGCACCAGCTGATGCCGACCCCGGGGTGCACGCAGAACAGCGGTGCACGGCTGCCGCTGCTGCGCAGGGGCAACAGGACGCCGAGCGCGTCCTGCTGGGTCGCCGCGCCACCGAGGCGCTTGGCCAGCTCGGCGACGGTCGGTGCCTCGAACACCGCACGCACCCCGAGCTCCACCCCCAGGACCCCCTTGACCCGGCTCGCCAGCCGGGTGGCCATCAGGGAGTCACCGCCGAGTTCGAAGAACCCGTCGTCGACGCCGACCTTGTCGAGGCCGAGGACCTCCGCGAACACGCCGCAGAGGACTTCTTCCTGCGGGGTGGCGGGTGCACGGCCCTCGCCGGCGGAGGCGAAGTCGGGTGCGGGCAGGGCCTTTCGGTCGAGCTTGCCGTTGACCGTGAGCGGGATCGCGTCGAGGACGATCACGGCTGCCGGGACCATGTACTCGGGCAGGAACGCAGCGACCTCGGCTCGGATGTCGGCGGTGTCGAGTTCGGTGCCGGGGGTGGGCACGACGTAGGC
>NZ_JBIVRD010000065.1:0-26224 GCF_044755565.1 Kitasatospora sp. NPDC092286 | reverse complement strand
CCGACCGCACCCACCCCCTCCAACCCACCCACCCCGCCTACGTCATCTACACCTCCGGCTCCACCGGCACCCCCAAGGGCGTCGTCGTCAGCCACCGCGGCGTGGTCAACTACCTGGCCTACCTCACCGACACCATCGGTCTGGAGCCGGACGACGTGGTCCTCAACCTGGCGTCGATCTCCTTCGACGCATCGGTCCGGGACCTATTCGGCCCGCTCACCATCGGCGGCACGGTCGTGCTGGTGCCGTCCGAGACGGCGCGGGACCACGACGCCCTGCTCGACGTCATCGCCGAGCAGAAGGTGACCGCCGTCCTGTCATTGGTGCCGTCCATGCTGAGTGCCCTCTCGGAGGCGGCGCGCACCCGCGGGAGGGAGCCGTCGCGCTGCCTGCGACTGGGCATGGTCAGCGGGGAGCGTCTGACCTGGCCGCAGGTCGACGCTGCGGCGGCGATCAGCCGGTCCTGGCGCCTGGTCAACCAGTTCGGGCCGACCGAAGGCACGATGACCTCGACCTACCAGCCGGTCGGCAGCACACTGGCCAAGGACCAGGACATCCCGGTCGGCCGCCCGCTCGGCAACGTCCGCTGCTACGTCCTGGACGCGGATCTCCGCCCCGTCCCGGCAGGGGTCACCGGCGAGCTGTACCTCGCGGGCGCCGGCCTGGCCCGCGGCTACTTCCGGAAGCCGGCGCTCACCGCCGAACGCTTCGTGGCCTGCCCCTTCGGCGGCACCGGCGAGCGGATGTACCGCACCGGCGACCTGGTGAAGTGGCGCGCGGACGGGACCCTCGACTTCCTCGGACGCACCGACCACCAGCTCAAGGTCCGCGGCGTCCGGGTCGAACTCGGCGAGATCGAGGCGACCCTGTTCCGGCACGAGGACGTCGCCCAAGCCGCGGTCGTCGCCCGCACCGACCGGTCCGGCGAGCAGCAGCTCGTCGCCTACGTGGTTCCGACCACCACCGCCGCCGGGATCGACGGGATCGAACTGCGCCGCTACGTGGGCACGTTGGCGCCGAACCACCTCGTCCCCGACGCCGTGGTCGTGCTGCCCGCGCTGCCCGTCACCCCGAACGGGAAGCTGGACCGCCGCGCGCTGCCCGCACCCGACTTCTCCGCCCTGGTGTCGACCCGCGGCCCGCGCACCGCCCAGGAGGAGGTCCTCTGCCGCGCCTTCGCCGAAGTCCTCGGACTGGACCACATCGGCATCGACGATTCCTTCTTCGACCTCGGCGGGCACTCCCTGCTCACCACACGACTGGCCAGCCGGATCCGCGACCTCCTCGGCGTCGACCTGGAGCTCCGCACCCTGTTCGAGACCCCCACCGTCGCCGGCCTCACCGAGCGGTTGGGCATGCCGGACTCGACGGCCGCCCTCGACGTCCTCCTGCCGCTGCGCCCGCGCGGCGACCGACCGCCCCTGTTCTGCGTGCACCCGGCGAGCGGACTGGCCTGGACGTACGCGGCGCTCCTCAGCTGCCTGGACAAGGACCAGCCGGTCTACGGCCTGCAGACGCGCGGCATCCTCCACGCCGACCAGCGGCCGGCCTCCATCGAGGAGGTCGCGGAGGACTACATCGCGCAGCTGCGCGCGGTCCAGCCGACCGGGCCCTACCACCTACTCGGGTGGTCCCTCGGCGGACGGATCGCGCACACCATGGCCGCCCGTCTGCAGGCGGAGGGCGAGGAGGTCGCCCTGCTCGCCCTGCTGGACTCCTACCCGATGGCCGAAGGCCAACGGTTCGACCGCAGCGACCAGGAACTGATATCGGCGCTGTTCGGGGCCATCGGTGTCGAGGCGCCGCAGACGGCCGACGGGGCGCTGGACTACCCGATGATCCGGGAGACCCTGCGCGCCGCCGGGCACCCACTCGCCGGACTGGACGACGGCCAGTTGGAGAGCCTGTTCAGTGCCATCCGGAACAACTTCGTCATCGACCGGGAGTCACCCACGACCAGCCGATTCCTCGGCGACGTGCTCTTCTTCACGGCGACCGTGGGCCGCCTGGCAGATTCGCCGACCGTCAACGCGTGGAGGCCGTACGTCACCGGACGGATCGTGGATCACCAGATCGATTGCCACCACGACCAGATGGGCGGCCTGCCGTGGCTTGCCGACATCGCTGCGGTCATCGAAAAGAACATGCTCCGATAGGTCCGGCGCCTTCCAGCTGTCGTACTCGTGCTTGAAGTTCGGCGGGTAGGTACCAGCCGTCGGTGGTGGGTGTCATGTAGAGGCGGGCTTTGAGGCCGAGGAGGAGTTGGCGGCGGTGCTCTTGGTCGGCTTGGGTCCAGGCGTCGGCGAAGGTCTGGCCCGTCTCGACTTCCACCCAGGCGGAGGGGCGTTGTGGGAGGGCTGCAAGGCGGCGGCGTTCATCGACGAGGATCTCGAGGGCTTCGGAGTACTCGTCGTCGCCGCCGGGGTAGTCGAACAGGTTGCGGCGCTTCTCCTCCCGGAGATCCTTCATCGCCACGGTGACGTGGTTGAGCTGCTCGGTGTGGTCCTCACCGGGGATGAACCTGCGCACAGTCATCGCCAGGCCGGCCAACCGCTCCACCAGGGCGGCGATCGCCGCGGTGACGCGCTCGCCCTTGACGGACTGGCCCTTGCAGGCGGGTTTGCCGGCCGTCTTCGCACACCGGTAGTACTCGTAGATCTTTCCGTTCTTGGCGAGGTTCACCTGCCGGTAGAACCGGTCGCCGCACCGATCGCAATGCGCAACGCCCAGCCACGGCGAGGCGCCGTTCGAGCGTTCCTTCGTGACCGACCGCTCGTCCATCGCGACCTGGATCGCGGCCCACTCCTCCTCAGTGAACAGAGGCTTGGCCATCCGGATCGGCAGGCCCTTCGCATCCCGGGCGATCTTGCGCGCCTTCACGGACCGGCCGGTGAGCTTCAGGCCCATCGTCGCCGGCGAGCGCAGGATCTTGCCCACGCTGGTCGGGTTCCAGTGGTTCGACGGCGCGGTCTTGCGCTTGCTCGTGTACGACTCGCCCTGATTCTTGAACGCGTGCATCGACGGGGTGTCGAAGCCAGCGGCCTCCAGAGCGGTGGCGATCATCCACTGACTCTGCCCCTCCAGGAGAAGCTGGCCCATGTAGCGGACGGCCTCGGACGTCACCGGGTCCGGTTCGAGCATGCGGCCGCCGCCGGGCCGGTCCACGATCCGGTAGCCGTACGGCGGCTGCCCGCCGGCCCAGCGGTCGGTCTTTCGCAGGTGCTTGTGCGCGGCGGTGACGCGGGTCTTGATCCGCTTGAACTCCATCTCGGCGAAGATCGACGCCAGCATCAGGAAGACCTTTGCCAGCTCGTTCCCGAACGACGACTCCCGACCCTGCCGGTAGTCCAGGGTGATCCCGTCGTCGGTGAAGACCAGGACTTTGTGGTTCTCCTCGGCCCAGTGGGCGAGGTCCGCGCAGTCCTTCGCGGACCTGAATGCCCGGTCGACCTTCGCCCACACCATCGCGTCCCACTCGCCCTGGCGCTCGGTGAGCCACGGGCCCAGGTCCGGGCGCTTCCACGGCGTGACCTCGGCGGAGACGTCCAGGTCCTCGAAGGACCCGACGATCTCCCACTCTTTCGAGACCGCGTGCCGAGTCGCCGACTCCGCCTGCACCAGGTGCGAGACCTTTCCCTCGTTCCCGTGCGTGTCCGAGACACGCGAACCCACCACTGCCCGAACCGGCGCCAAAGCCGTCACAATGCCCATGGGCCTCCCCCTGCCGCCAAGGCCAGCAGGCACCCTCGAACAGGGCACTCTCGAACGGGTGGACCTTTTACAAAAGGCGTCGTTCCGCTGGAGAATTGACCTAGTTGTCTCTACTAGAAACCTCGCTGAGAAATGCGTCGAGGCCTACGTCGAACGAGCAGCCTCCCATGCCGAACGCTGGTCCGACCACGCACCCGTCACAGCGGTATTCAAGCTGAACAACTACTAGAACTTGAATGGGTGATGTCGGTCAGCCGTCCATGATCAGGCCGGTGCCGGCGAGGCACCCGTCGACCAGGTCCGGGCGGTACTGGATCTGCTTGAGGCGGTGTTTCACGGCCCTGGTGATCTGGCCGAGGTCGGCGGCGGCGAGGTTGCCGATGTCGCGCTTGACCAGCGACCAGATGCCCTCCTGCGGGTTCAGGTCCGGTGCGTAGGTGGGCAGCTGGAACACGGTGAGCCACTCGGCGTTCGCCTCGATGAAGTCCCGCAGCGGCTTGGTCAGGTGGAGGCGGGCGTTGTCCCACACGAGGACGATCGGGCCGCCAAGCTGGGTGCGGGCGCGGATGATCAGGTCGCGGAAGTCGCGCCAGCCGAAGCCCTTCGGCTGGCCCTTGCGGCCCCGGTACTCGCGGATCGCGTAGATCAGCCGGGACCGCTCGCCCGGCTTGTAGCAGGTCATGCCCGCCATCGAGACCCGGCCCGAGCCCCGGCCGCGAACCCGCACCGCGGGCGTCTGCCCGATCCGGCCCCATGTCCTGGCGCGCGGCGGCGTCATCGACTGCCCGGCTTCGTCCTCGAAGACCAGCCAGGCTCCGAGCTCCGCCGCAATGCTCTTACCCGCGGCCAGGTCTCCTTCTTCCACACCTCGACCGCCGCATCGTCACGCTCGATCGCCCGACGGGCGGGCTAGGACGCGCCCGGCGCCCCGGCCGCACTGGCCACCGATCAGCAGGTCACGGCGGTGTCCCAGCAGGGCCACCTGCTGGCCGAGAGCGTCGAACCGGCCTGGGTCAACCGGGTTGCCGCGCACGGCGAACCGCTCGACGCGGCCGCGCAGCAGATCAGGGCGAGCGTGCGCGCGGTGCACAGCGGCGCCCGGTCCGACGGGACCGTGACCACCGACCCCGCCGCACCGACCCTGCTGACCGGCGACGCCGCCGGCACGACGGCGAGCACCGAGGGGCAGGCCGCACCGGAGGACAGGACGGTCGGCGGCGCTCCCGGGAGCGTCGCCGCGCTCACCTCGGAGGACGGCTCCACCTGGGGTGACGTCACCGGCGGCCTGGTGAGCACGGATCCGGCCACCGAGGCCAAGTGGGCCACCCCCAAGTGTGCCGTGAAGCGGAACGACCCGAACGCCCAGGCCATGCAGCCGACCCCGGCCATGGTCCAGTGGGCGGTCGACCGGGCCGTCACCAACAGCCTGAACGTCCAGCGGCCGGCGAACTACCTGGGCGCCGGCCAGCCGGCGTACACACCCCAGGGGATGTTCCCCGAGCCCGGCCTGGGCCCGCAGAAGGAGAAGGGCCTGGTCCCCGCGCAGGTGCTGCTCGGCCTGATCGCGCAGGAGAGCAACCTGTCCCAGGCGACCTTTCACGCGGTGGCCGGCGACGCGGGGAACCCAGCGACCGGCGTTTACTACGGCAACGACAACCTGCTTCGGAGCAGCGCCGACGCCGCCGCGGGCCGGACCGTCCCGGTCGCCATCAACTACAGCAAAGCGGACTGCGGCTACGGCATCGGCCAGATCACCACCGGCATGACCGCCACCGACACGACGACCTGGAGCCCGGCGCAGAAGTCCGCAATCGTGACGGACTACGCCGCCAACATCGCGGCGGCCCTGCAGATGCTCGAGGGCAAGTGGGAGCAGGTGCGCACGGCCGGCCTGGGCACAGGCGACAACTACTCCCACGCCGCCTACCTGGCCCAGATCGACCTCCACCAGTTCGGCGCCGGCTACGGCGGCCGGATGTACTTCACCCACACCTACGACAACGGGACCGTCACGCAGCCGCAGTACGCGAACTACGGCTGGTACAAGTCGCCTCCCCAGATCCCGAAGAACATCTCGCACAAGGTCGTGGCGACCTGGACTCCCGAGCTGACGCTGCCCGCCTACAAGATCTTCATCCACCTCCCCACCCACGGGGCCCAGGCGACCAACGTGCCGTACTACATCTACTCGGGCTGCGGCACGATGGGACAGGGCCTCATCCCGAGCACCTACTACCTGGACCAGTCGCAGACCAAGACGGCGGGGCAGGGCTGGTACCAACTCGGCACCGGAAACATGCTGTTGTGCTCCGGCGCTCGAGTCCAGATGAGTAACCTGGTCGACACGGGCGGCTTCAGCGGGCCGGACATCGCGATCGACGCGGTCGCCTTCACCCCCTGACCCGACACGTCCCGACCGGACACGAGGGCTCCGCCCTCGCCGACCGGCAACCCCGCCGCCGGATCGATGCCCTTCCCGGCCAGCATCCGAAAGGCTGATCACGTGACGTACCGAAGGCGCCGGTCCCCGGTGGCGCTGTCAACCCTGCTCCTGGTGGTGGCGCTCCCGATCGCCGGGTGCTCCTCCGGCCCGAAGCCGCCGAACGCGGCGACCGGGGAATCCCGACAGGCGTCAGGCACAGTGTCGTCACCGGCGCACGGCGCCTCCGGTCCGGCCTCGTCGGCGGCCAGTCCGGCGGCCGGCTCGGCGGCCGATCCGGGAGCCGCGCCGACCGCACCGGCCGGCGAGCGGCCGACCGCCGTTCCCACCCCGTCCGTGCCCCTGCCGGGGACCGGGGCCCAGCCGACGGCTGTCCAGCCGCCGGAAGCGGTGCCGATGGCTGAGCAGACGCCGTACTGGCGGGGTTCGGCCCTCCCGGGCCCCAAGGCCGACACCGTGGCCGAACGGCTGAAGCAGCGGTGGGGGCTGGAGTTCCACGTCCAGCAGATCCGAGCCGTCAGCGCCGGGCTGCCCGGCCACGTCCGGTACGAGGCGCTGAAGGAGTTCCCCGAGGCGTACAGCCTGATCGTCATGATCCAGGCCGACGGGGACGGCCGGCCCAGGAACATCGTCCTCGCCGCGAACGGGGCACCGTCCGCGGCGATGGCGGCCACCCTGGTGCAGGGCTTCGACCTCATCCTGGACGGCCACGCCGGTGACGAGCGGAAGTCCTGGGTCCAGAGCCAGTTCGCGGCGTACGGGCAGTCCGCCCAGGTCTCGCCCATGGTCCCGCGCCGGACGGACGGGGAGGTGACCACCTCCCTGAGTGTGGCGTCCGACCACACGACCCTCCAGCTCAGCGGCTCACTCGCCCCGTAGCGGATCCGGGCCCGGATGCCATGGGCCCGGCACGCGAGGGCGGCCGCGTACCGTACGCTCCATCCGCGCCCTGGTCCTGCGCCTGGCCGCAGAGAATCCGGGGTGGGGGTACCGCCGCCTTCACGGCGAGCTTCTCGTCCTCGGCGTGAAGGTGGCCGCGTCCACAGTGTGGGAGATCCTCCAGAAGGCCCGGATCCCGCCGTCACCCGAGCGGACCTCCACCACGTGCGCGGACTTTCTGCGCTCCCAGGCCGACGCGCTCCTCGCATGCGACTTCTTCGAGACAGTCACCCTGTCCGGGGCCCGGTTGTACGTGTTCGCGGTGATCGAACACGCCAGCCGCCGCATCCGGGTCCTGGGCGTGACCGCGCATCCGACCGCAGCCTGGGTGGCCCAGACGGCGAGGAATCTCGCCATGGATCTTGAGGACGCCGGCTGCCGGGCCCGCTTTCTGATCCGGGACCGGGACGGGAAGCTCCCGCAGCTGTTCGACGAGGTACTCGAGGACGCGGGCATCGAGGTGGTACTCGGCGGCGTCCGGATGCCGAGAATGAACTCCATCATGGAGCGCCGGGTACAAACCTGCAGGCGAGAACTACTGGACCGGACATTGATCTGGGACCAGCGCCATCTCCCGCACTCCCTGCGCGAGTTCGAGACGTTCTACAACGGGCACCGGCCACACCAGGGCATCGCCAACGCCCGCCCACCCCACCCACTCCCCCAACCGATCACCGATCCAGGGCAAATCGCCCGCCTCGACATACGACGACGCGACCGACTCGGCGGCCTCCTCCATGAGTACCAACATGCTGCCTGATCAGAGCGGATGACGTTTTCGGCAAGGGCAGCGTTCTGGCCGGTCCGTGCGGCGGCGGCCCTTCGCGCTCCAGGCCGGCGGCCCTTGCCGGCCGCCGATGGCCGTCACCCCCGCTGGGTGACGGCCACCGAACAGGGCTCACACCGTGGTCACTAGCACGACCACGGCGTGGTGACGTGGCCCGTCACGGTGTCCACCGCCACCGTCCTGCCCTCGCTGGGAATGCAGAAGTAGTAGGTGGGATGCGGGTTCTGCACGACCGGCTCATTGAGGTACAGGGGCTTGAACGCGCCGGTGTGCCCGGCCTTGACGGCCAGATCGTGGGCCTGGACCTCCGTCATGGTGAACGGGGAGATGGCCTGGATCCCGATCGGGACGCTCCACGGCTGCGTGCTCTGGTACTGACCGGTGGTCGAGTACTTGTACTGGAAGGACGGCTCCGAGCCCTTGGCCCGGAAGCGGATCCACCAGGCCTGGACGTCATTGGGGTTGGTCGTGGGTGTCAGCAGGACGGCGTCCGCGTCGTAGAACTGCGAGCCGGGGTGCTCCTGCTGCGCCTTCACCTTGGCCTCCCGCACGATCTGTGTGAGCGGGAGGTGGGGTGCCGCGCTGGCGGTGGACGGGGCGATCGGCAGCAGCGACAGGGCCGTGGCGGTCGCGGCGAGCCCGATCCGTGCCCGAAGGCGGCGGCGTGATGTCCGGCACCCGTTCAGTGCGGGTGTCGCGGGCGTGCGGGCGGTGCGCGTGGTGTTCATGTCCTTCATCTCCTTCGACCCGGACCCTGCGTGGTCACGGTGGAAGTCGACTGCCGGGTTCGGCGTGAGCGGTGGCCGACGGGCGAGAGGTCCTCGGCCGGGCTCCGCGGGGGATGCAGCCTCCCGGGGTCCAACGTTAGGAAGGTCTCCGGGCGCCGTCTCCTGGCCGTCATCCTCGCTGAGCCGAACGGGCGAACCTCTCACACGGAGCGATGTCCGTCCGGGGTTTCGCCGCGCGGTCCCGGCCGGTGGGCCCGATCCTGTGCCGCTCCTTGACCATCGCCGACTGTTATGCGGTGGTGACAATCCGCGCACAACCGATACGCGAACCAACCACCGCCCGAACCGGCGCCGAAACCGTCATGATGCCCATGGGCCTCCCCCTACCTCCAAGGCCAGCAGGCACCCTCGAACAAGCTGCACTCGAACGGGTGGACCTTTTTCGAAAAGGCGTCTATCCGCTGGCGCATCGACCTCCAGGTCGCCACCCCCGGCCTCGCCGCCAAGGCGGTCGAGGCCTACGTCGAGCGCGCCGACACGCACGCCGAACGCTGGTCCGACCACGCCCCCGTCACCGTGGCCTACGACCTCAAGTCCTGACCACAATCAGGAAGCCGGGCTGCCCGTCCTTGATCAGCAGCCCGGCCGGGACCGACGCGCGCAGCGGCAATCCGGCGGCCCGTCAGCATCCGTTGCAGTCGGCGACCACAGCCGGGGCCGCAGGCCTCTGGCCGCCCAGATCGCCGCAGGCTGATCGAGGCCGCCTACTCACCACCCGCGAAGCGTGCTCTGAAAGCGGCGTGCCGTCTTGAACATGTCTTCCCCGGTCGACCTCGTCGATGGTGAGCCGCGGGGTGTATGAAGTCAGTCGTACCCCCGTGACGAGTTGCCTGCGGGAGTGGCTGGCGGCGAAGAAGAAGGTGCTCGCGCCGAACGCCTGTGCCAGGTACGAGGACTGTGTCGAGCGGGACCTGATCCCGGCCTTCGGCCGCTGCCGAATCCTGGACCTGCGCCCGAGGCAGATCGACGACTGGGTCACCGTCCAGCAGAAAACCAGCCGGGGCGCGTCACTGTCTACCGGGTCGTGGCCACCCCGCGCAACGCGCTGAACGCCGCGGTCCGCTCCTGGCAGCTGCGCCACAACCCGGCCAAGCACTCGGTCCCGCCCAAGCCGCGCACCCAGGCCAGTGAGCCGAGTACGCAACCACAACACCCGTGCTGGCCGGTGCCTTCTATCGGGCCTCGTTCGCCGCAGCCCCAGCAGGGAGTCGGTTGCGCCGATACAGCGATGGGCAACCGGCGCAACTCACCAACTTCCCTTGCATGGTTGGCTATTGTCTTGGGGCATGACGCGACAGTTGCCACCCGGCTCCCACAGCGCATCCGACGAGCTGTGGGCGGCGGTTCCGCCCGTCGGCCGCGACACGAGCCAGGATGCCGTGATCGTGGTTCCCGGGATCATGGGCAGCACGCTGCAGGACACGGTGACAGGTGCTCGGATTTGGGGCTTGGGCGTCAAGTCAATGGCGGATACCTGGCTAGGACCCGATGGGATGCTCCCCCTGCACCTCACGCCCGACGAACAGGACGGCCGGTTCGGCCGGGTGCGGGCTACTGGGCTGCTGGAGCGGGTTGGCTGGGCACCGTTTCTGCAGGGTTTCGAGCCGTATACCGATCTGGTGCGCGGCGTGGGTGAGGTCGTCGCACATCCCAAGGCGGTACTGGCGTTCGCCTACGACTGGAGACTGCCGGTCGGCGTCAACGCGGCGCTCCTCGCCGAGGCCGCCCGCCGCCACCTCAGCGCATGGCGTGCGCATCCGGCCCACGACCGGATCCGGCGGCTTCGGGCCGACGAACGCCCGGCCCAGCTGGTCTTCGTCGCTCACTCCATGGGCGGCCTGGTGACCCGTGCTGCGTTGACTCACACCCCTGATCTTGAACCGGACACCCGCGCGGTCATCACCCTCGGCACTCCCTTCCACGGCGCGGTCAAAGCTGCCGTGATACTCAACGGTCACCGCGGCAAAGGCGGTCGCGCCGCGCGGGGGCCGGGCGCGCTTCTCCGACGCCGCATGCAGGCACTGGCAACCACGCTGCCCGGTATACATGACCTGCTCCCGGGCTTCCGGTGCGTCGACGACAGCCGGGAGGTACGCCGCCTCACCCCGAGCGATATCGAGGCACTCGGCGGCGACAGGGAGCTCGCCGCCCGGTCACAGGAGTTCCAGCAGTGGATGCGCCTCAACGGACGCTCGCTGCCCGGTCACCGGGCCGTCGTCGGAGTGGCTCAGCCGACCGTGCAGAGCATGAGGTTGAAGGAGGGGGTGGTCCACGCGCAGTACGTTACTTTCCGGACGCACTCCGACGGTCAACTGGTTCGTGACGCCGTTGGTGTGCCGCAACGCGTTGACCTAGCGGGGGACGGGACCGTGTATCGCGACTCCGGTTCCCTCGGCGGCCCCGCGGTCACCCATCTCCCGCTGCAGCACGGTCCGATGTCCAGGGACAGTGACGTCATCCGTCACGTGCGGAATGTGATCACCTCTCCGGACGAGCCTCTCGGTCCACCCATGGGCGAGAGTCAGATCGGTCTCGATGTGCCGGATGCCGTAGAAGCCGGGGCCGGCTGGAACGTCCGGCTGACGGGTACGGACACGCACGCGGGCGTCACCTGTAGCGTCCACGACGCCGAGACCGACCGGCGGATTGCCACGCCCCGTTTCGGCTGGCAGGACGATACGATCGGCGCTCGGGTGACCCTGCCCGCGCCGGGGCTGTACCGGCTGCGGGTCGAGAGCGGAGGCAATGCCCCGGTCACCCAGCTCGTCCTGGCGGCCGAGCCGGACGACAGCTGACGCGCACCGTGGAACACCGCAGCATGAATGCCGCCATCGGCGGGAACGCCGAAAGACCGCTGCAATTCTTCCCGGTCGCCATCGGCCAGTACCGCGATCACCCCCCGCTCGACACCAAGACCGAGGTCGCCGGCATCGCTGAACTGCTCGCACCGTTCGGCGCCGAGACCCGTGACTGGGAAGTCGAGGAGATCGACCGGGGCTTGGAGGCGGTCGACGGGCGGCTGCGGGAGTGGTCCGAGCCGCAGAACGCCGGGGACACCATCCTGTACTGGACCGGGCACGGGGAGAGCGACGGGGACCAAAGGGCACTGCTCGCTCATGCCCTCAGCCCCCGCCCCCTCGCCACGAGCGGCATCACCCCGCAACAGCTGGTGAGCTACCTGACCGCCCGCGAGGCGCATCGTAAGGGAAAAGACGGATGGGCGATCGTCATCATCGACGCCTGCAAATCCGCCCGATTCGTCGAGCTGATGAGTGCGGACGTGAACCGGGACCCCGCCGGCGCGCGCAACTTCCTGCTGGTGGCCACGTCCGGGCAAGGTACCGCGAACCTGGGTACGTTCCGCAAGGTCCTGTCCACGGTCCTCACCGTGACCTTCCGTGCCGACGACAGCATCGACCTGTGGCACCTTGCCACAGAGCTCCGCCGGAACCTCGACGGATGTCCGGTGGAGGTGAAAACCGTTCCGGGCCGTGCCATGCTCCACCGCAGAGTGCCCGTGCTCACTCAGACGTCGCTGGACCAGCTGGCCGAGATCGAAACCGTCCTGGACAAGCTTTCCGACGACGAACGACGCCACTTCGTCCCCAAAGCCAGCGGTGCCGAACTCGGCGAACAAGCCTGGTACTTCGAGGGTCGGCAAGAAGAACGCCACCAGATTCTTACCTGGCTCGACACTGTGCACAGGGGCCTGCTCGTGATCACCGGAGCAGCGGGCTCGGGCAAGTCCGCACTGCTCGGACACATTCTCGTACACACCCAGCCCGAACTGCGGCGAGTCCTTGAAGCGGCCGGCCAGCTGACACCGCTCCCGGCCGCCTCGCCCCAGCCGTGCGACCCGTTCCACGCCGTTGTCCACCTCACCGGCGCCACTCCTCGGGACCTGGTGGCACGGATCGCCCGAGCGGCCGGACTTGAGACCCCGCCCGCCAGTGAGGAACTGAACGTTCAGAGCGACTGGTTGATCAACGGCATGCGCGGACGCGGCCAGCCGTTCACGCTGCTGGTGGACGCCCTCGACGAAGCGTACTCACCTCTGGCGACAGCAGACCGGATCCTGCGCCGGCTCGCCACACTGCCGATGACCCGCGTCATCGTGGGGACCCGCCGGTCACCGCATGAAGGCCCTGACCTGTCGCAGCCCGACGACCGGTATCTCCTGGACGCTCTGGGCGCCGTAGCGGACACGGCCACCGTCGTCCGCGTAGGACGTGACAGCGACGCGATGACCCGATACGTACGTCGACGCCTGACCGCCGCCGCACGCCACGGAGTTCTTCAGGCGGAGCAGCGGCAGATCGACCACGCGGCGCACGCCATCGGCGCGCTCGACCGGGAATAACCCCAAGCGCACCGCCTCCTCATCAGGTATCGGGACAGCTCGCCCGGCCGTGATCGGAACGATCCGATTTCTACGCTGCAGACGTCTGTCGGCAACGGCTCAGAACGGGTTCTGGATCATTTTCCGTGCCGGAGCCACGGAGCGTCACCGGAACCGCGATCATGAACGGTCGTGACTGACGCTCTCCACGGGCGCCGATGGGGTGCTGCGTCCTACCCTGTGCCCGAGTCACCGCAGGTAGGTGCGGATCTTGCGGGAGCTGTAGCCCCCCTGCACGCGAGCCGATCCGCGCATTGCCCTCGGTCGCCGCGCACCACCGATGCGCGGACCGCATCCTCGGACCCCGCCCGGCGAGCCCTGCCGAAGTCCGTGCGAGGGCAGGGGCGCTTGCCCGATCGGGCAGTGTCGGCGTGCGCCGCCCGATCCCTGAAAGCATCCCGTTGACACCAAAGTTGGTCTAGTCCACCTTGGTGAAGCAAGGTCGTCCACATGAGTCCGGCGGAGCCGCGCGACCCGGCACTGACACCGCTCGGGACTCATCGACTCCCTTGACTCAACTACTTCACCGCGGCCTTGAGTGAGCCATGTGGCATTGCCGTGCCTTGGTCCCCGGACGGGCACATGGATCTGACGATCGATTGGAGACGCCCGCATGCGCAGAACCTGCTTGGCCCTGCCGACCAGCCGGGCCCGTCCCGCCTCGATCGCGGCCATGGGCAAGGAGGCCGTATACGCGGCGGGGAACTTCGGCGTGGAGGTCCGCCTCCTGCTCCTGGACTCCTCGGACGACACCACCTTCACCGACCACGCCAAGACCGTCGGCGAGCTTCTCCCCGCACCGAACGTGTACGAGCGCGTGCCGCCGCCACCGGCCACCGAGACCGTCGGCAGCGACCACTTCCTCCCGTACGTCGTCCTCGATGCCGCCCTGACCGGCGTCGCGCACAATCGACCCATCGTCAACTACTGCACACCGAGGCGCCGTTCAGGTAGCGACTTCATCGCCCACCAGGTGCGGTTGACGAGGCTCCCGTTCTCGATGCTCTACTTCCACCCCGTCTACGGCGAGACGACGGGCATCGGCGGCGACCGGGCGCGGAACGTCCGCCGACTCGACGTCCTCGACGCGTCTACCGCAAACCGGGCGGCAAGTACGCCGGGTTCGCCGGCCATCCGGCGCCGCCGCGGGAGCGCCTGCTCGACGAGGCCCAGGCCGACGCCGAAGAATGCGCCCACCCGATCCGGGCCCGGGGACCTCTGGTGGAGGCGGCCTGCCCCGACCTCGGCGAGGGTGGAAGAGTCTGCGGCCGATCGTGCGGAGGGGGCGCATTCCACCCCCGCCGGGCCCCGCTGTGGATCTCTGACATCACAAGCGGCCTGGTCCGTGGTGGCACGACGGGCCGGCCAGAGCCGCCGCCCAGTGCACCATCCTGCACTCAACTGGCAACTGCTGTAACGAATCTGACGATCAGACGGAGAATCCCACACCATGCAACGAGTCTGCCTCGCCCTGCCCACCATGCGTTCCTGCCCCGGCACCATCGTGGACCTCGCCGAGGAGGCGGCCTACGCCGTCGCGAACTTCGGGGTCGAGGTGCACCTCCTCGTCCTCGACACCACCGACGCCGCCGAATTCGCGAAGAACGCGGACGCCGTGGCCTCACTGGCCCCCACTCCCGGCGTCTTCGTCCACCACCTCGGCGAGGCGCAGCAGCGGGAGTTCCTGCGCCGGGTGGCCGAGCGCTCCGGCGCCGCCGACCCCGAGCTGCTGCTCGACCTGATGCTCCCGCAGGCCGTCGCGTACGGTTCCTGCGTCAACCGGCTCTTCCTGGGCGCGGCCGCCCTGGGCTGCACCTCGGCGCACCTGCGCAACGACGACGCCGACTTCCAGGTCGTCGACGGTCAGAAGATCTTCCCGATCCACCACGAGCTGCTCTCGATCGGCCGGCCGGCCGGCGACGCGGTGGCCGGCGTGTCCCGCTCCGAGCTCGACCCGGCCGACGCGGACAAGCCGGTGATGCTGGTCAGCGGCTCCTTCATCGGCGAACTCAACGTGGACATAGGCGAGATCCACGAGATGGACCCGGCCGTCTACCGCGACTTGGTGCGCCTGTGGACCCCGCCGGTGTGGTCGGAGGAGGAGAGGGACGCGATGGTGGACGTCTCCTTCAAGGGAACCGGCTCCGAGCCGTTCAGCACCGACGAATCCGTCCTCGGCGTGCCCGACATCTGGGACGTCTACATGTGCAATATCGCCCTGGACCACCGGGCCTACGAGGTGCTGCCGCTGCTGCCCTCGATCGAGACCATCGGCTGCGACTACGCCCTGCTGCACGCCATGGTCCACGCCCGGCTGCCCGGCGTCGTCCACAACCGCCACATCGTCAACTACTACACGCCCGAGCGCCGCATCGGCGCCGGCTTCATCTCCTACCAGATGCGGTTCGTCAAGTTCCTGCTCTCGATGCTGTACCTCTACCCGGTCTACGGCGGAATGATCGACCTCGGCCGCGGGCTGCTGGACGAGCGGCACGGGCTGAAGGTCGAGCCGATCCTCGACCTGGTGCGGGGCAGCGTCGACTGGGACCGGGCCGGAAACGAGCACTGCCTGGACGTCCTGGACCGCTCCTACCGCAAGCTGGGCGGCAAGTACGCCGAGCTCGCGGACGTGGTGGCCGAACAGCGGCAGCAGCTCCTGGACGAGGCCCAGGAGGACGCCGAGCGCTGGGCGGTGCTGATCGACGCCTGGGCGGGGATGGCGGCCGCCGCCCGCGCCGAGGGACTCCGCCCCGGCGTGGACGGGGCGGCCGGGTGAACGAGGACATCCTGATACGGCAGCTGACCGACAACGACTGGGACGCCGTGGTCGCGCTGGAACACGACGCCTACGCGGCCGACGGCCTGTCGGAGGGCCGGGAGGCACTGCAGTCCCGCGCCCTCGGCTCGCCGGAGACCTGCTTCGTGCTGGAGCAACGCGGCACGGTCCGCGGCTACCTGCTGAGCCTGCCGTACCCGCCGCTGCGCTGCCCGGACCTCGCCCAGGCGGAGGACGCCGTGTTCGAGTCGGGCAACCTGCACGTGCACGACCTGGTGATCGCCGAGGACCTGCGCGGCCGGGACGTCGCGCTGGGGTTCATGCGGTACTTCCGGGCGCGGGCGGAGGAGCTGGGCTTCGAGCGGATCTCGATGGTCGCGGTGCGCGGGGCGGACATCCTGCTGCGGCTCATCGGCTACCGCGCACACCGGGAGGTGGCCGTCCCCGCGTCCTACGGGCGGCGTGCGGTCTACATGTCGATGCCGGTGCACTGACCTGCGGGGGCACCTGGACGAATCACCACTCCTTCGGCCCGGATGAATGAGTCCGATGTGGTGAGGCGACCGGGCCGCCTTGAGCCAGTCGACCGCTCACACTGTTCATTTGAGTTGATCTTGAGGAGCGGACCGGTCGCCGGAGGTAGTCCTGCGACGGCGCCCCCGGAAGGTGCGGGCCTCCCGGAGGCCCCGCCCGGCAAGAGCCGGGCGAGGGCGTCCGGGAGGCGGCACAACGCCGATCGCGGCGTGATCCAGCTCTCCGGCGGTGTTTCGGCCTCACGGGCCGGCGGCGCCCGGGCCGACTCCGACGAAGTGGACGGTCACGAGGATTCAGACCACCGTATCGCGACGCTGGACCAGGCTCTTGCCGCTCACGGAGAAAGGTCTGGACCGAGCGCGTTCCCGACCCCATCGGGGTATCCGAGGGCTGCGATTCAGGCCTCCTGAAGAAGGCCTGGATCAGTAGTCCTCGTAGCCACCCTCGTAGCCGCCCTCGTAGCCGCCCTCGCGGCCACGCTCGCGGCCGCCCTCGTGACCCCGGACGACCCGGAAGCTGGCCACCACTCCGTTCTCGACGAAGACGCCCTCGGTGCAACGCGGGTCCACACCGTCGCTGGAGCTGCGGGGCCCGACGGTGGCGATGGCAGCGCCGCCGTCACAGACCGCCCCGCGGAAGACCTCGACGGTCCGGTGGCTTTCGTTGCGGATGTTCAGGCTCCTGGCGCCCAGGCCACTGACCACAGTGATGCAGCCGTCCCAGCGAGCGGAGTACGTCCGCTCGTTGATGTGGATCCGGCCCTCCTCACGGTGCCCCCGGTGCCCCCGGTGCCCCTTGCCCTCGCCGCCCTTGCCCTCGCCGCCCCTGCCCTCGCCGCCTCTACCCTCGCCGCCCCTGCCTTCGCCACCCCTGCCTTCGCCGCCCCTGCCCTCGCCGCCCCTGCCTTCGTCACCCCTGCCCTCACTCTCGTTGACGAAGGACGCCTGTGCGGGAGCGGCCTCCCGCTGAACGGCCGGAACTGCCTGCTGAACGACCGGGGCCGCCTGCGGGACGGCCGGGGCTGCCTGCTGGACGGCCGGGGCCGCCTGGGTCGTCGACTGGGGGGCGCCCGAGGCGTAAGTGAGGCCGGTCACGGCCAGGGCCGCGGCGGAGCTTACGGCCGCGGTGATGACGGTGGTGCGGGTGATCTGCATGGAACTTCTCCTGGTCCTTGAGCGGCCGGTTGAGCCGCCGGCGCGTGATTTGAACGTACGGACGGCGGTCATATCGGGCATATGGAAGGGTCGCCAATGGGGGGCCGAACGGGTGGCAGAGCAAGGATTTGGAGAACTGACAGATAGTCATATTATTTACAAGACACGAGAATTGACTTGCGGTTGATCCTTCTGAGTGATACATGGCGCCTACTCACTCCTCCGGCGGCGGGGCGCCTGAAACTGCCGACGCGATGAGGTGAGTGGCCTCCGGGGAATGGGACGCCTCAAGGAGATCGGACCCGCGTCATGCTCGCCGGCCCGCTCCACCCGCAGGTCAACCCGTCGGGCATGGCGGTGGGCTCGCTCGCGCCCGTTCCCTTTTCGGCGCGCGCGATCGGGTCGAAGCTGATCTGCTGGATTGAGGGGGCCGTCGCGCTCTTCCGGGAGAGAGCCAGATGAGTACATACCGAGTTGCACAGGTCGCCACCGCCGGCGGGCCATTCGAGATCGTTGAGCGCGAGGTACCGGAGCCGGGCCCCGGCCACGTACGGGTTGCCGTGGATGCCTGCGGGATCTGCCACAGCGACGTCCTTTTCGTGGAGGCCGGGTTACCTGGCGTCCGATTTCCGCTGGTACCCGGCCATGAGATCGCCGGGCGCATCGAGGCGCTGGGCGAACTGAGACACCACCCCGACTGGAAGGTCGGCGACCGAGTGGCCGTTGGCTGGTTCGGCGGCAGCTGCCACCACTGCACACCCTGCAGACAGGGCGACTTCATCGTGTGCGAGAACCTCAAGGTCCCCGGATGGGCATACGACGGGGGCTTCGCCGAGACGGTGATCGCACCGGTCGATGCCCTGGCCCGGATCCCCGACGCGCTGGCGGCGACCGATGCGGCGCCCATGGCGTGCGCGGGGGTGACCACGTACAACGGGCTGCGGCGCAGCTCCGCCCGGCCGGGCGACCTGGTCGCCGTCCTCGGCATCGGCGGCCTCGGCCACCTGGGGGTGCAGTACGCGGCCGCGATGGGTTTCGAGACCGTGGCCATCGCCCGCGGAGCCGACAAGGCCGACTTCGCCAAGCGGCTCGGCGCTCACCACTACATCGACAGCACGGCGGACACCACCGTCGCAGACGCGCTGCAGTCCCTCGGTGGCGCCAAAGTCGTCCTGGCCACCGCTGCCAACTCCAGCGCCATCACCGCAACCGTGGACGGGCTGTCACACCGGGGCGAGCTGGTGGTGATCGGCGCGGACGCCGACCCGCTGGGAATCAGCCCGGTCCAGCTGCTCATGAGCGGCAAGATCGTGCGCGGCCATCCGTCCGGCACCGCGCAGGATGTGCAGGACACCATGGCGTTCAGCGCTCTGCACGGCATCCGCCCGACGGTCGAGGTCGTGCCGCTGGACCAGGCCGCTGCGGCGTACCAGAAGATGCTCTCGGGCGCCGCCCGTTTCCGGATGGTGCTCGCCACCCGCTGACCTCGCCACCCGCTGACGCATCCGCCCCTTCGGGTATCACCGGCCGGCCGTTGCTCGTCGGGGAACGCGTGCACCGGCCGTGGCCGGGGAACGGCATGCGGGCCGGGTGCGCGCGGTGGGGCGAGTCGCCGATGACGGCGCTCGCCACGCCGCGCCACTCGGGCTCGGAGCATCGTGGCTCCCACTCCCCCTGCCCGAGTGGCTCCCGTTCACCGTTCACCCTGTCGAAAACACCCTGGCACGGTTCAGGAGTACTGCGTCTTCCGTCCCTGGAAACCCGCCCGGGCAAGGGCCGATACCGGCTACCTACCGGTGCACGGTCAACTGCGCCGCTCCGCGCCCCACCAGGTCCGATCGTCGGTGCCCGCGGTTGTCTCCGGGCCGCTGAGGCCCAGCCTGCGCCCGAGGCTGACTCCCTGGCGGTGGATGGCGGTTCCCTCCGCGAGGCGGAGCCGTTCCCAGGCCTGTAGGGCGGTGTCCGCGGACGGCGCCTGCTGCAGGGCGTGGAGGAGGGTGATGGCGTCGGCGGCGGCTTTCTCCGTACTGGCGGCGGTGTGGGGCCGGACCACGAAGGCGGCGTCCCCGGTCAGCAGGATCCGGTGGTTGCGCATCCTGGTGGCGCGTGCGTCGAGGATCGCCTGCAGGAAGGGTTCCGTGGTGTGCTCCACCAGCCGGCGCAGGGGCTCTGGCAGTGTCGAGCGTGCGCTGGCCAGGAGGTCCGTGCGGACCTGGGGTGCGAGCAGTCCCGGCGGCAGTGACAGTCCGTGGCGGGTGCCGTTTCGGTCGGTGGTGATGCGCGCGAGTTCGGGCGGGTCCGCCCGTGTGTACCAGACCCAGTTCATCCGGCGGTGGCCCGTTGCGGTCGTGCCGTTGTCGCCCGGGATGAAGTAGCACAGGAACTGGCTGCGCTCCCCGTCCCAGAAGCTGAACCGGTCGCCGAAGCGCGTCGCCAGCTCCTGGGGGAGGTCGGCTTCGTCGATGACACCGCGGTAGGCGACGTAGCCGGCGTAGCGCGGCGCACCGTCCGGTGCGACGAGTCCGCGATGCCGGGAGGCGGATCCGTCCGCGATGATCGCCAGGTCGACCGCCCGTGCCGCCTCGCCGACATGGACGGTGGCCCCTGCGGGGCCGGGCACGAGGGCGGTCACCGGCTGCCCGTCGTGGTAGCGCTCGGCGGGCAGCGTGTCCCGTAGGGCCTGGTAGATCGCTCCCCAGGAGATCATCTGCTGCCGCATGGGCATGATCCGGACGTTCCCGTCCCCGGTGAAGAACTGCCTGTGGGTGACGGGGACGCTGACGCGGTCGGGGTCGACGCCGCAGAGCTCGCGCAGGAACCAGGCGACGCCCGGTTGCAGCACGATGCCGGCGCCGCGGTCGTCGGGGCGGCCCGTGGAGCGTTCCCAGACGTCGACGTCCAGGCCGAGCCCGGTGAGCGCGACCGCGTGGAACAGGCCCGCGAGCGACCCACCCACGATGCCGACCGACGTGATGTCGGGCGTCGCGGTCACTGCGAGCACGCCCCCTCATCGCACACGGCTCCGGCCTGGGGCCTGGTCGCCCGCCGTTCCAGGGCTTCGATGAGTCGCTCGACCTCGACCGCGCCGTTGATCGCACGCTCGCCCAGGATGAACAGCGGCACGCCTCGCAGCCCCAGCTGCTCGGCGATTTCCTCGTCCGCACGCACGGCCCTCTCCAGTGCCGGGTCGTCCAGGCGCTGCGCCACGCCGACGGCGAGGCCGTCGTCTTCGCCCAGCCGGGCCAGCACGGCCGGGTCGCCGATGTCCCGTCCCTCGGCGAAGTAGGCGGCGAACAACCGGTCCGCCATCACGGCACCCAGCCCTGCCTCTCGCTGCGCCAGGGCGATCAGGCGGTGTCCGGCCCGGGTGTTCGGCGTCCTGGTGATCTTCTCGTAGTCGAAGGCGGTGCCTTCGCCGCGGCCGGCCAGGACGGTGCCCTGGTCGAGTTGCCGCGACCGTTCCCAGCTGCCGAACTTCGCGCTCCGGTAGGCGCGCCGGTCCATCCCCGCCAGGGGCATGGCCGGGTTCAGCTCGAACGCGCGGTAGTGGATCCGGAACTCGGCGCCGGTGCGTCCTTCGACGATGTCGACCGCCCGCTTCAAGCGGCGTCCGCCGATGTAGCACCAGGGGCAGATCAGATCGCTGAACACGTCGATCGTGAACATGTGCCCTCCTCATCGAACCGAC
The DNA here is from genome assembly GCF_044755565.1 of Kitasatospora sp. NPDC092286. NCBI lineage: Bacteria > Bacillati > Actinomycetota > Actinomycetes > Kitasatosporales > Streptomycetaceae > Kitasatospora > Kitasatospora sp. NPDC092286. The sequence continues at coordinate 5,008 of NZ_JBIVRD010000065.1, read as the reverse complement.
TAGTCTGTTCGATCCGAACAGCAGTCGAGCTGTACCCATTCCCGCGCCCGTCGGAGGCAACCGATGACCACTCCTGAAACGACACGTGCCAGGATCGTCGAGGCCGCTGCCGATCTGTTCACCCGCTGCGGAGTGCGTGCGGTGGGGATCAACGAGATCTGGCGTGCGGCAGAGGTCGCCAAGTCGACGCTCTACCAGCACTTCCGGTCGAAGGACGAGTTGGTGGAGGCGGTCTTGCGCCGGCGCAACGACGCGTGGTGCGCGCGGCTGCGCGCGCTCGCCGAGAGCCGCGAGGCACCGGCCGACCGGCTCCTCGCCATCCTCGACCTGCTCGGCGAGGAGTTCGCCGATCCCGCCTACCGGGGCAACGACCTGGTGAACGTCGCCGCCGAGTACCCCGCCCCCGACCACCCCGTGCGGGTCGCCATCCGGGACCACAAGCGGGAGATCCTCCGCTACCTCACCGGCCTCGCCGCCGCTGCGGGAACGGACGCCCCGGAGGGTGCCGCCGCCTTGGTACTCATGCTCGCCGATGGAGCCGTGTGCGCCCGGGTCGGTCTCGGTGACACCGACGCCGCCCGCACCGCGCGCGGGGCAGCGGCACGACTGCTGTCAGCCGGCCCGGCGGGCACCACCGCCACGTGACGAGGGGTCAGGCGCCGGTCCGGGCTTCACCCCTGTTTGTGAACACTTCCGAGAAGCGGATCTTCGGGGCCGCGGAGGGGATGTCCTCATGAGTGCTGCGAGGTACTCGGGGGAGTTCGAGCGGGACGCGGTCTGAACAGGGCGGATGACGTTCTCGGCAGGAGCAGCTCCGGAGCCGCCCGATCTGACAACGTTTCGGTTGCGGTGGACGGCAATCCGGTCCTGGGTCTTCCCGGCGCTATGCGACATGTGCCATTTTACATGTCACACATCGACAGGCCGCGCCCCAACACGCGGTCACAACGGCCCCGGAGGCCCCCACAGATGACGCGTCCCTCCCGGATATCAAAGGTCAACGCGCGCAGACTCCCCGCGCTCGGCGCGGCCTTCTTCATCGCGCTCGGCCTGTTCACGCCGCAGAGCCAGGCCGCCCCCGTCGGCGCCACGGCCCCGGCCGGCGCGAACGCCGCCGGACCCGCCGCCCAGGCGCCGCGGTCGATCCCGGTCCCCAAGTCACCCGACGCCAGGAACAACAGCTCCTTCAAGCTCTTCGCCCAGGACCACGCCGAGGAGGCCACCGCGCCGGGCGCCCCGGTCAGCGAGCCCGCCAAGGCGGCCAAGCAGTTCTCGGCCACCGCCGGGGAGCCCTGTCCGAACCTGTCCGGAGTGATCAACGCCACGGGCAGCGCGTTGGTCCAGCAGCTCAAGGCACTGCCGAACGTCTCCTGCGCCTACCCGCTGTTCAACCTCACCGGCGCCGACGCCGGGAAGGCCTTCCGCGAGTCCCAGATGGTGACCGTCGCCAACGCGCTGCGCGACACCTCCGCCACCTACCCGGGCGACAACAGCACGTCCATCGGGCAGCTGGTGATGTTCCTGCGCGCCGGCTACTACGTGCAGGAGACCCGCCCGAACGAGGTCGGCAGCTACGGCGCCACCCTGGACACCGCGGCCCGCGGCGCGCTGGACGCCTTCTTCGCCGCCCCGCACAGCAAGGACGTCACCGACGCCAACGGCGACACCCTCAACGAGGTCGTCACGGTGATCGGCCAGACCCACACGCTCGGCCGGTACGCCGGCGTCGTCAAGTGGGTGCTCGCCAACTACAACGGCACCTGGCCCCAGTTGATGACCCTCTCCCTGGACCACTTCGACTGGGTCATCAAGGACGGCTTCGACTCCAAGACCGACAGCCAGGGCTGGAAGGCCGCCCTCAAGGCCGATCCCGGCATCCTCGACACCTGGGCCGGCTTCATCACCCGCAACGACTCCCAGCTGAACCGCCTGGACATCGTCAGCAACATCGGCCGCTACCTCGGTTACGCCCTCGACGTCCCCGAGCTCAAGGACCGGCTGCGGCCGCTGCTCAAGGACCTGATCAACCGCTACCCGAATGTCGGCCCCACCGCTCCGATCACCATGAACCTGGGCTGGGCCACCCGCCAGTTCGACAAGGGCAACTGCGCGGCCTACGCCATCTGCGACCTGAACGACCGTCTGCTCCCGGTGATCCTGCCGATCCAGCAGACCTGCAACCCGGGGCTGAAGATCCGCGCCCAGGACATGTCCCCCGGGCAGCTGGCCACCACCTGCACCAGCCTGATCAACCAGGACGCCTACTTCCACAAGGTGATCGGCGACAAGGGCGCGATCCCCGGTGACGTGAACACCAACCTGGAGGTCGTCGTCTTCGACGACTACACCCAGTACTCGCTGTACGCCTGGGCCTTCTACGACATCGACGTGGACAACGGCGGCATGTACGAGGAGGGCGACCCGGCCAAGCCCGGCAACCAGGCCCGCTTCATCGCCCACGAGGCCAGCTGGCTGCGCCCCGACTTCCAGATCTGGAACCTCAACCACGAGTACACCCACTACCTCGACGGCCGCTACAACATGTACGGCGACTTCGAGGCCAGCCAGACCACCCCGACCATCTGGTGGGTCGAAGGCATCGCCGAGAACATCTCGTACGGCTACCGCAACGAGCGCAACACCGCCGCGATCAACGAGGCCAGTAAGAACACCTACAAGCTCAGCGAGCTGTTCGACACCGTCTACGGCCAGGAGGCGGACGCCGACGTCAACTCGAACCGGGTCTACCGGTGGGGCTGGCTGGCGGTCCGCTACATGCTCCAGGAGCACCGCGCGGACATCGAGACCGTGCTCACCAAGTACCGCGCCGGTGACTGGAACGGTGCCCGCACCTTCCTGAAGCAGACCATCGGCACCAGCTACGACGCCGGCTTCGCCACCTGGCTGAAGACCACCTGCGCGACCAACGAGTGCGGCCCCCTGCCGGAGGCCCCGGCCCCGGCCGCGCCGCTCTGCACCATCGCCGACCCGCGCCAGTTCGACAAGAACTGCCGCCGCGACAACCTCGCGGCCACCACCGGCAACTACAGCTTCCACTTCCTGTACCTGCCGGCCGGCGTCAAGCAGCTGACCATCACCAGCAGCGGCGGCACCGGCAACGCCGACCTGTACTACGGCGGCAGCAGCTGGGCCACCACCAGCAGCTACCAGGCGAAGTCCACCAACGCCGGCAACAACGAGACCCTGACCATCAACAACCCGCCGTCCGGCTGGGTCTACTTCAGCCTCGCCGCCCAGCAGGACTTCACCGGCGCCAGCGTCACCACGCAGTACCAGTAACCGCACACCCACGACCTCGGGCGAGCGGTGAAGGGCCCGGGCGTGTAAGGGTTCCTGTGCAAGTAGCCGTTGTCGTACCGATCAAGGGGCCTGCCGATCGAACGGAAGTCTCGATCGGGTGATCGCGGTCGGTAGCGGGCATGGCAGCAGGGCCTCGTGGTAGCTCGGAGGGCGTCTACGCCAACGAGCGATCCAGGAGGCCCTGCTTTCGCGGTTTTTCGCAGTCGCGGCCGGGGAGTCCGGCCCGGTCACCCTCGTGTGTGACTGCCTGGCACACCGGTTCGGAAACACCGGCGGCGACCCGCAAGCACATCGACCGGGCACGCCGCCGGGTGAAGGCCCCCGGCAGCGACGGGTTCAGCCCACGCTGAAGGTCTCGGCGCGGGTCGTGACGGCGGGAATCCGCGCGCACGGGACGACGGACACCTGCGCCGTGACCGGGCCGCCGTTGCGGGAGAGCTCGGCCAGCAGACAGACCGTCTCCTGGGCGGAGCTCCACCCGCCCGGGTACAGCACGTCCGCCATCACACCGACCTGGACAAAGGCTCCCTCCCTGGCCGCGGTGACGACGTGCACCGCCGTGCCCTTGGCGAGCGCCTCCAGCGAATCGACGGTCTGCGGCCCGGATTCGAAGGCCGGGGCGAGCCTGGCCGCGTACGTCCGGGCACTCGCCTCCGCCCCGGCCGCCGCCCGCGCCCGGCGCTCCTCGGTCTCGACCCGGTCGCGGTGGACGATCACCACAACGGCCGCGATCGCCAGCGCCACGAGGACGGCGAGCCCGGTCATCACCCAGCGGACGGCTTTCATCTGATCCCATCGGGAAAGGGCCGGGCCCGTACGGGGCCCCGGCGGGTCGGACGGCCTGTCGGGATGCAGGGGCCTGTCGTCAGGCTCCCGCCTGCGTGGCGGCGGGAGCCTGACGACAGACCCTAGTACCCGGCCGCCTTCAGGGCGTTGGTGAGGGCCAGGGCGTACTGCTTCGTCCCGGAGTTGTTCGGGTGGTAGGACTCCATGCTCGGGCACGGCAGCGCACTTCCGGGGCAGGAGAAGTCACCGCCGCCCTTGGTCGTCGGCGCGGCCACCAGGTCGTTGATGCCCGGGACCGAACCGCAGACACCTCGGTGCTCGAACTCCACCATCGGTGAGTAGAACGTGACCGGCAGCGGCTTGTCCCCGCTCCGCAGCTCGTCGACGGCCTTCTGCTGGGAGTCCTTCATGTAGTCGGCCCACTTGTTCAGGGACATCGCCGCGCCCTCGTTCATGACCGAGCACACGCTGGTGATCACGCCGGCCACGTCGAAGAGCTTCGGGTAGCCGAGCAGGATGATCTTGGCCTTCGGGGCCTTCTCGTTGATGTGCTTGATCAGGTCCTTCAGCGGGGCGGCGGTGTTGTCGATGTCGCCCTTGACCTTCGCGTCGGAGGGGCAGCTCAGCAGGGCGCAGTTCTTGACGGTACTGGCGAAACCGGAGTCGTTGCCGCCCGCGTTCAGGACGACGAGCGTGGTGTTCTCGTCAAGAAAGCCCGAGTCCAGCTGGGTGACTTCGTGGTGCTGCCCCAGCGTCCCCCAGTTCCTGCTCCCGATCGTGTCCATCTGCCAGGTGTAGGCACCCGAGTGGGCTTTACCCCTGTTTGTGGACACTTCTGAGAAGCGGATCTTCGGGTCCGTGGAGAGGATGTCCTCATGGGTGCTGCGAGGTACTCGGGGGA
>NZ_JBIVRD010000064.1:0-27706 GCF_044755565.1 Kitasatospora sp. NPDC092286 | reverse complement strand
CGCTGGACTCCACCAGCGCGACCGCGTCCCGCTTGAACTCCCCCGAGTACCTCGCAGCACCCATGAGGACATCCTCTCCACGGACCCGAAGATCCGCTTCTCAGAAGTGTCCACAAACAGGGGTAAAGCCCACAGGAGGCCTACCCCGAGACCATGGAGTACAACGGCACCCAGTACGACCAGGACAAGCCCGCCGCCGGCTACTGCGGTTACGTGGACGCGGCGAACCCCTGCGAGAAGGTGGGGCGCACCCGCGCCTACTTCCAGATCGGCCTCAACTCGCAGTTCTGGAACTCCACCGTGCTGAGCGCCAGGCTCTACGCCAACGTGGTGCGCTCGTCCAGCCCCTCGACGTCCACCCCGATGGGCCTGTACTCGACCGGGTCGGGGAACAGCAACCCGATCAACCAGTGGACCCGGTGGAACGCCCAGCCCTGCCAGACCGGCGCCGTCATGCAGAACTGCGGCAAGGTCGGCATGACCTTGAGCAAGGGCACCGGCGGTATCGAGTTCGACGTGTACAGCCAGATGACCCAGGCCGCGCGCGAGCACTGGGGCGGCTGGACCTTCGGCTTCGCACCCGACGACGAGTCGAACAAGTACTACCGTCAGCGGTTCGCCAACAACCCGCACGTCGTGGTCGTCTACGACATCGCACCGTACGTCGGGTCACCGGCCACCAGCCCGACGCCGGGCTTCGCCTCCAACAGCGACTACAACAACCCGTGCAGGACCCCCGGCACCACCAACCCGTGGGACAACCCCGGCTGGATCGGGGCCAACACGGACATCAATCTGAGCGTCGACACCCGGTCCCCCACCAATGAGCAGCTCTGGACCACGTTCAAGATCTGGGACGACGACAACGGCGGCTCGGCCGCGTTCTCCGAGACCGGCTGGGCTGCCAGCTCGGGCAGGGTCACCAGGAGCGTCGGTTCGCTGATCGACGGCCACCAGTACGGATGGTTCGCCGTCACCGACGACGGAACGCTGCACAGCGACTACAGCGACATGTGCTTCATGCGCATCGACCGGACGCCGCCGACCGCCCAGGTCACGTCGACGGACTTCCCGGAGTCCGGCACCCTCGGTGGCCACCCGAAGGCCGTCGGCGAGGAGGGCAGCTTCGTCCTCACCGGCACCGACCCGGCCCCGGCCGCTGGCGGCCGCTCCTCAGGGCTGGCCTGCGCCCGCTGGACCGCAGACCCCGTCCAGGCGGCCGCCACCGGGTGGAACTGCAACGACGGCGGCAACGTCGTCAAAATGAACGCGAACGGCAAGTACGTCCTGAAGGTCAAGCCAGACCGCTGGGGCACCCACTTCCTCTACCTACAGACTCAGGACAATGCCGGCAACATGTCCCAGCCGGTCGTCTACACCTACTACGTGCCGAGCAACCCGAACGCGCCCGCGCCGATCATGGGTGACATCGACGGCGACAAGAAGGCTGACGTACTGCTGCCCGACGGCGCCGGCAACCTCCGTCTGGTCGGCGCCAACGCCGATCCGTTCGCGGCACCGAACGCCAAGCCGGAGTCCGCTCCCAACACGACAAGTTGGGGCAACGTCCAGGTCACCCACCGGGGCTCGTTCAGTAGCCGCAACGTCGACGACATGATCGCGCACGCACCCGGTGCTGCGGAGCTCTATCTGTACGCCAACGACGAGACAGCCGCTCACCTCGACGGCCAATCCTCAGTGCAGCAACCGAAGTCGAGGCAATGCGCCCTGCCTGACACCACGCCGATCACATGCGCAGACTACGGCAACATGAACGACTGGTCCGCCGTCACCCAGATCTCGGCGTTCGGCTCTCCGTCCGGTGACAGTCCTGAGCCCACAGGCACCGGGCTTCCCCGTCTGCCACGCTCGTCCATGCTCTTCATCGAGAACGGCAGGCTCTGGCTCGCCATGTCGTCGAGCGTCAAGCAGCTCGACGGCCCGGCCGTCCTGCTTTCCCAGAACAACCAGGACTGGAACTCCTACGACCTGATCACCCCCGGCCCGGCCAAGGGAACGGACATGCCCACCGTGTGGGCTCGTTCCAAGAACGACGGATCCATCCACGCCTACCAGCTGAGCAGGAACGCATCGGGCTTCGACACCGCCGCGTTCGCCGACCCCACCAAGGGCTGGCTCGCCAACGGCGTCGACCCCAAGCTGTACCCGAAGGTCGGCTCCAACGGCGACCTCACCGGCGACGGTGTCCCCGACCTCTGGGCCGTGGACAACAATCAGCAGTTGGTCGCTTGGGCCGGTATCGGCACCAAGGCCCCCGGCACCGACAAGAGCGGCCCCACCGTGACCGGTCTGGCCTCGGCCCCGGTGGTCCTCGGCAACCTCAACCGCCCGGTCGGCAACTGGCTGGCCGCGCCGAACGGCGGCAACAGCGTCGTGGACGGCCAGGGCAAGGCCAACGGCACTGCCTCCGGCGTCGGCTGGGTCGCGGACACCGTGGGCGGCAGGCCCACCACCGTCGCGGCGTTCAGCCCGGGCAACGGCTCGAACATCACCATGACCGGCCCCGTGGTCGACACCCGCAGGAGCTTCACCGTCTCCGCCTGGGCCAAGTCCGGCCCCGCCGGAGGTGTCATAGCGAGCCAGAACACCGGCCGCGCCAGCAGCTTCATGCTGTACAGCGACGCCGGACGGACCTGGACGTTCGCGCTGGCCAAGGGGGACGACGACGGCTGGCCGTACGACTGGACGAACACGGTCAACACCAACGCGGCGGTCCGGACCGGCGTCTGGACCCAGCTCAGCGCCTCCTACAACGCGGACACCGGGCTGATGTCCCTGTACGTCGACGGCGTGCTCGCAGCAACGGGCTACCACAAGAAGTCCGTCAGCCCGCCGTCGTCGGGACCATTCGTGCTGGGCCGCTACCAGTACCAGGGCAAGCCGAGTTCCGCCTTCGACGGCAGCGTGAGCAGCACCGCCGTCTACCCGTTCGCGGTGAGCCCGGCGGCGCCCGGCACCAGCGGCCTCATCCGCTCCGGTGTGGATCAGGGGATGTGCGCCGACGACAACGGTTTCGGCACCGCCGACGGCACCGCGATCCAGCTCTGGACCTGCCACGGGGACACCTCGCAGCAGTTCTCACTGGGCAACGACGGCTCCGTCCGGGTGCTCGGCGGCTGCCTGACGCCGGTGAGTGCCGGGCGCGACAACGGCACGAAGATGGAGTACCGCACCTGCAACGGCACGGAGTCGCAGAAGTGGATTCCGCTCGCCAACAACGCGCTCTTCCACCCGGACTCCGGCCGCTGCCTGGACCTGCCGGCCTGGAGCGCGGTCAACGGCAACCGGCTGCAGCTCTGGGACTGCCACTTCGGGGCGTCCCAGCAGTGGGTCACCTCGACCCTGCGGACGGCCGTCCTCCCTGCTCCGCCGCGCTCGTGACGGCCGAGCCACGACCGGGAGCCTGACGGTTCACCCCGGGCCCGCGACGCCGGTCGGTGTCGCGGGCCCGGGGTGTGTTCGGGGGCGGTCTTTACAGATGATCAAATAGGACAAACTTGGCATAGCCGTCGGTGACATTGACACCGGAACACCCAGCTGGTGGGCTTTGGCCGCGATGTGGTTCCAGCCCGGCGAGGAGGCTCCTGTGCAAGCCCGAGTATCCGTCTTCGCCGGGCGGCGGCTGCGGCAGCAGGTGGAGCAGAGTGCCGCGCTGCGGGATGTGCTCCAGCATCCGGCGGCGGTCTCGGCGCGGCAGGTGACGGCGCGGACCTGCCGCCAGCTGGCGCCGCGGACGGCGGACCGGCTGATCGCGGATCTCAAGGGGACGGAGCCGTTGCTGGCCTCGGTGCGCGCCGAGCGGGCGGCGGCCGACCGGCCGGGGGCGCCGGGCCGGCGGACGCTGCGGCTCGCGGCGACGCTGTCGGCGGCGGCCGTGGTCGGCGGGCTGCTGGCGGGGTCCGTGCCGTCGGTGGCGTACGCGGCGGCGCCGGGGCCGGATGTGGTGAGCAGCGCGCCGCAGACCCCGCTGGGCAGTGTGAGCAACCCTCAGGTGTTCCCGCGGCCGCAGGAGCAGAGTGTGGCCGGGAAGCCGGTCGCGGTGCCCGCGGCGGTGACGCTGGTGGTCGCGCCGAAGGCGGACCACGGTGCGGTGGACGCCGTCCGGGAGGTGCTGGAGATCGCCGGGGCGACCTCGGTGACGCCGCAGGAGGAGGCCGACGCGCCGGCCGCCGGTTCGCTGGTGGTGTACGTCGGCGGGCCCGCCGAGGGCGCGGGCGGCGCGGTGGACAGGGTGCTGCGCGGGCTGACCGCGGCGGCCGGCGGCAAGGACGTCGCCGCGCCCTCGCCCGGCGGGCTGCCGGCCGGCGGGTACGTGCTGTCGGCCGGTCAGCTGCCGGCCCAGGGCGGCGGGACGTACGGCGCGGTGGTGCTGGCCGGCACGGACGCGGCCGGGACGTTCTACGCCGCGCAGAGCCTGCGCCAGCTGCTCGCGGCGGTGCCGGCCGGGCAGGGGCAGGCGCCGGGTGCGGCCGGTCTCGGCCTGCCGGGCATCACGCTGCGCGACTGGCCCTCGGGCGCGCCGGTGCGGGGCACCGCCGAGGCGTTCTACGGCACCCCGTGGAGCCAGCAGCAGCGGCTGGACCAGCTGGACTTCCTCGGCCGTTCCAAGCAGAACTTCTACCTCTACGCCCCGGGCGACGACCCGTACCGGCTCTCCCGCTGGCGCACCGCCTACCCGCAGGCGCAGACCGAGGAGCTGCGCGCGCTGGGCGCCCGGGCCTGGCGCAACCACGTCACCCTCGGGTACTCGATCGACCCCGGGCAGTCGTTCTGCTACAGCTCGGGCCGGGACGCGGACGCGCTGGTGGCCAAGCTGGACGGGCTGCGCAAGCTCGGCTTCACCGCCTTCCAGCTGCAGTTCCTGGACGTCAGCTACGACGAGTGGCACTGCGGCGACGACCGCTCCAGGTACGGCACCGGGCCGGCCGCCGCCGCCAAGGCGCAGGCCGAGCTGGTGGCCAAGGTGCAGGACCGGCTGATCGCGAAGAACCCCGGGCTGGCGCCGCTCACCGTGGTGCCCACCGAGTACCACCAGCAGGGCACCACGCCCTACCGCAAGGCGCTGGCGGCCGCGCTGCCGGCCGGGGTGCAGGTCGCCTGGAGCGGTGTCGGGGTGATTCCGGAGAAGATCACGGGCGCTCAGGCCGCCGAGACCGGGGACCTGTACGGGCACCCGCTGGTCACCATGGACAACTACCCGGTCAACGACGCCACCCCGGACCGGCTCTTCCTCGGCGCCTACACCGGGCGCGACCCCGGGGTCGCCACCCGCTCCGCGGCGATGCTCACCGGCGCGATGCGGCAGCCGGTCGCCTCCCGGATCGCGCTCGCCACCGCGGGCGACTTCGCCTGGAACCCGTCCGGTTACAAGCCGGACGAGTCCTGGCAGGCCGCGCTGCGCTCGCTGGCCGGCCCGACCGGCGGCGGCGCCACGCCCGCCGGGGCGGCGCTCGCCGCCGTCACCGCGCTGGCCGGCAACAGCTCGTCCTCGCCGCTGTCCAAGCAGGAGTCCGGCTACCTCACGCCGCTGCTGGAGCGGTTCTGGGCCACCGCCGAGCCGAACGCCGGCGCCGCCCCCGACCTCGCCAAGCTGATACAGGCGGCGGCCCCGCTGCGGGAGGCCTTCGCCGCGATGGCGGACGCCCGGCAGACCCTGGCCGCCACCCAGGCCACCGCCCCGCTGGCCGCCGAGGCCGCCCCCTGGCTGGCCCCGCTGCACGACTACGGCCTGGCCGGGCAGGCCGCGCTGGACATGCTGCTGGCCCAGCACGGCGGCGACGGCCCGGCCGCCTGGAAGGCCCGGGTCGAGCTCAACAAGTTGCGCGAACAGCTCGGGCAGAGCCCGGCGACGGTCGGCGCGGGCGTGCTCGACCCGTTCCTGGAGCGCGCCGTCGCGGCCGCCGACACCTGGGCCGGTGTGGCCGGTGGCGGCGTCACGCCGACCACCACCCTGGGCACCGCGCACGACCACCTGCCGGCCCTGATGACCGACGGCGTCGCCGACACCTTCTACTGGAGCTCGGCACCCCCGCAGCCCGGCGACTCGGTGGGCCTGGACCTCGGCGGCGGCCGCCCGGTCGGCAGTGTCACCGTGCTGATGGGCTCCTGGGGCAGCGGCCCGGACGGCGCCAGCGCGATCGACGACTACATCCGCGACGGTGTCCTGGAGTACTCCACCGGCGAGGGCGGCTGGAAGCAGCTCGCCCAGGTGAAGAACCAGAAGAGCGTCACCGCGCAGCTGCCCGCCGGGACGGTCGTCCGGGCCGTGCGGCTGCGCGCCACCGCCGCGCAGAAGACCGCCGTGGCGGTGCGCGAGTTCTCCGTCACCGCGCCGGACGACGCCCCGGCCAGCGTCTCCGGCGGCCCCGGCGCCCTGCCCGGCTCCTCGCCGTCCGCCGTGCTGGACGGCAACCCGGACACCGCCTACCGGGCGGCCACCGCGCCGACCGCGACGGACGAGCCGCTCACCGTCGAGCTGGGCGCGGCCCGCCCGCTGGACCGGCTCACCGTGCTCACCGACCCGGGTGTGCGGGCCACCGCCGCCGTCTCGGTGCGCCATGCCGACGGCACCTGGGTGCAGATCGGCACCGTCCAGCCGGGCTACAACGAGCTGTCGGCCGGCGGCCAGGTCGCGGACGCGTTCCGGCTGGCCTGGAAGCCCGGCGGGGAGCCTCCGGTGGTCAACCAGGTGATCCCCTGGTACGCGGACGCCCCGGCGGCCCGGCTGAGCCTCTCCGACCCCGCGCTGGACGTGGTGACCGGCGCGGCCGCCCCCACCCAGACCCGGGTGACGGTCGAGGCGGGCCGCCCGGAGGGGACCGCCGGCGAGCTGCGGACCGAGGTGCCGGCCGCGGCCAAGGGCCTCACGGTGGCCCCGGCGGCCGGGCTGACCGTGCCGCGCGGGGGCCGGGTGGGCGTGCCGCTGCTGGTCACGGCCGCGCCGGGGACGCCGTCCGGGACGTACCAGGTGCCGGTGCTGTTCGTGGCCGGCGCGACCACCGTGCGGCAGGTGCTCCAGGTGCACGTGGTGCCGCCGACCGGCGGCCCGGACCTGGCCGTCGGCGCGCAGGCGACCTCCTCGGGCGACGAGACCTCGTCCTTCCCCGCCTCGGCGGTGGCCGACGGCGACCCGAAGACCCGCTGGTCCTCGCCGGCCCGGGACGACGCCTGGGTGCGGCTGGAGCTGCCGCAGGCCGCCCACCTGGGGGCGGCGGTGCTGCACTGGCAGGCCGCGTACGCCTCCGCGTACAAGATCCAGACCTCGCCGGACGGCGTCACCTGGACCACGGTGGCGACGGTGGACGACGGCAAGGGCGGTGACGAGACGGTGCGCTTCGACGCGCCGGGGGCGAGGTTCCTGCGGGTGCAGGGCGTGGCCAGGGCCACCAAGTACGGCTACTCGCTCTGGGGCGTCGAGCTGTTCGCCGTCACTCCGGAGGCCCCGCCGGCCGGTCAGCCGAACCAGCCCGGTACGCCGGGTGCGCCCGGCACCCCCGCCCAGCCGGTGACGCCGCCGGTGGCGCCCGGCACCCCGCCGCAGAAGCCGTAGCGGAGTCCGCGGCGCAGTCCGTCGCGGAGTCCGCGGCAGGCCCCGGACGGCGGGCCGCCGCGCTCCCCGGGGCGGGGTGCGCGGCGGCCCATGAGGCGTACCGGAGATATGACGGGCAAGCCCTTGTGGAGCGGGATCAGGCGGAGAGCGGTTCGGGATGCTCACCGCGGCGGACGGGGGGCTGGTGGGCGGAGTGCGCCCGGCCGAGGGGCACGGGGTGCGCGGCCTCGGTATGGTCGTGGTGCTCGTACTCGCCCCACTGCGGGGCGCGCATCAGGTCGCCGCCGCCGTAGGGCTCCAGATAGGGCCGCCAGCGCGGGTCCTTGATCCCGGTGCCGATGATGCGCCAGGCCAGCCCGCTGGGCGGGGCCGGTGGGCGCTTCATCCGCCAGCCGAGTTCGGTGAGGTGGCGGTCGGCCTTGGTGTGGTTGCAGCGGCGGCAGGCGGCCACCACGTTGTCCCACCGGTGCTGGCCGCCCCGGCTGCGCGGGATGACGTGGTCGACGCTGGTGGCGGCGGCCCCGCAGTAGACACAACGGCCGTGGTCACGGGCGAACAGCGCCCGGCGGGTGAGCGGGACGGGCCCGCAGAACGGGACCCGGACGAAGCGGGTCAGACGGACGACGGACGGCGCCGGAAGGGCGCTGGTGGCGCTGTGCAGAGTGACTCCCGAGTCCTCCAGGCTGACCGCCTTGTGGTTGAGGACCAGGATGAGTGCGCGGCGCATCGATACGACGCCGAGTGGCTCGTAGGACGCGTTGAGGACCAGGACATGCGGCACGGATGCCTCCTTGGACGCCTGCGGCGCGTGGCTCGCGCCGGGACGAGCGGTTGGATCACACAGCGGGTGCGTGATCTCCCCCAGTGTCGCCTTACGCCTTTGTACGGCGCCACCACTCCTGTGTAACGGACCTGACGTGAACTCCGGGTGTGGCTTCTGTCATACCCGGTATGCCCGGGCGAAGGACGGGTTGCACCCGGGCGCCCTCCCGGGGGACGGCTCGGCCGGTCGGAGCAGCGGCGTGACCGCCGCCGACGGGGTGGTGTGGGGGGCGCGACGGTGCGTTGACGGGGCGTCCGGGCCTGGTCCGCGCGCCGTCGGCGTGTCCGACGGGTGGTTCGGCGGCGGATAGGCTAAGGCGGACGGTCCGCAGGTCCCGGGGCGACCACCGCCACTGCCGGCGGGCCCGCCACGCTCCCTGCAGGAAGGTCCCGCACGTGTCCTGGTCCGGTGCCGCCGGCCTCCTCGCCGACGCGTCCACGAAGCTCACGGCCGCGGCGCTCTCGGCGACCACAGCCTCGTCCACGACGCCGAGCCCGTCCCCGAGCCCCACGGCGCCCGAGCTGCCGCAGCTCGACCTCAGAATCCCCACCAGCGCGCAGGAGGTCAGCGACACCACCAGGCAGGCGGCCGGCTGGCTCGACTCGCACTGGCAGGACTGGCTGGCCGGCGGGGTGCGGATCGTCTTCATCATCGTGCTGGCCCTGGTGCTGCGGGCCGTGGTGCGCAAGCTGATCACCCAGCTGATCGCCCGGATGATCAAGCCGGGCGAGGCCGACGACGAGCCGGGCCGGCTCGGCGGGCTGCTGGCCAACACCGGGGTGGTCAACCCGGAGCGCCGGCAGCAGCGCTCGGAGGCGATCGGCTCGGTGCTGCGCAGCGTGGCGTCGTTCTCCATCCTGGGCACGGCGGCGCTGATGGTGCTCTCGGCGCTCGGGGTCAATCTGGCACCGCTGCTGGCCAGCGCCGGTGTGGCCGGTGTGGCGATCGGTTTCGGCGCGCGCAACCTGGTGACGGACTTCCTCTCCGGGGTCTTCATGATCATGGAGGACCAGTACGGCGTCGGCGACGAGATCGACACCGGGGTGGCCTCCGGCACGGTGCTGGAGGTCGGCCTGCGGGTGACCAAGCTGCGCGGCGCGAACGGCGAGATCTGGTACATCCGCAACGGCGAGGTGAAGCGGATCGCCAATATGAGCCAGGGCTGGTCGACGGCCTCGGTGGACGTGCAGGTCGGCTACCGGGAGGACCTCGTCCAGGTCGAGGCGCTGATCCAGGAGACGGCGGAGGCGCTGGCCAAGGAGGCGCCGTTCGACGAGCTGGTCTGGGCGCCGGTCTCGATCCTGGGCGTGGAGTCGGTGGCGGTGGACTCGGTGGTGCTGCGGGTCGAGGCCAGGACGGCGCCGGGCAAGGCGCCGATGGTGGCGCGGGCGCTGCGGCAGCGGCTGAAGACGGCCTTCGACCTGGCCGGGATCAAGGTCAAGGAGGAGGTCCCGGCGGCGGCCGCCGACACCGGAGCGGCCACCGGCACGGCCGCCGCCGCGGTGGTGCTGACGACCGCCTCGGCGACCACGCCCGCCGATGCCGCGCCGCCGTCCGCGCTGGCGGACCCGGCGTCGCCGCGCTCCCTGGCGACGGCGCCGATACCGGCACCGGTGCGGCCCGCCGAGGACGGCGCCAAGACGCCCTGACCGGCCGCCCGGCTCCGGGCCGGGTCCGTCCGTACACCGCCGAGCCCCGCCCCCCCTCCGCCCAGGGGGAGCGGGGCTCTCGCGTGTGCGGGCACGGCGGACCGGGGCGGGGCGCGAGCAGGCCCCGCGTGCGCGGGCTCACGCTTCGACGCGCCCGGGTAACGGTCCCGCGCGCCCGGGTAACGCTTCGGCATCCACCGGCCGGAGGGCCATTGACACCCCTCTGGCGGGGTCATACGGTCCTGTCACAAGCGAACTGGAAAGTTTCCTAACAGTTCGCCCGACGGTTCGTCCCGGGCACCGGCGCGTCACTCGGCCGCGCCCCCGGACACCCGCCGCCACCGGCCGAAAGAGGAGGATCGAGGCGTGACCAGGACCATCGGCTCCGCCCGAACCCCCCTCGCCGGCACCCCCAGCCTGCTGCGCGCCATCAACGACCGCGCCGCCCTCGAACTGCTGCTGGAGAACGGGCCGCTCTCCCGTACCCAGATCGGCACCCTGACCGGCCTCTCCAAGCCCACCGCCTCCCAGCTGCTGGCCCGCCTGGAGGCGGCCGGGCTGGTGCTGCCGGTGGGCACCACCGCGGGCGGCCCCGGCCCCAACGCGCAGCTGTACCAGGTGAATCCGGCCGCCGGCTACGTCGCCGGACTGGACGTCACCACCAGCCATGTCCGGATAGCGGTCGCCGACATCACCGGCACCACCCTCGCCGAGCACGTGGTGCCCACCAAGGGCTGGCCCGCGGCCGGCGTCGTCCCCCGGGTCGCCGAGGCGGTCGCCGGGACCGTCCACGCCGCCGGGCTCGCCGAGGACAGCCTGCGCGCCGTGGTGATCGGCGTCGGCGGCGCCCCCGACCCGGTCACCGGCAAGCTCCGCTACGCCTCCCACCTGCCCGGCTGGCACTCGCCGAGACTCGTCCAGGAGCTCTCGGAGGCGATCGGCGCGCCGGTGTCGATCGAGAACGACGTGAACCTCGCCGCCGTCGCCGAGCAGGCCTCCGGTGCGGCGCTGGGCTTCGAGGACTTCGTCCTGCTCTGGGCCGGCGAGGGCACCGGCGCCGCGATCGTGATCGCCGGCCGGCTGCACCGCGGGTTCACCGGCGGCGCCGGGGAGGTCGGCTACATGCCGGTGCCCGGCTCACCGGTCGTGCGGGACGTGCGCCGCCGCAACTCCGGCGGGTTCCAGGAACTGGTCGGCGCACCCGCCGTCCGGGCGCTGGCCCGGGAGCACGGGCTCGGCGCGCCCACCGCGGAGGAGTCGCTCGCGCGGGCCCTGGAGACCCCGGGCGCCGGCGACGAGTTCCTCGCCGCCCTGGCCGGCCGGCTCGCCGTCGGACTGGCCGTGATCGTCGCCGTCGTGGACCCCCAGCTCGTGGTGGTCTCCGGCGGTGTGCCGAGTGCGGGCGGCGAACGGCTGCGCGCGCTCGTCGAGGAGGAGCTGGCCCGGATCTCGATCGCCCGGCCGGAAGTCCGCAGCAGCGCCCTGCCGGGCTCGCCCGTCCTGCTCGGCGCGCTGCAACGCGCGCTGGCGGCCGCCCGCGAGGCGGTCTTCTCCACTCACTGACCCGCCCACTGGTCCACCTGCCGACCCACCCACTGATCCGCCCACCGACGCTCCCGCCCGCACCAGGCACCACCGGCACCACGCACCACCCGGCACCACCCGGCACCGCCTCGCACCACCACCAGCACTGCACCTGAAACCTCTCCCCCAACCCCCGAACGCGGGACCCGAGGCAATGACGCCTGCCCGCGCACCCCCAGGAGGACCTCGAAGTGCACACCACCTCCCGCAGAGGACGCCGTACGTTCGCCGCCGTCGCCGGCAGCGCCGTGCTGGCCCTGCTCGCCACCGCCTGCACCGGCAGCAACGACGACGGCGGCAACGACGACTCCGCCAGCGGCAAGGACGTCACCATCACCTTCTGGCACGGCTGGAGCCAGGACTCCGAGGTGAAGGCGATCAACGACAACATCGCCGCCTTCGAGAAGGCCCACCCGAACATCCACGTCAAGGCCGTCCCCAACATCGCCGACGACAAGGTCAACCAGGCCCTGCGGGCCGGCGGTGACGAGGCCCCGGACGTGGTCTCCTCCTTCACCACCAACAACGTCGGCATGTTCTGCTCGACGAAGGCCTTCGCCGACCTGAAGCCCTTCCTCGACAAGGACAAGATCGACACCGCGAAGACCTTCCCGGCCGCGATGCTCAACTACACGCAGTTCCAGGGCAACCAGTGCTCCCTGCCGCTGCTCGGTGACGCCTTCGGCCTGTACTACAACAAGGCCGCGTTCACCAAGGCCGGCATCACCACGCCGCCGAAGACCTTCAGCGAGTTCGCCGACGCCGCCGTCAGGCTGACCATCGCCGACGGCGACGGCTTCAAGCAGCTCGGCTTCATGCCGACCTACCACGGCTACGAGACCACCGTCGAGCACTTCCTCGGCCAGTACGGCCCGACGTACTTCGGCACCGACGGCAAGTCCAGCATCGCCACCGACCCGAAGGTCGCCACGATGCTCAACTGGCAGAAGGGCCTGGTCGACAAGCTCGGCGGCTTCGACAAGCTGGAGAAGTACCGCTCCACCTTCGGCGAGGAGTTCAGCGCCAAGAACCCCTTCCACACCGGCCAGGTCGCGATGGCCCTGGACGGCGAGTGGCGCACCGCCTCGCTGGCCGCCGACAAGCCGGACTTCGAGTGGGCCACCGCGCCGTTCCCGGTGCCGGACGACCAGGCCGACAGCTGGGGCCGCGGCTACCAGACCGGCACCATCGTCGGCATCGCCAGCAGCAGCAAGAAGCAGGCCGCCGCCTGGGAGCTCGTCAAGTACCTGACCACCGACACCGACGCGGTGGTCAGCTTCGCCAACGCGATCCACAACGTGCCGAGCACCTTCGCCGCGCTCGACTCGCCGAAGCTGATCAGCGACGCCAACTTCAAGACCTTCCTCGACATCGCCAAGAACGCGCACTCGGGCACCACCCCGGCGAGCGTCAACGGCGGCGGCTACATCGTGTCGCTGCAGAACCTCGGCTACGCGTACGAGTCCGGCAAGCAGAGCGACCTCCAGGCCGGCCTCACCGCCACCGCCAAGGAGATCGACGCCGCCATCGCCCAGGCCAAGTAAGGGCCGGACGGAGCTCCCATGTCACTCGCGTTCGGCACCCGCAAGGGCACCGGACCGACCGACCCGGCGGCGCTCTCCTCGCAGCACCTGCTGCGCCGGAAGCGCCGCCGGGAGGCGGCCCGCACCCTCGCCTTCCTCTCCCCCTGGCTGATCGGCTTCTGCGTCTTCTTCCTGTACCCGCTGATCTCCACCGTCTACTTCTCCTTCATGAAGTACAACGGTTTCGGGGCCCCCACCTTCAACGGCCTGAAGAACTGGGACTACGTCTTCAACGACTACCCGTTCTTCTGGCAGGGCCTGCGCAACACCCTCTGGCTCGTCGTCATCATGGTCTCCCTGCGGGTGGTGTTCGGCCTCGGCATCGGGCTGCTCATCACCAAGGTGAAGACCGGCGCCGGCTTCTTCCGCACCGCGTTCTACCTGCCGTACCTGGCCCCGCCGGTGGCCGCCACGGTGGCCTTCGCCTTCCTGCTCAACCCCGGCACCGGCCCGGTCAACCACTTCCTCGGCGAACTGGGGCTGCCGCAGCCCGGCTGGTTCGCCGACCCCGACTGGTCGAAGCCCGCGCTCACCATGCTCGCCATGTGGGGCATCGGCGACCTGATGGTCATCTTCATGGCGTCCCTGCTGGACGTCCCCAGGGAGCAGTACGAGGCGGCCGAACTCGACGGCGCCGGACCGTTCCAGCGCTTCCGCTACGTCACGCTGCCGAACATCTCGCCGATCATCATGTTCTCGGTGGTCACCGGCGTCATCCAGAGCATGCAGTACTACACCCAGGCGATCGTCGCGGGGAAGGTCGCCGGCGGCATCGCGGGCAACTCCGGGCAGCAGTTCGAGCCCGGCTTCCCGCAGGGCTCCACCTGGACCCTGCCGCAGATGGTCTACAACCTCGGCTTCCAGCGCTTCAACAACGGCGCGGCCTGCGCGGTCGCCCTCGTGCTGTTCGCCATCGCGATGGCCGTCACCTCGCTCCTGCTGCGCCGCAAGTCCGGCTTCATGGCGAGCGACGACTAGCGGACCAGTGAGGACCCCACCATGACTCTCAGCACCACGCTCACCAAGCCCCGTACACCGTCCGGCACTTCGGGCACCTCAGGCCCGCGCGGCGCCGCCGCCCGGGCCGCCCGCCGCCGCGCGGCGCTCAACTGGGTCGCCGTCCACTCGCTGGCCATCGCCGCCACGCTGTTCTTCCTGCTGCCGTTCGTCTTCGCCTTTCTCACCTCGGTGATGACGGACAGTCAGGCGCTCACCACCAACTACTGGCCCACCTCCTGGGAGTGGGGCAACTACCGCACGGTATGGGAGACCCCCGGCTTCCTCACCTGGTGGCGCAACACCCTGCTGTACGCCGGTCTCGGCACCGTCCTGACCATCGTCTCCAGCCTCCCGGTGGCGTACGCGCTCGCCAAGTTCCGTTTCAGGGGCCGCAATCTGGCCCTGATGGCCGTCATCTCGATGATGATGCTGCCGCCGCAGGTCACCATCATCCCGATGTACCTGTTCTGGTCGAAGCAGATGCACCTCACCGGCACCCTCTGGCCGCTGATCATCCCGATGGCCTTCGGCGACGCCTTCTCGATCTTCCTGCTGCGCCAGTTCCTGCTGACCATCCCCAAGGAGTACATCGAGGCGGCCCGGATCGACGGCTGCGGCGACCTGCGCACCCTGCTCAAGGTCGTGCTGCCGATGGCCAAGCCGGCCATCGCCGCCGTGGCGCTGTTCCAGTTCTTCTACGCCTGGAACGACTACTTCGGCCCGCAGATCTACGCCAGCAACAAGCCCAGCGCCTGGACGCTCTCCTACGGGCTGGAGTCCTTCAAGAGCGCCCACCACACCAACTGGAACCTCACCATGGCCGCCACCCTGCTGGTGATGGCACCGGTGATCATCCTCTTCTTCTTCGCACAGAAGGCCTTCATCGAAGGCGTGACACTGACAGGGGTCAAGGGCTGATGTCCGCACTCAAGCTGGCCATCGTAGGCGGCGGATCGACGTACACCCCGGAGCTGATCGACGGCTTCGCCCGGTTGCGCGACACCCTGCCGATCGGCGAACTCGTCCTGATCGACCCGGCCGCCGACCGCCTGGAGCTGATCGGCGGGCTGGCCCGGCGGATCTTCGCCAAGCAGGGCCACGGCGCGGTCGTGACGACCACCACCGACGTCGAGGCCGGTGTCGCCGACGCCGACGCGGTGCTGCTCCAGCTGCGGGTCGGCGGACAGGCCGCCCGCAACCGGGACGAGACCTGGCCGCTGGAGTGCGGCTGCGTCGGCCAGGAGACCACCGGGGCCGGCGGCCTGGCGAAGGCGCTGCGCACCGTCCCGGTGGTGCTGGACATCGCCGAGAAGGTCCGCCGCACCAACCCCGACGCCTGGATCGTCGACTTCACCAACCCCGTCGGCATCGTCACCCGGGCCCTGCGGAACGCCGGGCACAAGGCCGTCGGCCTCTGCAACGTGGCGATCGGCTTCCAGCGCCGCTTCGCCGGACACCTCGGCGTCGACCCCGAGCTGATCCGCCTGGACCACGTCGGCCTCAACCACCTGACCTGGGAGCGCGGCGTCACCCTGCTCGACGCCCCGGGCGCGTCCACCGGGCGCGAGGTGCTGCCCGAGCTGCTGGGCACGTACGGCAAGGAGATCGCGGCCGACCTGCACCTGCCGCAGCCCGTCATCGAACGGCTCGGCGTCGTCCCGTCCTACTACCTGCGCTACTTCTACCAGCACGACGTGGTGGTCCAGGAGCTCAAGGAGAAGGGCTCGCGGGCGGCCGAGGTCGCCGAGATCGAGCGGCAGCTGCTGGAAATGTACGCCGACCCGGCCCTGGACACCAAGCCGGAGCTGCTGGGCAAGCGCGGCGGCGCGTTCTACTCCGAGGCCGCGGTGCAGCTGATCGCCTCCCTGCTGGGCACCGACGGCCGGACCTCCGTCCAGGTCGTCAACACCCGCAACGACGGCGTGCTGCCGTTCCTGCCCGACGACGCCGTCATCGAGGTGCCGGCCGAGGTGGACGCGGCCGGTGTGCGCCCGCTGCCCCAGCGGGCCGTCGAGCCGCTGTACGCCGGCCTGATCGCCGCCGTGACCTGCTACGAGCACCTCGCGCTCGACGCCGCCCTGCGCGGCGGTCGCGACCGGGTCTTCGACGCCCTGCTCGCCCACCCGCTGGTCGGCCAGATCGAACTCGCCGACCAGCTGACGGACCGGCTGCTCGCGCACAACCGCGAGCACCTCGCCTGGGCCTGAGGCGCCCGCGTGCCCGGCCCGCGCCCCCACCGGGGCCACGGGCCGGGCCGCGAGGAGACCGACCACCCCCGGCCGGGGACAACGGCCGGGCCACGTACGAGCCGCGGGGACCTGATGACCCACCAGCCCGAACCACTTCTGCCCGGCGTTCTCGCCATCGACGCGGGCAACTCCAAGACCGACGTCGCCCTGATCGGCGCCGACGGCACCGTCCACGGCTCCGCCCGGGGCGGCGGCTTCACACCGCAGAAGACCGGCGGCGCGGCGGCCGTGGCCGGTCTCGCACCGCTGGTCGAGGAGGCGGCCGCCGCGGCCGGGCTCTCCCTGAACGGCATCCTGACCACCCACGTCAGCGCCTGCCTCGCCAACGCCGACCTCCCGGTGGAGGAGGAGGCGCTGCGCACCGCCCTGGAGTCGCACCCCTGGGGCGTCAGCAACACCGTCGCCAACGACACCTTCGGCCTGCTGCGGGCCGGCACCGACGGCCCGCGCGGCGTCGCCGTCGTCTGCGGCGCCGGCATCAACTGCGTCGGCCTGCTCCCCGACGGCCGCACCGCCCGCTTCCCCGCCCTCGGCGAACTCACCGGCGACTGGGGCGGCGGCGCCGGCCTCGCCGTCAGCAGCATGTGGCACGCCGTCCGCGCCGAGGACGGCCGCGGCGGCCCGACCGCGCTCGCCCGGGCCATCGCCGAGCACTTCGGCCTGCCGAGCACGGGCACGGTCGCCGAGGCCATCCACCTCGGACACCTGCCGTCGGCGCGGATGCACGAGATCGTCCGGGTGCTGTTCGCGGTCGCCGAGGAGGGCGACCCGGTGGCGCTGGAGCTGATCGACCGGCAGGCCGACGAGATCACCCGGCTGGCCGTCGTCGCGCTGCGGCGGCTCGACCTGCTGGACTCGCCCACGCCGCTGGTGCTGGGCGGCGGCGTGCTCGCCTCCCGGCAGCCGCTGCTGCTCGACAACCTGACGGCCCGGCTGGCCGCCGCCGCCCCGCTGGCCGAGCCACGGGTCGTGGTCGCTCCGCCCGTCCTGGGCGCGGCGCTGCTGGGCCTGGACCACCTGGGCGCCGGCGCCGGGGCGCAGTCCCGGCTCCGCGAGGCGTACGACACCGCACGGCCCGTCGCGGCGTAACGCCCGTCCGGACACTCCGCCCCCGACCGGTCCGCACACCCGTCGGGGGCGGCCCGCGTGGAACCGCGGCCGGGGCGGGCGTCGTGTACGGAGGTGCCGAATCCGGTCACGCCCCAGGGAGACTTGCGTCATGACCGCGCCCCGTCTGCTGCTCGCCGCCCTGCTGCTCTGTACGGCCGCCCTCTGCCTCTCCGCCTGCACCCCGGTGGACGAGGACCCGACGGTGGCCGCCGCCGGCGAGTTCGACGACGGTGACGACGACGGCGACGGTGCCGACGGTCCGGCCGTCGCCCTGGTCTCCCCCGCGGCCGCCGCCTGCACCACCGCCGCCGAACGCCCCGGCCACCGCGTCCTCCAGGTGGTCACCGTGGCCCGCGACCAGCTCACCGCCCGCCCCACCCGGTTCGTCTGCGGCCCGGACATCCCCGACGACGGCTACTACGAGCCCACCGGCTCCCCCGCCCGCTACACCTTCGCCGCCACCGCGACCGCCACCCTGGTCGATCTGGAACACGCCGAACCGGCGAGGCCGGTACCGGTGCCGGAGCTGGTCGACCACCTCGACGACTGCCTCGCGGACCGCGAACCCGAGCCCCCGTACGGCTGCTACGGCAGCGACTACGACGTGGTGCTGGACTCACGCGGCCGGATCATGCGGATCGGGGAGCTGTACCACCCCTGAGGGCTCATGAGGTCCTGCCCCGGGGACGGCGTCCCGGGCCGGTGGAGCGGTGGGCTTCTCCCCATGGTGCGACCGGTGGTGATGCCCGATCAGTGACGCCGGCCAATGATCATCTCGCCGGGCGGCTTTGTATCGTTGGTGGACGGAACGTGTCGTAATCGATCCCATCGCGCGCCGCGTGAGGGAGGACGGAGATCGCCGATGACCACCGACGCCACTCGAAGGATCATTGTGGTCCGTCATGCGCAGGCCGAGCGGGAGACACAGGTCGACCACGAGCGCCACCTGGACGACCAGGGCCGCACGGACGCGCCGCTCGCCGGGCGGTGGCTCGCCGGGTCCGGCCTCACGCCCGGTCTGGCGCGTGTCTCCGACGCCGTCCGCACCAGGGAGACCTGGGAGTTGATGGCCCAGGAGTTTCCGGAGAAGCCCGCGGCCGGCTACGAGGAGGCGCTCTACACGCCCGGCCACGACGAGGGCGGGCTCGGCGGGCTGATCGCGCTCGTGAACGGGACCTCCGACGAGGTGAACGACCTGCTCGTGGTCGGCCACAATCCCGAGATGCACGCGCTGGCCGACACCCTCGCCGGGGAGGCGGAGGGAGACCTGCGCGCCCGCATGGAGCGGTCGGAGTTCCCCACCGCCGCCGTCGCCGTCCTGGCGTTCAGCGGCTCCTGGAAGAGCCTCGGGCCCGGCAGCGCGCGGCTCGTCGGCTACTGGACCCCGCAGGGCTGACGCCCAGCGGCCCTTGCCGGGTACGGAGTCGGGCCGGCGGTGCTACACCGCTGCCGCCGTGCGCGGGCAGGGGCCGAAGACCAGGCGGTCGCGGGCGGTCCGGTCGGCCTGACCTGGCCGGGGTCGCCGACCGCCTCGGTACCCAGGACGCGGCGGCCTGCCGCTCGTCCGGCACGGGGGCGTGCGGGGAGAACGGCATGCCGCCGGGGCCCGGGTGCGGGTCAGTGCCCGGTCGTGGTCGTGAATCCCTCCGGCGCGCGGAGGTCGATCGCCCCGGTGTGGTCGGTCGACACCTCGATCGGCAGGCCCGCCACCGTCAGGCCGGTCACGCGCAGTGCCTCGTACCCGGGCGTGATGTGGGAGCGGACCCGCAGCCGCCGGTTGGGCGCGTCGGCCTCCAGGCCGAGCAGTGCCTGGAGGACCAGCACGGAGGAGGCCGCGGCCCAGGCCTGGGGCCGGCAGGACGCCGGGTACGGGACCGGTCGGGCGTACTGGCCGCGGGGGTGGCCGGCGAACAGCTCGGGGAGCCGCTGGTCGAAGGCCGCCGCGGCGCGGACCAGACCGGCGGCCAGCGGCGCGGCGGCGTCGTGCAGGCCCGCGCGGGCCAGGCCGTGGACGGCGATGGCGCTGTCGTGCGGCCAGACCGAACCGGTGTGGTAGCCGAGCGGGTTGAAGCCGGCCGCGTCGGCGTCGAGGGTGCGCAGGCCGAAGCCGCTGTCCATGCCCGGGGCGGTGAGCCGCCGGGCGACCAGCGCGCTCTCCTCCTCGTCGAGCAGGCCGGTGCCGAGGAGGTGCCCCATGTTGGAGGCGATGGAGTCGACCTTCCGCTTGTCCCGGTCGAGGGCGACGACCGGGTACGGGCCGTGGGCGTCCTCGGCCCAGAAGTGGGCGCGGAAGCGCAGCCGCAGGTCCTCCGCCCACTGCCGCCAGCGGTCGGCGCCCGGCCGGCCGAAGGCGTCCAGCAGCGCGGCCGCCGCGACGGCGGCCTCGTGGGCGTAGCCCTGCACCTCGCTGAGTGCGATGGGCGCGTCGGCGATCCGGCCGTCGCGGAAGCGGATGCTGTCGGAGGAGTCCTTCCAGCCCTGGTTGGACAGGCCGGTGCCGGAGGTGTCCACGTACTCCAGGAAGCCGTCGCCGTCGGCGTCGGCGTGGTGCTCCAGCCAGGTCAGCGCGGATTCGGCGTACGGCAGCAGTTCCTCGACCTGGTCCCCGGGCAGGCCCCAGCGCCAGGCGTCGTGCAGCAGGGTGATCCAGAGCGGGGTGGCGTCGGCGGTTCCGTAGTAGCAGGGCGGCAGTTGGGAGCCGGCGTCGAGGTGCTGCTCCTCGCGGCGGACCTCGTGGAGGATCTTGCCGGGCTGCTCCTCGGTCGCCGGGTCGACGGCCCGCCCCTGCCGGCGGGCCAGGGTGCGCAGCGTCCCGGCGGCGAGGTCGGTGCCGAACGGGAGCATCATCCGGGCCGCCCAGAGGGAGTCCCGGCCGAACAGGGTGAGGAACCAGGGTGCTCCGGCGCCGAGGAAGTGGTCCTCGGGCCGCAGCGGGTCGGAGAGCAGGAGTCCGCGCAGGTCGCGGTGGGAGCGGTCGATCCAGTGGGCGAGGTGGTGGTCCCGTCCGGTCACCTCGGGGGTGTTCCACGGGGCGGCGCCGGCGGAGGGCGCGGGGAAGAGGTCGCCGTCGCGGTGTTCGGCGGTGCACTCCAGGACGGCCTGCCAGCTGGCGCCGGGCGCGAGTTCGAGGTCGAAGCCCAGGACACCGGTGTCGGTGGCGCGGTGGTCGGGTGCCGGTGAGACGGTGAGGGTGGCGGTGAGCGGTCCTTCGGACCAGCGGAGGCCGTCCTGGTGGGCGGCGGGCGCGGTGGCGGGGACGTCGCGGCCGGCCTTGACCTCGTCCATGGCGGCGAAGTCGCTCTCCGCGCGCAGGTCGAGGCGGAGCCGGGCGGTGAGGCCGCCCGCGTTGCGGACGGTGTAGCGCTCGGTGAGGCGGCCGGGCCGGAGCTCGCGGCGGCGTTCCAGGGTGACGGCCGGGTCGGCGGTCAGCTCGGCGAGGCCGCGCAGCACGGTGACGAAGGTGGTCTGTCCGTCGTCGCCCTGCGCGGTGGCGACGGGTGCGTTGGGAACGCCCGGGACGCCGATCTCCAGGCGCGAGAGGAACCGTCGGTCGCCGTGGTAGAAGCCGTCCGCGCCGCCGCCGACCTGGCCGTCCGAGCGCGAGGCGCAGAAGCTCGGGGCGGCCACCGAGAGCTGGGCGTCGTGCAGAAACGGCTGCAGGCTGATCTCTGACATGGCCTCGGCATCCTCGTTTTGGGGCTTGACAGTTGCTTCCATCCGGGCGCAACCTTTCTGTCATTGGAGCGTTCCAAAACACTAACCCCCTGGTGGGGCTAATGGAACACCGTCTTGGAACGCTCCAAGTAATTCGCCGAACGAGACCGAACCCCGGGACCACCGCCATGCCTGCAAGCTCCTCCCCCGCGCCGAAGGCGGGCTCGTCGGTGACGCTCGAGATGGTCGCCGCCCGGGCGGGCGTGGCCCGTCAGACGGTCTCCAACGCCATCAACTCCCCCGAACTGCTCCGCCCGCAGACGCTGGAGCGGGTCCAGCGCGCGATCGACGAGCTCGGCTACCGGCCGCACCGGGCCGCCCAGGCGCTGCGGACCAGGGCCAGCAAGCTCATCGGCTACGGCATCCGGCCGAGCCTGGCGGGCGCCCCGACCCCGGTGCTCGACCAGTTCCTGCACTCCCTCTCCGAGGCCGCCGACCAGGCGGGCTACCGGGTGGTGCTGTTCGCCGCCACCCCCGGGGACGACGAACTGGGCTGCTACCAGCGGCTACTGGACGAGCACGGGGCCGACGGATTCGTCCTGAGCGGCACCGATCGCGGCGACCGGCGTCAGGGCTGGCTGCACGACCGCGGCGTCCCGTTCGTCGCCTTCGGCCGTACCTGGTCCGGCCGGGACGTCGGCGACTGGGTCGACGTCGACGGTGCGGCCGGCACCGCGGCGTCCGTCCGCCGACTGGCCGGGCAGGGCCACGAGAAGATCGGCTTCCTCGGCTGGCCGAAGGGCTCCGGCGTCGGTGACGACCGTGCCCGCGGCTGGCAGACCACCATGCGCGAGCTGGGCCTCTCCGTCCGGGGCCGCCGGGTCGAGAGCCTGGACGACCCCGCGAGCGCCACCGAGGCCGCCGAGCGGCTGCTCGCGGGCGGTGCGACCGCCGCGGTGGCGGCGAGCGACACCCTCGCCGTCGGCTGGTACCAGGCGCTCCGCCGCAGCGGCCGCACGCCCGGCCCGGACGCGGCCGTCATCGGCTTCGACGACTCCCCCATCGCCCCGGCGCTCTTCCCCGCGCTGTCCAGCCTCGCCCAGCCGCTCGACGCGGTGGGCCGCGAGTGCATGCGGCTGCTCCTGGAACGCCTCGGCGACGCCCGGCGCCCGACCGAGCACGTGCTGCTCGCTCCCACGCTGGTCCTCCGCGACAGCGTCTGACCGCCCGGCCCGGTCCGCTTCGCCCTCCATCCCCCCTCCAAGCACCCCCCACCCTCGCAAGGAGAACCTGCATGGCCACCACTCGCACCCTCGCCGCGGCCATCTGCGCGGTCGTCGCCCTCGGCGCCGTCACCGGCTGCTCCTCCTCCGGCGGCTTCAGCGACTCACCGGCCACGCAGGCCTCCGGCGAAGGCCAGAGCCTGAACGTGCTGATAGCCACCTCCGGCGACGCCGAGACCGCCGCGGTCAAGGCCGCCACCGCCGACTGGGCCAAGCAGACCGGCAACACCGTCACGGTGCAGATCGCCAGCGACATCAACCAGCAGCTCGGCCAGGCGTTCGCCGGCGGCAACCCGCCGGACCTCTTCTACGTCAACTCCGACCAGTTCGCGAACTACGCCAAGGGCGGCTCGCTGTACGCCTACGGGGACCAGATCCCCGACGCCTCGGACTTCTCCGAGCAGCTGCGCAAGGCGTTCAGCTACGACGGCAAGCTCACCTGCCTGCCCAAGGACAGCTCCACCCTCGCGCTGGCGATCAACACCACGCTCTGGCAGCAGGCCGGGCTGACCGAGGCCGACTACCCCACCAGCTGGCAGCAGCTCTCCGACGACGCCGCCAAGCTGACCAAGGACGGGACGACCGGTCTGGTCGTCGCCCCGGACTACCAGCGGCTCGGCGCGCTGATGAAGCAGGCCGGCGGCTGGATCACCAACCCCGAGCAGACCACGATGACCGCCGACAGCCCGGCCAACAAGCAGGCCCTGGAGTACGTGCAGTCCATGATGAAGGCCGGCTCGGCCAAGTACGTGGCCGAGGTGGACGCCGGCTGGGGCGGCGAGGCGCTCGGCAAGGGCAAGGCCGCGATGACCATCGAGGGCAACTGGCTCAAGGGCGCGATGGCCGCCGACTACCCGGACCTCTCCTACAAGGTGCTCCCGCTGCCCGCCGGCCCGGCGGGCCAGGGCACCCTCGCGTTCAGCAACTGCTGGGGCATCGCCGCCAAGAGCCAGCACCAGGCCGCCGGCGTCGACCTGGTCAAGCACCTGACCTCGGCGAACCAGCAGATGAACTTCGCCGACGCCTTCGGCGTGATGCCCTCGCGCACCAGCGCGCTGGCCACCTACGCCGAGAAGTACCCGCAGTCCAAGGCCTGGGTCGACGGGGTCGCCCACTCCCAGGCGCCGGTGACCATCCCCGGCTTCAACCAGGTGCTCACGCAGTTCAACACCGATCTGCAGTCGCTGAAGACCGGCGACCCGGCGACCATCCTCGCCAGCCTCCAGCGCAACGGCGAGCAGGCCCTGAAGAATGCCAAGTAACAGCACGCCGGGCCGACGAAGCCTGCGTGAGGGAGCATGGGGCTGGCTGTTCGTCAGCCCCATGGTCCTGGTCCTCGGCCTGTTCCTCGTCCTGCCGATCCTGATGGCGCTCTGGGTGAGCCTGCTGCACTGGGACGGCCAGTCCAACCCGTTCAGCGGCCAGGCCGACTTCGTCGGACTGCAGAACTACCGCAACCTGTTCACCGAGGACGGGCTGGACCGCGCCCTCTTCGCCACCTCGATGCGCAACACGCTGTACTACGTGGTGCTCACGGTGCCGCTCCAGACGGTGCTGGCGCTCTTCCTCGCCATCATGGTCAACCAGCGGATGCTGCGCGGCAAGGGAGCGCTGCGGACGGTCTTCTACTTCCCCTCGGTCACCAGCTCGATCGCGATCTCGACGGTCTTCCTCTTCCTCTTCCAGGGCAGCGGCGCCGTCAACCGGATGCTGGGCTGGCTGGGCGTGAAGGGCCCGAACTGGTTCGCCGATCCACGCGGCATCGTCTGGGTCGTCCTCGGCTGGTTCGGCGTCTCCGGCCCCGCGCAGGGCGGGGGTTCGGCGGGCCACGGCCCGCTGGGCCTCTCCTGGTCGGAGTGGTTCTCCGGTCCGTCGGTGGCGATGTGCACCCTCATCCTGATGGCCGTCTGGACGACCTCCGGCACCTTCATGCTGATCTTCCTCGCGGCCCTGCAGAACATCCCCCGCGAACTGGAGGAGGCCGCCGCGCTGGACGGCGTCAACCGGCGCCAGCTGCTGCGCCACGTCACGCTGCCCGCGCTGCGGCCGGTGCTCTTCCTGGTCCTCACCCTCGGGCTGATCTCCACCTGGCAGGTCTTCGACCAGGTCTATGTGATGGGCAAGGGCGCCCCCGGCAACACCACGCTGACGCCCGCGTACCTGTCCTACTCGGCCGGCTTCGACAACGCCGACTACGGGCAGGGCGCCGCCATCGCGTTCGTCCTGCTCGCCATCATCCTGCTGCTCACGGCCCTGCAGCGCTGGGTCCTGCGCGAGCGGGACGCCAAGCCGAAGCGGAAGCCGAAGGGAGCCGACCGTGCCACACGCTGACAAGCCCGAACAGGAGCGGCCGGTCCTCGGCCGCTTCCCGAGGCCGGTACGGATCCTGGGCTACACGGCCCTGGCCGGGTTCGCGCTGCTCTATCTGCTGCCGTTCCTCCTCCAGCTGGCGAACAGCTTCAAGACCGACCCGGAGGCGGCCGCCAACCCGATGTCGCTGTTCCCGGGCGACGGGACGCTCGCCGCGTACCGGCGGCTCTTCGGCCTGGCGGACGGCGTCGCGAACGTCCCGTTCCTGACCTGGCTGGGCAACTCCACGGTGATCGCCGTCCTGGTCACGGCCGGGCGGGTGCTGTTCGACTCGATGGCGGGCTACGCCCTGGCCCGGCTCCGGTTCCCCGGCCGCCGGCTGCTGTTCGCCTTCGTGCTCGCGGTGATGGCCGTCCCGGGCGTCGTGCTGCTGATCCCGAAGTTCCTGGTGCTGAAGAGCTTCGGCATGTTCGACACCTACAGCGGCATGATCCTGCCGCTGCTCGTCGACGCCGCGGGCATCTTCATCATGAAGCAGTTCTTCGAGTCGGTGCCGCGCGAGATCGAGGAGGCCGCCCGCATCGACGGCGCCGGTGTCCTGCGCGTCTTCTGGTCCGTCGTCCTGCCGATGTCCCGCCCCTCGCTGATCACGCTCACCGTGCTCTCCTTCCAGGGCTCGTGGAACGAGTTCACGCACTTCCTGGTCTCCACCCAGTCCAGCGAGCACGACACCCTGACCACCGGTCTGGCGCACTTCGTCTCCGGCGGGCTCGGCTCCGGGACGCAGTACCCGCTCAAGCTGGCGGCGGCGCTGGTCTCCACCATCCCCGTCGCGATCCTCTTCTTCTGCTTCCAGCGCTACTTCGTGCGCGGCGCCAACTCGGGCTCGCTCAAGGAGTGAACCCGGCCGCCCGTCCGCCGTACCGACCGACCCCTGAACCATCCTGGAGAACCACGTGGCCGCCCGTATCGAGGACTACGCGCTGATCGGCGACATGCAGACCGCCGCCCTGGTCGGCCGGGACGGCTCGGTCGACTGGCTCTGCCTGCCCCGCTTCGACTCCCCCGCCGTCTTCGCCGGCCTCCTGGGGACGGACGAGCACGGCTTCTGGCGGATCGGCCCGGCCGGCGCGCCGTCGGCCGACGCACCGCCCGCCGGCCGGCGCCGCTACCGGGGCGACTCGCTGGTGCTGGAGCAGGAGTGGGACACCGCCGAAGGCACCGTCCGGGTGGTCGACTTCATGCCGCCGCGCGGCACCGCCCCGCAGCTGATCCGGATCGTCGAGGGCGTGGCCGGCGCCGTCCGGATGCGCTCGGCGCTGCGGATGCGGTTCAGCTACGGCCGGATCGTGCCCTGGGTGCGCAAGGTCTCGGACGGTGACCAGACCCGTACGGTCGCCGTCGCCGGGCCCGACTCGGTGTGGCTGGACGGCGAGGCCGAGACCTACGGCCAGGACCTCACCACCTACGCCGACTTCACCGTCACCGCCGGTGAGCGGATCGCCTTCGCGCTCACCTGGCAGGCCTCCCACCTGGAGGCTCCGAAGGCCCCGGACGCCGAGGAGGCGCTGGCCGTCACCGAGGAGTTCTGGCGCGACTGGGCCAGCCAGTGCACCTACCAGGGCCCCTACCGCGAGGCCGTGATCCGCTCGCTGATCACCCTCAAGGCCCTCACCTACGCCCCGACCGGTGGCATCGTCGCCGCCCCCACCACCTCACTGCCCGAGTCCATCGGCGGCGTCCGCAACTGGGACTACCGCTACACCTGGCTGCGCGACGCCACCATCACCCTCTCCTCACTGCTGCGCACCGGCTACCGCGACGAGGCCCGCGCCTGGCGCGAGTGGCTGCTGCGCGCGGTGGCCGGGGACCCGGAGAACCTGCAGATCATGTACGGCATCGCCGGGGAAAGGGAGTTGGCCGAGTCCGAGCTCGACTGGCTGCCGGGCTACGAGGGCTCCCGGCCCGTCCGGGTCGGCAACGGCGCGGCCGGGCAGCTCCAGCTCGACGTCTACGGCGAGGTCGTCGAGGCCCTGCACCTCGCCCACAGCACCGGGCTGGCCCGCGACGACCATGCCCACCTGCTGCAACTCCGGCTGATCTCCTGGCTGGAGGAGCACTGGCGCGAGCCGGACGAGGGCATCTGGGAGGTGCGCGGCCCGCGCCGCCACTTCGTCCACTCCAAGGTGATGGCCTGGGTCGCCGTCGACCGCACCATCAAGCTGCTGGAACAGACGCCCCACGAGGGCCCGTTGGAGCGCTGGCGCACGCTGCGCGACACCATCCACCAGGACGTCTGCACCCACGGCTACGACGCGGAGCGCAACACCTTCACCCAGTCCTACGGTTCGCGGGAGCTGGACGCCTCGCTGCTGCTGATCCCCCAGGTCGGCTTCCTCCCGCCGGACGACAAGCGCGTCATCGGCACCGTCGAGGCGATCCAGCGCGAACTCTCCACCCCGGACGGCTTCGTGCTCCGCTACCCCACCAGCGGGGGCGTGGACGGCCTGCCCGGCGACGAGGGCGCCTTCCTGGCCTGCTCGTTCTGGCTGGCCGACGCCCTGGCGATGATCGGGCGGGCCGACGAGGCACACGAGCTCTTCGACAAGCTGCTGTCCATCCGCAACGACCTCGGCCTGCTCGCCGAGGAGTGGGACCCGCGCGAGAAGCGCCAGGTCGGCAACTTCCCGCAGGCGTTCAGCCACGTCCCGCTGATCGACACCGCCCTGCGGCTCAGCTGAGCCCGGCCTGGAACGAGCGCGCGGAAGGGGAAGTCGGCCGGTCCGACTTCCCCTTCCTGTAGGGTCCCGATTTCCATGTCGAAATCCGCAGAGCGGTGTCGACCGAATGTCGAAGGTGGACATGCTACCGGGATCCGAGTCACCGATTCTG